>CALCDT010000294.1 GCA_937900425.1 uncultured Alphaproteobacteria bacterium | reverse complement strand
GCTCTTCCGATCTGCGGCGCGGCGACGGCGCGGCGGCCCTGCGCACGGCGGAGCGGATCGCCACGCTGACGGCGGGCGAAGACGCGGCGATGCGCCGGCGGCTGGAGCGCGCCGACTTCGCCGCCCGGCGAGAGCGGGTGCAGCGCGAGGTCTACGGTCTGCGGGAGTGACGGGGAGCGAAGGGAGCGGCGAAGGGCGAGATGACTCGCCCGGACGGAGCCGCGCGCCGGTACCGGTTCCGGCGCAGGGATGCGCCGCGTCTCGCCCCGACGCCCCGTCGCCGGTCCCGCCCTCGTCCATGGCAGAACGCCGCCGCGGGTCTCCCCACGGCGGCGTCTCGTCTTTTTGCCCGACGATCAACGTCGGGCAATATCATCCTTCGTTCAGCGGGTCGCGGCCTTGGGGGCCGGGGCCGTCAGCATGCCGGCGATCTTGCCGGAGAGGTAGCCGAACAGCCCGCCGATCGCCATCGAGATGGAGATGTTGAGGAAGGGGCTGGTCTGGATCGCGGCCGACATCGGGTCGGCGCCGGTGACGAGCAGGCCGAAGGCGGCGGTGCAGGCGTAGCCGTAGACGGCGGCCGGGATCGCGGCGAGCAGCGGCACGTGGGCGCCGAGGATCATGACGGCGACGGTGACGCCGACGATGGCCGAGATCACCGGGACGCTGCCGCCGGAGGCCTGGGTGACGAGGATCAGCGCCACGGTGGCGCAGAGCGAGCCCCAGATGTTGGCGACGACCGAGTTCTTGAGGCCGGCCTCGCCGCCACCGCAGTGGAAGAAGCTGGCCCAGGCGATGAAGCAGGCCCAGATCTGCAGGCCGAGCCCGGTGACGTTGCCGACGAAGAGATAGGTGGCGATGGCGCCGAGGACGCCGATGACGATGGCGAGCGCCGTTACGAGATGCATTGTCGTTCCCTCCCATGCGGGTGCTTCGCGCACCCGTCGCGGTGAATTCCGGCGATGGCCGGTTTCGGGCGGCAGGAGGGCGCCCGTCTCTCTCAACTCCCAGCGCCCGCCCCCCGCCCCTCGGGCCGTCCTGCGGCGCGCGCTGCCTCGTCCGGCCGGGCGGGAGGAGAGGGCCGCGGTGCGGCGCTCCCGGACTTCGTGATGACGTCTCCCCCCGGCAGACAGAGCGACTATGACTCTTATTTCCGGCCCTGTCAGCGGGATATACTTGAAGGTGTCATGCACAAGAAGAAGGAAATGTTTAAAATGATAATGAACTCAAATTGATTTTGCAGTTGCGAAATGAAAAATGGAATTGATGGCATCTGTAATACCAGAAATATACGTATGGATCATCGATCGATTGCTCGTGATGTGCCACATCGTCTATGGCCTGGCCGAGGCGGGGTCGACTGTGGAGCCCGATGGGGCGGTCTCGCCGCGTCGGCGGCCACCACGGGGACCTGCTGCGGCGACCTTCGCGCGCGAACACGGGGCGCGGCGAGACCTTGCCCGCGAATTTTGGTCGCAGGCGCGGCCGACAATCGGATCCCATGTCGGCGGAGGCGGGCGAGCGGCAGCGAGCGGCCGGCGGCGACTTTTTTCGATTGCGGGTTTCCCCTTCGCCGCCGAATGCACTAGATAAGCCCCGATCCCATCCGTAACGCCCGGAACTTTCAGGACGGCCCATGGCTCGCCAGTTCATCTACTACATGCACGGTCTCACCAAGACCTACGGCGGGGGCAAGAAGGTCCTCGACAACGTCCACCTGCAGTTCTACCCCGACGCCAAGATCGGCGTGCTCGGCCCCAACGGCTCGGGCAAGTCGACCCTGCTCAAGATCATGGCGGGCCTCGACAAGGAGTGGAACGGCGAAGCCTGGCTGGCCGAAGGCGCCACCGTCGGCTACCTGCCGCAGGAGCCGCAGCTCGACACGACCAAGACCGTGTTCGAGAACGTGATGGAGGGCGTCGCCAAGCAGAAGGCGATCCTCGACGAGTACAACGCCCTGATGATGGACTACACGGAGGAGAACGCCGACAAGGCCGCCAAGCTCCAGGACGTCATCGACGCGGAGAACCTGTGGGATCTCGAATCCAAGGTCGAGATGGCGATGGACGCCCTGCGCTGCCCGCCGGGCGAGGCCGAGGTCGGCCCGCTGTCGGGCGGCGAGAAGCGCCGCGTCGCGCTCGCCAAGCTGCTGCTGGCCGAGCCGGACCTCCTGCTGCTCGACGAGCCGACCAACCATCTCGACGCAGAGACGGTGGCGTGGCTGGAAAAGCACCTGCGCGAATTCAAGGGCGCGGTGCTGATCGTCACCCACGACCGCTACTTCCTCGACAACGTCACCGGCTGGATCCTCGAGCTCGACCGCGGCCGCGGCATCCCCTACGAGGGCAACTACTCGGTCTACCTCGAGAAGAAGGCCAAGCGCCTCGAGCAGGAGGGCCGCGAGGAGGCCGCCCGCCAGCGCTCGCTCAGCCGCGAGCGCGAGTGGATCGCGGCCTCGCCGAAGGCCCGCCAGACCAAGTCCAAGGCCCGTATCCAGGCCTATGACGAGCTGGTGCGCCGCTCCGAGGAGCGCCAGGCCTCGGGCCAGGCCCAGATCGTCATCCCGGCCGGCGAGCGGCTCGGCGACAACGTCATCGAGGTCAAGCATCTCTCCAAGGGTTACGGCGACCGGCTGCTGATCGACGATCTCAGCTTCTCGCTGCCGCCCGGCGGCATCGTCGGCATCATCGGCCCGAACGGCGCCGGCAAGACCACGCTGTTCCGGATGATCACCGGCCAAGAGACGCCGGATAGCGGCGAGATCAAGATCGGCGAGACCGTCCACCTCGGCTACGTCGACCAGAGCCGCGACAGCCTCGATCCCAACAAGACCGTCTGGGAGGAGATCTCCGGCGGCCTCGACGTACTGACCATCGGCAAGCGCGACGTCAACAGCCGGGCCTATTGCGGCGCCTTCAACTTCAAGGGCGGCGACCAGCAGCAGAAGGTCGGCACTTTGTCGGGCGGCCAGCGCAACCGCGTCCACCTCGCCAAGATGCTGAAGGCCGGCCACAACGTCCTGCTGCTCGACGAGCCGACCAACGACCTCGACACCGAGACGCTGTCGGCGCTGGAGGACGCGCTGGAGGATTTCGCCGGCTGCGCCGTGGTGATCTCCCACGACCGCATGTTCCTCGACCGTCTCGCCACCCACATCCTCGCCTTCGAGGGCGACAGCCACGTCGAGTGGTTCGAGGGCAACTTCGAGGCCTACGAGGAGGACAAGAAGCGCCGCCTCGGCCCCGACGCGGTGCTGAACCCGCGGCGGATCAAGTACAAGCCGCTGACGCGGTGAGGACACGGCGGGCGGCCTTCGGGCCGCCCGTTTTCGTTTTGGGCCTTCTAATCCTCGAGTTAGTTTAAAAATACAAAGTGATCTAAAATTCGTTTGAAATGTCATTCCGCTTTTCAAGAATCAGCTCGGCATTCTGTAATTTAGCAACTTGTAGTCAAATTTTCCGAGTTTCCCATCTTTCGGATAGGTACTTTCCTTAACTGATTCACTTTGGTTTCCCCCCAGGATACGAACTTTCGTGCCCAAATCTTCGATAAAAAACCCGACGTGGCCACCGTTTGTTTTTAAGGACTTTCGACTGAAGACGACGACCGCGCCAATGACAGGATTCGCAATCTCTTTTCCCCAGTTTCTCCAGTCGAGAGCCCATGCGGAGCTTGTTCCCGTCAGACCGGCTGTGACGATGCACCAATTGGCGAAAGCCGAGCACCATGCAGTCTCGTCGGAGTTCTTCAAATCACTGGAAAGTCCTTTCGTCGTCCAGAGATACTCGACAATTCGTGGGTTGGCTTTGGATCCCCCTATCTCCGTGATGCCCATTTCTCCGCGGGCGATCTTGAGCCAAGCCGGATCGTCTCCAGTATCGAGTTGTTCGGCCTTGGCCTTCAACATTTTACTGCGTGATACGGTGTCGGGCAGAAGCAACTGAGCGCCCGAGTAGATGACGTTCGGATTCGAAATTTGTGGGTTCAAAGCGAGAATTTCTTCGACGGTGCAATCCGTCAGTTTCGCAATACTGAGGAGATTATCTCCTGGGCGGATTGTGTAGAATTTCCCAGCCATGTCCTTGCTCCCCTCTTTTGTGAGCTCAATTTATGAGGGAATTATGCGCCTTTTAGTAGAAATTACAACCGACTTCATTTAGGCAAATTGCGCGGGCAAAGGCATTCCACGAAGTGAGGCGTATTCCCGCTCCGCCATGCAGTACGTCTGGTCTCCGCGCACCCCCATTTCCACTCTCTGTCGGGAAGAAGTTCCCGGCTTTGCGATGCAGGAAAATCCACTCGGCTCAAACCCTTACGAAGCCGTAACTTGACCCGTCGCCGCCCGGCGTGGATCGATTGCCCGCGAAGACGACCGACCGTCGGCATCAAGCCGTCGGCAACCGGCCCTGCGGCGCGCGCGGCGTGCCGATCCGTCCCGGCTCCGGCCGGCGGACGACGGCGGGCCACGATTTCGTGAGGGAGGAAACCGATGAAGAAGACCGCACTCGCGCTGGCGCTCGCCGCCTGCGCCTTCACCTTCGCCGCACCGGCGAGCGCCGCGCCGCTGTGCGACGGCACCAAGCTCGGCTTCGCCGGCCTGCTCGCCAAGTGCAACCGCGGCGAGACGGTGAAGCTGACGCTGGCCTCCGGCCAGCCGCTGTTCGAGGGCGAGCAGCCGGTCAAGCTGCAGTCCGGCGCCTATTACACGCTCGAGATCACCGCCGACGGCTCCGCCGAGCTCGCGGTGATGGGTCCGGAGTTCTTCCGGGCGATCTGGATGAACGAGATCGTCATCAACAAGATCGAGATCCGCCCGATGGCGATCGATTCGATCGAGTTCGACAAGGCCGGCACGGTCGAGATGTCCTTCGTCGCCATCAAGCCTGGCACCTTCGACATGTACATCCCCAACACCCAGGGCGACAGCCAGCGGGTGAAGTTCGCCATCCAGTGACCGCGCCGGGCCGGGTGCGGCCCGCGTTCTCACCGGCAATCGCATTTTGAAGCCGCGGCCGCCGCCCGACCGGGCGCGCGGACCCGCATCGGGAGGAGAAAAAGACCATGATGAAGACCCTGCTGCTCGCCGGAGCCCTCGTGCTCGCCCCCGCCGCCGCCTTCGCCGACGAGGTGCCGGAGGAGACCGTGACGAAGATCCAGGCGATGCTGAAGGACATGCAGTGCGAGGTCGACGCCGACAACATCGAGATGGACGGCGAGGGCTACGAGCTCGACGACGTGTTCTGCGCCGACGGCCAGTATGACATGGACCTCGACAAGGACCTCGTCGTGACCAACAAGAAGAAGGAGTGAGGCGCGCGCCTCGCCACTTCGTGGACAGTCGGAGGGGCGCGTCGCCGGACGCGCCCCTTTTTCGTCGGGCGCCAGGGACGGGAGCGGTGCGATGGCGGACTGGTCGGCGGAGCGGTATCTGACCTTCGAGGACGAGCGGACGAGGCCGGCGCGGGATCTCCTCGCCCGCGTGCCGCTCGATCTTCCCCGGCGCGTCGTCGACGTCGGCTGCGGACCGGGCAATTCGACCGAACTGCTGGTCAGCCGGTGGCCGTGGGCCGATGTCCTCGGGCTCGACACCTCGCCCGCCATGCTGGAGGCGGCGCGGGCGCGCCTGCCCGGCGTCCGGTTCACGCTCGCGGACGTCGCCACCTGGCGGCCGGAGGCGCCGGTCGACGTCCTCTTCGCCAACGCCGTGCTGCAGTGGCTGCCCGATCACCTCGCCCTGCTGCCGCGGCTGATGGATCATCTTGCTCCCGGCGGGGCGCTCGCCGTGCAGATGCCGGACAATCTCGCCGAGCCGACCCATCGGGCGATGAGCGAGGCCGCGGCGGCGATGCCCTTCGCCGAAAAACTCGCCGGCGCGGCACGGGCGCCGCTGCCGCCGCCGGCGCGCTACCACGACGCGCTCGCCGGGCGGGCCGCGGCGATCGACGTCTGGCACACGATCTACAACCACCCGCTGGCCGGCCCCGACGCGATCGTCGACTTCGTGTCGAGCACCGGCTTGAGGCCCTTCCTCGACCCGCTCGACACGGACGAGCGCGCCGCCTTCCTCGCCGACTACCGGGCGCGGATCGCGGCGGCCCATCCGCCGATGGCCGACGGACGGGTGCTGTTGCGTTTTCCGCGGATCTTCATCGTCGCGGTCAAGGGTGACAGGGCGTGAGGGCGATATTGTTCACCGATTAGTGAACAGAATTTCCCCGACCTTGCGGATTGAGCGACACGGTCCATCGTCTACATAAGGCGTGGTCGCCGTCGCGTCTCCCTGACGGGCGCGGGCGGGCGGCCGGCCCCATTCGCGGACCGGACACCGTCTGAAGCTTCCGCCAACCCTGGAGTACCCGATGAAGAAAGCCCTGGTTCTCGCTTCCGCTCTCGTGCTGGCGTCCGCCCTCGGCGCGGCCGCCGCCGAGAAGTACACGCTGGACCCGAGCCACTCGCAGGTGGTGTTCACCTACAACCACCTCGGCTATTCCAACACCGTCGGCATGTTCTCCGGCTTTTCGGGCGAGCTGATGCTCGACCAGGACGACCCGTCGAAGTCGACGGTTTCGGTCGAGATCGACACCGCCTCGCTGATCACCGGCTGGCCGGAGCGCGACGCCCACTTCAAGACCGCCGACTTCTTCGACGCCGAGGCCGCCCCGAAGGTGACCTTCGTCTCCACCGGCGTCGAGGTGACCGGCGAGAAGACCGCCAGGATCACCGGCGACCTCACCCTCAACGGCATCACCAAGCCGGTCGTGCTCGACGCGACGCTCAACCAGATGGGCGAGCACCCGATGGCCAAGAAGCCGTGGGCCGGCTTCGACGCGACGACGTCGATCAAGCGGTCCGACTTCGACATGGGCATGTTCGCGCCCTACGTCAGCGACGACGTGGCGCTGACCATCTCGGTCGAGGCGATGAAGGCCGAGTGACGTTCTCCGCCCCTGCCGGGCGGACGTGCCGAAACAACGATCGAAGGCGCGGGTCGGAAGCGACCCGCGCCTTTTCGCATTCCGAGTGCCAGCCCCGTCGCCGGGGTCAGTCCCCGGCGCGCCGGGCCTTCACCGTCGTCTCCACCTCGACCGCGAATTTCACCGAACCTTCGTCGGCGAAGCCCGCTGCACCGACGCCGAAGTCGATGCGGTCGAGGGTGGTGCGGCCGGTCATGGTGGCTTCGTCACCGTCGATGACGAGGTCGAAGGGCAACGTCACCGGGCGGGTGACGCCGCGAAGGGTCAGCGTGCCGTCGGCCTCGTAGGCGGTGTCGCCGGTGCGGCGGAAACTGGCGGCCTCGAAGACGGCGGTCGGATGGGCGGCGGCGTCGAGGAAGTCGGCCCCCTTGGCCTGGTCGGTGACGCCGCCGAGGCTGAGCGAGCCGATGTCGACGGTGACGGTGACGCGGGAAGCCTCGAGGGCGTCGGGCTCGAAGTCGATCGCGGCCGTCCAGCGCGAGAAGGCGCCCTCCACCGGTGAGCCCATCTGCGAGATGACGATGCCGAGCCGGCTCGCCTCGTGATCGACGATCCAGCCGGAGGCATCGTCCGCCGGCGCCGCCGCGGCCACCGCCGGCTCTTCGCCGGCGAGCAGGCTTCTGGCGGCGACGGCGGCGAAGACGAGGGCGAACAGGGCGAGGGCGGCGAGGGCGGGGGTGGCGTGGCCGCGGCTCGCGGTCGAGAGAAGTGGCGTCACGGGCACGTCGCGGGAGGCACCGGGCACCATGCGGGCGAGCGTCGCGTCGCGGTCGATCACGGCGTGCTTGAGCGCGCCGGCGACGTGGAGGCCGACGGCGGCGATGGTCGTCATGGCGAGGAGCCAATGGGCGAAGCCGGAGGCGGCGGCCACCGCCTCGCTCTTCGGCACGAAGGGCAGATCCTGCCCGAACGGCCACCAGATCGGCGCGAAGCCGGTGCTGGCGGCGTGGTGGACCCAGCCGGCGAGGGGCGTCGCCAGGATGGCGCCGTAGAGCGTCCAGTGCACCGCCTCCGCCGCGAAGGTCTCCAGCCGGCGCTCCGGATGCAACGGGGCCGGCCTCACCGAGACGAGCGCCCAGAGCACCCGCGCCAGCGCGACGGCGAGAAGGGTGACGCCGAGCGTCTTGTGCAGCGAGAAGACGAAGACCTTGTCCGCGATCTCGGCGTCGGTCGACTGCGGCAGGCCCGTCATGACGAGGCCCATGACGAGGAGGAGGAGGATCAGGACGGCGGTGATCCAGTGCAGGATCTGGGCGACGAGGCCGTAACGGGCGGCGGTGTTGGCGAGCAAGGAGGGTCTCCGGCAGGGCGAGGACGAACGGGTCGCCGCCATGATCGCGGCTGTCGACGGATTGTTCCAGCCATCTTGCCGTGAACAGTGTGGCAACCGGTTTCTGTTCACGTTCGGACGAGTGGACGGGCGGCGAGATCGGGGGCGCGGAACGGGCAGCCGTGGCCACCCGCGCCGTTACATCTTGCGACAGATCCGGCACAGTCCTGCGACGGGCGGCGGCTAGGTTCCCAGCGTCGCCCGATGCGGCCGGACGGGGCCGGGCGGACGACGTTCCGACAGTCGAAAAGGTGCTCCCATGACCGCCGTCGCCGGGCCGCGCGCCCCCGCCTCCTACACCGGAACCCAGATCGTCCTCCACTGGGTCGTCGCCGCCCTCGTCTTCTTCCAGCTCGTCTTCGGCGAGAGCCTGCCGGCGCTCGGCCGCATCGTGCGCGACGGCCAGACGCCGACGGCGACCGAGGTGCTGATGGCCGATCTCCACATCTACGTCGGCGTCGCCATCCTTCTGCTCGTCGCCGGCCGGCTGGCGCTCCGGATCGGCCATGGTGCGCCGGCCTATCCGGAGGGCGGCCACCCGCTGGCGGCGCGGCTCGCCGGCCTGACCCACTGGCTGTTCTATGCGCTGCTGGTCGCGATGCCGGTCACCGGGCTCGTCGCCTACTATCTCTACAAGCCGCTCGGAGAGATCCACGAGGCAGGCAAGCCGGTGTTCATCCTGCTGATCGTCGTCCACGTCGCCGCGGCGCTCTACCACCGCTTCGTGCTGCGCGACGACGTGATGGCGCGGATGATGCGGCCGGGGCGGTGAGCGGCGATCGCCTCGACGTAGCGTCCCGCCGCCGGCGCCGGATGCGAAGGCGGGTGGTGGCGGGGCCGGCGATCGGCTAGGCTCGCGGCCTTTCCGCACCCGATCCGCCGAGGTCCCCATGCCCGCCGACAGCCTGTTCGTGCCCGCCGAACCGAAGGTCTTCGCCCCCGCCAGATTGCCCGGGCGCACCGAATGGCTCGGCCTCGTCGCCGATGACGGGCTGCGGACCGCGGCGGCCGAGCGGATCGTGATGACCTTCGAGGGGCCGGCCGGCGACAGGCACGCCGGCTTCACCCGCCCCGCCGGCAGCCGCGAGCCGTGGTATCCGCGCGGCAGCGCCATGCGCAACGGCCGGCAGGTCACGGTGGTCTCGGCCGAGGATCTGGAAGCGATCCGGCTGGCGATGGACCTGCCGAGGTTCGAGGCCGCCTGGATCGGCACCACGATCGTCGTCTCCGGGATCGCCCGCTTCTCCTTCCTTCCCGCCGGAACGCGGCTCGTCTTCGAGGGCGGGGCCGTGCTGGTGGTCGAGGGGCAGAACGCCCCCTGCCGCTACGCCGGCCGCGAGATCGCCGCCGAGTTCCCTGAGCGCGAGGGCCTCGACCTGCTGTTCCCGAAGGTCGCCAGGCGCCTGCGCGGCGTCGTCGCCAGCGTCGAGCGCGAAGGCACGATCGTGCCGGCGGCGGCGCTGGAGGCGAAGCTGCCGGAACAGTGGATCTACGGCTGAGGCCGATCGGCCGGGAGCGGGCGCGACGTCATCCCGTCCGGCCGGTCTCGGCGTCCGGAACGGCGTCGATCGAGGGGAAATAGGGCTTGATGTCGAGGAGCGGCGTGCCGGTCAGGCAGTCGACCTGCTCGATCTCGACCCGGCCGGCGTCGATGTCGATCGAGAGGATGCCGGCGACGGCCATGGCGATCGGGTTGGGCCGGGCCGGCGAGCGGATCGAGAACACGCCGCGCGGGCCGTCGGTGTGGCGCGGATACTGGATCATGACGTCGCGCTCGGCCTCGTGCATCCAGTAGAGCAGCACCAGGTGCGAGTAGCGTTCGAGGCCGAACAGGCCGGCGCGATAGGGCGGGTCGAGGTCGATCAGCGAATGGCCGCCGCGCTCGCGCGCCTCGACGACGTTGCGCGGGCAGTCCTCGCGCGAGCGCCAGGGCGTGTAGACGCGGCCGATGAAGACGACCCCGTCCTGCGGCTCCGTCAGCGGCCGCGTCGGTCCGCGAAAGCGGGGTCCGGCAATCTCCTCCATCGGCCTTTTCCCTCCAGAGCCATGTTCCGAAACGGCTTTTAGCCTAGTTCGATTTTGAATCAAACAAGCTTCGAATACCGGCGCCCCGTTTCACCTCGCCTCGACGTTTGAGCCCTATAACCCGTAGGACGGCAACCCGCAGGCAGCGACACAACAATGATCGAAACCAACCTCGTCGACTTCAATTCACTGGACCGCGATCCGACGTCGGGTCGGCGGGACGAACTGATGCGCAGTGTGGCCTCGCTCTTCTCCGTGACCTCGGAAGGCTGCACGCTCGAACAGATCGAGATCTACGACCAGGTGCTGAGCCGGCTCGCCGACATGGTCGAGACCGAGGCGCGGGCCTTCGCCGCGGCCAAGATCGCGCCGCTGCGGCGGGCACCGGAGCAGACCATCCGCCGCTTCGCCCGCGACGAGATCAGGGTCGCCCGGCCGGTGCTGTCGCATTCGCCGATGCTGACCGACGTCGACCTGCTCGACATCATCCATTCGCGCGGCGCCGACCATCTCCACGCCATCTCCGGCCGCAAGGTCCTGTCGGAGGAGGTGACCAGCGCCGCGGTGGAGAAGGGCGACGCCGGCATCCGCCGCCGCATCGCCGGCAACCACGGCGCCGCCCTGTCGGAAGCGGCGATGCAGATCCTGCTCGACCAGGCCCGCGGCGACGCCGAGGTCGCCTCCGCCCTCGGCGAGCGCGCCGACACCCCCGACACGGTGATCGCCGAACTGGTCGACAAGGCGAGCGAGGAGGTGCGCCGGACGCTGCGGGAGAAGGGCTACGGCCTCGACAAGGCGCGCATCGCCAGCGCCACCCGGGTCGCCGAGGAGCGGATGTCCAACAGCTACTGGCTGGGGCTCTACGACTTCGAAAGCGCCTGGGCGCGGCTCGCCAAGGCCGGCGGCGTGCAGGCGGCCTCCGAATCGCTGATCTGCCGCTTCGCCGCCGAGGACCGCTTTCCGGAAGCGGCCGCCGCCTTCGCCATGCTCACCGACATCAGCCTCGAGGAGGCCAAGCACTGGCTGGTGCGCACCGACACCGAGCCGTTCCTGATGGTGGCGAAGGCCTGCGGCTTCCGCGTCCAGACCGTGCAGGCGCTGCTGAAGGTCGGGCCGTGGAAGCACCGGCTGACCGCGCAGTCCCGCACCCAGTCGCTCAACGCCTTCATGGCGATGGACCAGCGCATGGCCCGCGAGCGCGTCGCCCTCTACCTGCAGACGCGCCGCACCGCGTGAGAGGACGGGGGGAACGTCGTCCCCCGCCGCCGTGCCGTCTCGCTTCCCCGTCCTTCGCCGCGAAGGGCGGGGATTTTTCGTCCGCAGTTCGGTCTGCGATCGCACGTGGCGATCGGGGGTTGCATGCCGCGGTCCGGTTCTGGAGCGTGGGTGCACCCGGCCTCGTCCTTCGAGACAGCCGCTGACGCGGCTTCCTCAGGATGAGGCCTTCGAGGGGTTTGTCACATGATCGCAGAGGTTTGACCTTTTTCCTCATCCTGAGGAAGGAGCGAAGCGACTGTCTCGAAGGACGAGGGAAAAGCCGGGGCGACGGCGCCGGAGTCTCAAGAACGTGATCCGGGCCCTTCGAGAGTTCGTGAAGGAGAGCGCGTCCTTGAGTTGAGCCTCGGCGGCGGGTTCCGGACAGCAGTGGTTCCAAACCCGTGTCGGCCGAGTGGCTGCGCCCAGAAAGGGGTTGCGTGGCGATCTCACGACATATAAAGATATCTTTATATCGTTTCCGGAATGGGATGGCGGTCATGCTGACGAAGACCACGGGGGAGGCGCCCGTGCCCCTCGCCGATCTTCTCGCCGGCCTCAAGGCCGCCGGCGAGGCGACGCGGCTGCGCATCCTCGCGCTGCTCGCCGCCGGCGACCTCACGGTCAAGGACCTCACCGAAATCCTCGCCCAGAGCCAGCCGAGGGTCTCGCGCCATCTCAAGCTGCTCACCGAGGCGGCGCTGATCGAGCGCTTCCCGGAAGGGGCCTGGGTCTATTACCGGCTCGCCCGCGACGGGCGTGGCGCCGTGGTCGTGCGTCAGATCCTCGCCGCCCTCGACGGCGAGGACGCGGTGCTGGCCCGGGACGGCGCCCGGCTGGCCGCGGTCAAGGCCGCTCACCGCGAGGCGGCGGCGCGCTATTTCTCCGCCAACGCCGAGACCTGGGACCGGCTGCGCTCGCTGCACGCGCCCGAGGCCGCGGTCGAGGCGGCGGTGCGCTCGGTGCTCGGCGAGACGCCGGTGCAGGCGCTGCTCGACGTCGGCACCGGCACCGGGCGGATGCTGGAACTGCTGGCGCCGCTCGCCGTGCGCGCGGTCGGCATCGACCTCAGCCACGACATGCTGTCGGTGGCGCGGGTCCGCCTCGCCGAGGCCGGGCTCCACCACGTCCAGGTCCGCCACGGCGACGTCTACGACGTCCAGGTGCCGGCCGGCAGCTTCGACCTCGTCGTCATCCACCAGGTGCTGCACTATCTCGACGATCCGGCCCGGGCGATCCGCGAGGCGGCGCGGGCGCTGGCGCCGGGCGGCCGGCTGCTGGTGGTCGACTTCGCGCCCCACGACATCGAGGCGCTGCGCGAGAGCCACGCCCACCGCCGGCTCGGCTTCTCCCACGACGAGGTCGCCGGCTGGCTCGAAGCCGCCGGGCTCGACGTCGCCGCGATCCGCGATCTCTCCGGGGCGGGCGCGAAGGCGCAGCCGCTCACCGTCACGCTCTGGCTCGCCGCCGACCGCCGGATGCTGATGGCCGATGCGGCCGCCGGCGCCGCGCTCGAGCGGGCCTGATCCCGTTCCGCTCTTCCTCACTCACCGTCTCATCCGTCGAAAAAGGCGCCGTCCCATGAGCCCCATGCGCAATCCCGAAAGCCTCGACCTCGGGGTGTCCTTCGAGTTCTTCCCGCCGAAGACGGAGAAGATGGAGGAGACGCTGTGGGCGTCGGTGAAGCGGCTCGCCCCGCTCGGCCCCCGCTTCGTCTCGGTGACATACGGCGCCGGCGGCTCGACCCGCGAGCGCACCCACAACACCGTCGCCCGCATCCTGCGCGAGACGCCGCTGAAGCCGGCGGCGCATCTCACCTGCGTCGACGCCACCCGCGAGGAGGTCGACGAGGTCATCGCCGACTACTGGATGATCGGCGTGCGCCACATCGTGGCCCTGCGCGGCGATCCGGCCGGCGGCGTCGGCCAGCGCTACCAGCCTCACGCCGGCGGCTACGCCTCGACGCCGGATCTGATCGAGGGCATCCGCAAGGTCGGCAACTTCGAGGTCACCGTCTCGGCCTATCCGGAGAAGCATCCCGAAAGCCCGGACATCGTCGCCGACATCGAACTGCTCAAGCGCAAGGTCGACGCCGGGGCGACGCGGGCCGTCACCCAGTTCTTCTTCGACAACGACGTCTTCGAACGCTACGTCGAGAAGGTCCGCAAGGCCGGCATCGAGATTCCGATCGTGCCGGGCCTCGTGCCGGTGGTGAACTTCGCCCAGACCGCGCAGTTCGCCAAGCGGGCCGGGGCCAGCGTGCCGTCGTGGATCGCGAAGCGCTTCGAGGGCCTCGAGGAGGACGCCGAGACCCGCAAGCTCGTCGCCGCGGCCGTCGCCGCCGAACAGGCCTTCGACCTCGTCGAACGCGGCTTCCGCGACTTCCACTTCTACACGATGAACCGGGCGGATCTGGTTTTCGCAATCTGCCACCTGCTCGGCGTGCGGGCGAAGCCGGAGGCGGGGAAGGTCGTGGCGGCGGCGTGAGGCCCCGTCTATTGAGTTCTTACCCGAGTTTATCTAGATTCAGATAAATCGAGGAAAGATCGGTAAAGAGTCGTGGACGCGATCAAGAACCCATTCGTTCCGGGGGCGGGGACGCCGCCGCCGGAACTCGCCGGCCGCGAAACCCTCCTGCAGCAGGCGCAGATCGCGCTCGCCCGGGTCAAGCGCGGCACGCCGGCGAAGAGCATGATCCTCGTCGGGCTGCGCGGGGTCGGCAAGACCGTCCTGCTGGTGCGGATCAAGGAGGAGGCCGAGCAGGCCGGATTTCGGGTGCTGCTCACAGAGGCGCACGAGGGCAAGTCGCTTCCCGCCCTGCTCGTTCCCCAGTTGCGGTCGCTGCTCTACGCCCTCGACATCGTCGCCAACGCCAAGGAGAAGGTGCGCCGCGGCCTTCGCATCCTGCGCAGCTTCATCGGGAGCATCCGGATCAGCCATTCGGAGATCGAATACGAACTCGGCATCGACCCGGAGGTCGGGGTCGCCGACAGCGGCGACTTCGAAGCCGACCTCGCCGCTCTGCTGGTCGCCGTGGGCGAGGCGGCGAAGGCGGCCGACACGGCGGTCGCCCTGCTGATCGACGAGTTGCAATATCTTAGCGAAAAGGAATTCGGCGCCCTGATCATGGCGGTGCACCGCCTCAACCAGGAGCGCCTTCCCCTGGTCCTGATCGCCGCCGGGCTGCCGCAGATCCTCGCGCTCGCGGGCAACTCGAAGTCCTACGCCGAACGGCTGTTCGACTTTCCCCGGGTCGAGGCGCTGTCCGAGGAGGCGGCCCGCGAGGCGCTGGTCGAGCCGGTCGAGCCCTTCGGCGTCACCTTCGCGGACGAGGCCCTCGCCACCATTCTGGCCGTCACGAAGCGCTATCCCTACTTCCTCCAGCAGTGGGGCTACGAAGCCTGGAACGTTTCGGAGGGGCCACGGATCGACGCCGCCGACGTCGAACGGGCGACGGGGCGGGCGCTCGACGCGCTCGACGAGAGTTTCTTCCGCGTTCGTTTCGACCGTTGCACGCCTTCCGAAAAGCGTTATCTACGCGCACTGGCGGAACTCGGGCCGGGGCCTCAGAAGTCCGGCGAAATCGCGGACATCCTCGGTGTCAAGGTCACGACGGTGGCGCCGGTGCGGGCGAAGCTCATCCAGAAGGGGATGATCTATTCGCAGCAGCACGGCGACACCGCCTTCACCGTCCCGATGTTCGACGACTACATGCGCCGGGCCATGCCCGGCGACGACTGGAAAGCGAAGGCGAGCCTTCGGCGGCCGTAACAAGGAACTGCGAGCATGTCCGCGACCCCCGATCTCCACGCACGCCTGCGCGAGCTCGCCAGCCGGCGCATTCTCGTCATCGACGGCGCCATGGGCACGATGATCCAGCGCCACCGGCTCGACGAGGCCGGCTATCGCGGGGCGCGCTTCGCCGACTGGCACCGCGACCTCAAGGGCAACAACGACCTGTTGTCGCTGACCCGGCCGGACATCATCGCCGACATCCACCGCCAGTATCTGGCGGCCGGCGCCGACATCGTCGAGACCAACACCTTCTCCTCGACCACCATCGCCCAGGCCGATTACGGCATGGAGGCGCTGGCCTACGAGCTCAATTTCGAGGGCGCACGGCTGGCGAAGCTCGCCTGCACCGAGGCAGAGGCGGCCGACCCGTCGCGGCCGCGCTTCGTCGCCGGCGCGATCGGGCCGACCAACCGCACCGCCTCGCTGTCACCCGACGTCAACCGGCCCGGCTTTCGTGCGATCTCCTTCGACGAGTTGCGCGAGGCCTATGCCGAGGCGACCCGCGGCCTCGTCGACGGCGGCGCCGACATCATCCTCGTCGAGACCGTGTTCGACACGCTCAACGCCAAGGCGGCGCTGTTCGCCATCGACGAGGTGTTCGAGGAGAAGGGCGTCAAGCTGCCGGTGATGGTGTCGGGCACGATCACCGACCTTTCGGGCCGCACGCTCTCCGGCCAGACCGCGGAAGCCTTCTGGTATTCGGTCCGCCACGCCGACCTCTTCACCGTCGGCCTCAACTGCGCCCTTGGCGCCAGGGAGATGCGCGCCCACGTCGCCGATCTCTCCCGCATCGCCGACACGCTGGTCTGCGCCTATCCCAACGCCGGCCTGCCCAACGAATTCGGCGAATACGACGAGAGCCCCGAAGCGATGGCGCGGCTCGTCGGCGAGTTCGCCGCCTCCGGCCTCGTCAACGTGCTCGGCGGCTGCTGCGGCACGACGCCGGAGCACATCGCGGCGATCGCCGCAGCGGTCGAGGGCGTCGCGCCGCGGCCGATCCCGCAGATCGAGCGCCGCCTGCGCCTCGCCGGCCTCGAGCCCTTCGTCAAGACGCCGGAGATCCCCTTCGTCAACGTCGGCGAGCGCACCAACGTCACCGGCTCGGCGAAATTCCGCAAGCTGATCCGCGAGCAGGACTACACCGCCGCCCTCGACGTCGCCCGCCAGCAGGTGGAGAGCGGCGCGCAGGTGATCGACATCAACATGGACGAGGGCCTGCTCGACAGCGAAGGCGCGATGGTCGAGTTCCTCAACCTGATCGCCTCGGAGCCGGACATCGCCCGGGTGCCGGTGATGATCGACTCCTCGAAGTGGGAGATCATCGAGGCGGGGCTCAAGCGCGTCCAGGGCAAGGCGATTGTCAACTCGATCTCGCTGAAGGAGGGCGAGGAGGCCTTCGTCCACCATGCGAAGCTGGTGCGCCGCTACGGCGCCGCGGTCGTCGTCATGGCCTTCGACGAGAAGGGCCAGGCCGACACGCTCGCCCGCAAGATCGAGATCTGCAAGCGCTCCTACGACGTGCTGACGAAGACGGTCGGCTTCCCGCCGGAAGACATTATCTTCGACCCGAACATCTTCGCCGTCGCCACCGGCATCGAGGAGCACGACAACTACGGCGTCGACTTCATCGAGGCGACCGGCTGGATCTCCACGCATCTGCCGCACGCCCACGTCTCGGGCGGCGTCTCCAACCTCTCCTTCTCGTTCCGCGGCAACGAGCCGGTGCGCGAGGCGATGCACTCGGTGTTCCTCTACCACGCCATCGCCAAGGGCATGGATTTCGGCATCGTCAACGCCGGCCAACTCGCCGTCTACGACGATATCCCGGCCGACCTGCGCGAGCTCTGCGAGGACGTCGTCCTCAACCGCAAGCCGAAGAGCGGCGATCTCACCGCGACCGAGCGGATGGTCGAGGAGGCGCCGCGCTTCAAGGGCGACGGCACCAAGCAGCGCGTCGTCGACCTCGCCTGGCGCGAGTGGCCGGTGGAGAAGCGGCTCGAGCACGCCCTCGTCGCCGGCATCACCGAGTTCATCGAGACGGACACCGAGGAGGCGCGGGCCAAGGCCGAGCGGCCGCTGCACGTCATCGAGGGCCCGCTGATGGCCGGCATGAACGTCGTCGGCGACCTGTTCGGCTCGGGCAAGATGTTCCTGCCGCAGGTGGTGAAGTCGGCCCGGGTGATGAAGCAGGCGGTGGCCTACCTGATGCCGTTCATGGAGGCGGAAAAGCGCGAGACCGGTGTCATCGACCGGCCCGCCGCCGGCAAGATCGTGATGGCGACCGTCAAGGGCGACGTCCACGACATCGGCAAGAACATCGTCGGCGTCGTGCTCCAGTGCAACAACTACGAGGTCGTCGACCTCGGCGTCATGGTGCCGACCCAGAAGATCCTCGAGACGGCGAAGGCGGAAGGGGCCGACGTCATCGGCCTCTCGGGCCTGATCACGCCCTCGCTCGACGAGATGTGCGTGGTGGCGGCCGAAATGGAGCGCCAGGGCTTCGACGTGCCGCTGCTGATCGGCGGGGCGACGACCAGCCGCATCCACACCGCGGTGAAGATCCACCCGAACTACGCCCGCGGCCAGGCGGTCTACGTCACTGACGCCAGCCGGGCGGTCGGCGTCGTCTCCAGCCTGCTCGGCGGCAAGCGCGACGGCTTCGTCGCGGACATCCGGGCGGAATACGCCCGGCTCGCCGAGGCCCACGCCCGCGGCCAGGGCGAGAAGCGGCGGCTCTCCATCGAGGCGGCGCGGGCGCGCGCCCCGGCCTACGATTTCGCCTCGGTGCCGCCGAAGGCGCCGTCCTTCCTCGGCACCAGGGTGTTCGCGGACTACGACCTCGCCGAGATCGCCCGCTACATCGACTGGACGCCCTTCTTCTCGACCTGGGAGATGAAGGGCGCCTATCCGGCGATCCTGGAGGACGAGGTCTACGGCGAGGCGGCGCGCGCGCTGTTCGAGGACGCGCAGGCGATGCTCGCGCAGATGATCGCGGAGAAGTGGCTGACGGCGAAGGCCGTGGTCGGCTTCTGGCCGGCCGCCGCCGTCGGCGACGACATCGTCGTCTACACCGACGAGAGCCGGACCACCCGGCGCGCGGTGCTCCACAGCCTGCGCCAGCAGATCGCCCGCGACGGGTCGCGTGAAGGGGCGCGCGCCAACATGGCGCTCGCCGACTTCGTCGCCCCGGCGGCTTCGGGCGTTCCCGACTATGTCGGCGGCTTCGCCGTGACGGCCGGCATCGGCGAGGAGGCGGTGGCCGAGCGCTTCGCCCGGGCCAACGACGACTATTCCAAGATCCTCAGTCAGGCCCTCGCCGACCGCCTCGCCGAAGCCTTCGCCGAACACATGCACGAGCGGGTGCGCAAGGAGTTCTGGGGCTACGTCCCGGACGAGGACCTTTCGCCGGCCGATCTCATCGCCGAGGAGTATGTCGGCATCCGCCCGGCGCCGGGCTATCCGGCCCAGCCGGACCACACCGAGAAGCGCACGCTGTTCGACCTGCTCGATGCCGAGCAGGCGACCGGCATCCGCCTCACCGAAAGCTTCGCGATGTGGCCGGCGGCGGCGGTGTCCGGGCTCTACTTCGCCCACCCCGAGAGCCATTATTTCGGGGTCGGCAAGATCGAGCGCGACCAGGTCGAGGACTATGCCGCGCGCAAGGGCATGAGCGTCGAGGAGACCGAACGCTGGCTCGCGCCGATCCTCAACTACGATCCGGCGCGGATCGTGAAGGGCGAGGCCGCGGAATGAGCGGGGAAGCGGCGTTTCCGTTCTTCCCCGCCGGCGCGAGCCGGGAGCGGCCGGGGCCGATCCGCTACGTCAAGGTGTTCGGCGAGCGCAACACCGGGACGACCTTCCTCAACAAGCTGATCGAACTCAACGCCCGCGGCGTCGTCATGCTGACCCACGACGACAACGACGAGGTCCGCGCCGGACGCATGCGCTATTCGCCCGGCGTCAGGCGGGTGGTCGCGAACCGGATCGCCGACGAATTGCGGCGCCGGGAGTTCCCGGAGAATTTCGGCTGGAAGCACGCGGTGATCGCGCCCGACTATCTGGCGCGCTCGCCGCGCTTTCCCGAGACGCTGTTCGTCTGCATCGTCCGCGATCCCTATTACTGGGCCGGCGCGATCTTCCGCCAATCCTACAACTTCTACATCCCGCCGCCGAAGGTGCGGGAGACGTTCCTCACCGAGCGGGTCTTTCCGAACATGCGCGACAACGTCGATCGCGGCTTTCTCGACAGCCCGATCGACTACTGGAACCTGAAGGTCGGCTCCTATCTCGCCTGCGCCGGTCTGCCGAACCTGCGCATCGTGCGCTACGAGGACGTGATCGCCGATCCGCGGGGCTTCGTCGCGGCGCTGGCCGGCCTCGGCCTGACCGTCCGCGACGACGTCGCGCTCGTCGAGAGAGCGGCAAAAAAGAAAGACGTCGCCACCTTCGAGGACTATGTCGCAAAGGCGCGGGCCTTCGACCCGCATGCAGTCTTCTCGCGAGCCGAGATCGAGGCGATCAACGCCGCCCTCGACCCGGGCCTCTGCGCGACCTTCGGCTATCCGGTGGCCGATCCGGCGGCGGCGCGCGGAACGACCGTTTCCAAGGCCGAACCCGGATTGCTGGACCGGCTGCGTGCGCGGCTCGGTCTTTCCGCCGCGGGTTGAACGCGCCTTAAGGCACCGATCCGGTGACGCCGCCGTAGCCGAGCGGCCCGGGCCCGCGCTGCCAAACCAGCGGCGGCGCGCCGACGCTCGCGGGCGGCATCGGCGTGGCGGCGGGCACCATGGCGGGATCGGTCCGGGGAGTGGCGGGATCGGCGGCGGGATAGCCGGGCGCCGGATATCCGGGCGCGGCCTGCTGCGGCGGCACCGGGCCGGGCGGAGGGGCGGCCGCGGCGACGGGCACGGTGCCTCGTGCCGGCGAGGCCATGAAGACCGGCGGCGCGGCCGGCGGCGGCGGGGTGAGCTTCGGCCGGCAGTAGGCCTCGCCGCGGGCGTTGTGGCGGGCGAGGTCGAGGTGGAAATGATCCTCGTGCATGCCGTCCGAGCCGGGGCCGAGCACGGTCCTGAACGGGCCGCAGGCGCCGATCAGGACCTCGCGCAGGAAGGCGCGGTCGGCCTCGCCGGCGCGCCAGCCCGACTTGACGGTGACCTCGCGGCCGTCGGCGAAGCGGAAGCCGCCGACGTCGAGGGCGTTGGCGAAGGCGTGTTCGGACAGCTTGGCGCCGGGCGCGTGGTTGCGGGTGCGGCAGCCGTAGGACGCCATGTTCTTCACCGCGATCACCGGGACGCCGTAGCGGGCGTAGGCGGCCGGCTGCACCACGCTCGCCATCCAGCGGTCGAGGGCGGCGGTCATCGGGCAGTCGAGGGTGGCGGCGGGGACGATGTCGACCTCGCCGGTCCGCAGCGCCGCGACCTTCAGCGGCCGGTCGACGCCGCAGATGCCGGGACCGGAGATTTTCGACATCGGGCGGACCGCCGAACTCGGGACGACCTCCTTGCGGGCGAAGCAGGCGGCCTCGGCCTGGGCGCGCCACGGCTCGCGCTCCTCGAAGTCGAACAGGCCACAGGCCGACAGCGCGGGCAGCAGCAGGGCGAGGACGGTAAAGCGGAGGGGGACGGACGGGACGCGGCGGGTCATGGCCCGAGGGTGCAGCGCCCGCGTTAAGCCTTCGTCAACGACGTCGGACGGGCAACTCGTCGCCGCGCGGGCGGCCGGCGGCCGGAGCGAGCGTCATGGCCGACCGGCACCGCCGCGGGCGGCAGCGCGGGCCGCCGGGTCGAGGCGAGGTCGGAGAGACGAGAAAAAGCCCCCGCGGCGAGGGGGCCGGTCGGGGGGCGTTCCACGGCAGGTGCGGTCGGCGCGCGAGGACGGGCGGCCGACCCGGACGATCGACGTGCGCTTTGCGCTCAGGCGCTTTCGCGGATGTCGTCGGGCTCGCGCAACACGTAGCCGCGGCCCCAGACGGTCTCGATGTAGTTCTTGCCGTCGGTGGCGTTGGCGAGCTTCTTGCGCAGCTTGCAGATGAAGACGTCGATGATCTTCAGTTCGGGCTCGTCCATGCCGCCGTAGAGATGGTTGAGGAACATCTCCTTGGTGAGGGTCGTGCCCTTGCGGAGCGAGAGCAGCTCCAGCATCTGGTATTCCTTGCCGGTGAGGTGAACCCGGTTGGAATTGACCTCGACCGTCTTGGTGTCGAGGTTGACGACCAGATCGCCGGTGACGATGACCGACTGGGCGTGGCCCTTGGAGCGGCGGACGATGGCGTGGATGCGCGCGATCAGCTCGTCCTTGTGGAAGGGCTTGGTCATGTAGTCGTCGGCGCCGAAGCCGAGACCGCG
>CALCDT010000293.1 GCA_937900425.1 uncultured Alphaproteobacteria bacterium | reverse complement strand
AGGAATTCGAGCAGCAGTACAACGACGGTCTCATCACCCAGGGCGAGAAGTACAACAAGGTCGTCGACGCCTGGGGCAAGTGCTCCGCGCGGCTCGCCGACGAGATGATGGCTTCGATCCAGGCGGTGAAGAAGGACGAGTCCGGCCGTCAGGTCCAGATGAACTCGATCTACATGATGAGCCACTCCGGTGCCCGTGGCTCGCGCGAGCAGATGCGTCAGCTCGGCGCGATGCGCGGCCTGATGGCAAAGCCGTCGGGCGAGATCATCGAGACCCCGATCATCTCGAACTTCAAGGAAGGCCTGTCGGTGATGGAGTATTTCAACTCCACCCACGGCGCCCGCAAGGGCCTCGCCGACACCGCCCTGAAGACCGCGAACTCGGGCTACCTGACGCGTCGTCTCGTCGACGTCGCCCAGGACTCGATCGTGTCGGAAGTCGACTGCGGCTCGACTGGCGGCCTGCAGATGCAGGCGATCGTCGACAGCGGCCAGATCGTCGCGACCCTCGGCCACCGCATCCTCGGCCGCACCGCGGCGGAGGACATCATCCATCCCTCCACCGGTGAGGTGATCGTCGCCACCGGCACGCTGATCGAGGAGCCGGACGTGGAGCGGGTCGAGAAGGCCGGCATCCAGTCGGTCAAGATCCGCTCGGTGCTGACCTGCGAGACCAAGATCGGCGTCTGCGCCAAGTGCTACGGTCGCGACCTCGCGCGCGGCACGCCCGTCAACATGGGCGAGGCCGTCGGCGTCATCGCGGCGCAGTCGATCGGCGAGCCGGGTACCCAGCTCACCATGCGCACCTTCCACATCGGCGGTGCGGCGCAGGTGGTCGACACCTCGTTCATCGAATCGACCTTCGAAGGCGAGGTGCGGGTCCGCAACCGCAACGTCGTGCGCGACTCGTCCGGCAAGATCATCGCGATGGGCCGCAACATGTCGGTCGCGATCATCGACAACGCCGGCATCGAGCGGGCGACGCACCGCATCAACTACGGTGCCCGCCTGCACGTCGACGACGGCGACAAGGTCAAGCGCGGCCAGCGCATCGCCGAGTGGGATCCCTACACCCGCCCGGTGATCACCGAGATCGAAGGCACGATCGGCTTCGAGGACCTCGTCGAGGGCGCCTCGGTGTCGGAGACCGCCGACGAGGCCACCGGCATCACCAAGCGCGTCGTCATCGACTGGCGCGGCTCCTCGCGCACCGCGGACCTGCGTCCGGCGGTCGTGATCAAGGGTGCCGACGGCAAGGTGGCCAAGCTCGCCCGCGGCGGCGAGGCGCGCTACACGCTCTCGGTCGACTCGATCCTGTCGGTCGAGCCGGGCGCCCAGGTCAGCGCGGGCGACGTTCTCGCCCGTATCCCGCTGGAGAGCGCCAAGACCCGCGACATCACCGGCGGTCTGCCGCGCGTCGCCGAGCTGTTCGAGGCCCGTCGTCCGAAGGATCACGCGATCATCGCCGAGATCGACGGCACGATCCGCTTCGGCCGCGACTACAAGAACAAGCGCCGCGTCATCATCGAGCCGCACGACGAGACGATGGAGCCGCGCGAGTACCTGATCCCGAAGACCAAGCACTTCCACCTCCAGGAAGGCGACATCGTGGAGAAGGGCGACTACATCGTCGACGGCAACCCGGCGCCGCACGACATCCTGGCGATCAAGGGCGTGGAGGCTCTCGCGGCCTACCTCGTCAACGAGATCCAGGAGGTCTACCGGCTCCAGGGCGTGGTCATCAACGACAAGCACATCGAGGTGATCGTCCGCCAGATGCTGCAGAAGGTGGAGATCATCGAGGGCGGCGAGACCGAGATGATGCCGGGCGAGCAGTTCGACCGCATCGAGGTCGAGGAGACCAACGCCAAGGCCGAGGCCGAGGGTCGCCGCGGCGCGACCTTCAACCCGGTGCTGCTCGGCATCACCAAGGCGAGCCTGCAGACCCGGTCCTTCATCTCGGCGGCGTCGTTCCAGGAGACCACCCGCGTCCTCACCGAGGCGGCGGTCAACGGCAAGACCGACACGCTGGAGGGCCTCAAGGAAAACGTCATCGTCGGCCGGCTGATCCCGGCCGGCACCGGCGGCATCATGAACCGCATCCGCCAGGTGGCGAAGCGGCGTGACGAGCTGATCCTCGAGGAGCGGCGCAAGTCGGCGCTCGGCGAGGGCGGCGACGTGCCGATGACGTCGAGCGAACTGCCGACCGCGACGGCGGCCGACCAGGGCTGACCAGGCGGCGATCGCCCGACCGCACGAACCGATGGACGGGGTCGCCGGCGACGGCGGCCCCGTTCGTCTTTCGGCCGGGTGCCGGGAGGGGAACCCGACGCGACGCCGGCCGGTGCGGGGCGGCCATGCGCGCCGAGCCGGGCAGGGGACGCGGACCGGCGTGGGGTCGGCAGCGACCCGGAGGGTCGGCATCGTCCCCGGACGCGAACGCGTCGCCGGCCGAAGCCAGCGAGAATCGGTTCGTCCGAATCGAATCAATGACTTGACGCCGGCGGTGCCGACGGCTCCGGCAAATCCGCCCTGACGGGAGCGTATCGTCACCGGATGTCGGCGCCCGAGGGCGAATTCGTCGGCGGGAACAGGCTCGATCCGCGAAAAGCGCCGGAAAACGCCGGTCGGGGGTTGACGGGCGGCGGATCAGAAAGTATTACGGCGCCACTTACCGGACAGGTCCGTAAGCGAATGACTTCGGGGTCGCCTAGAGCCCGACACTGCTCGCTTAAACACTGTCCTCGATCCGATGGCGAAAGCTGTTGTACGCACGACCGCTCCGAAGGGCGTGGTCCTCTGCATTCAAGGCGCCGTCCGTGGGCTTCGTCCCCCGGCAACGGCTCGTTTCGCGTTATGCGCAAACGGCTGCGAATGCAACCAGACAGACGAGGCCTGCGGCGCGAGCCGTCCGGCCTCGGGTTCGAGAGCAGAAACCTGTCCGCAGGGGCCGGAAGGGCTCCGCCGAGACGAGATGAGATTGAAGGGCGAAGAATGCCGACGATCAACCAGCTGATCCGCACCCCGCGCCAGGCGCCGGTCTATCGCGAGAAGGCGCGTCACCTCGAGGCCTGTCCTCAGAAGCGTGGCGTCTGCACCCGCGTCTACACCACGACCCCGAAGAAGCCGAACTCGGCGCTTCGCAAGGTCGCCAAGGTGCGCCTGACCAACGGCTTCGAAGTGATCGGCTACATCCCGGGCGAGGGCCACAACCTCCAGGAGCACTCCGTGGTCCTGATCCGCGGCGGCCGCGTCAAGGACCTTCCGGGCGTGCGCTACCACATCCTGCGCGGCGTTCTCGACACCCAGGGCGTCAAGAACCGCAAGCAGCGCCGCTCCAAGTACGGCGCCAAGCGTCCGAAGTGATCCGCGCCGGCTTCGGCAAGGCTCCGGTCCCGGACCGGAGCGCGGGTTAAAGCAGTTTCACGACCAGGAACACGGACATGTCCCGTCGTCACAGTGCAGAAAAGCGCGAGATCAACCCCGATCCCAAGTTCGGTGATCTCGTCGTTTCCAAGTTCATGAATTCGATCATGCGCGACGGCAAGAAGTCGGCCGCGGAATCGATCGTCTACGGCGCTTTCGACGTCATCGAGAAGCGCACCAGCCAGAGCCCGGTGAACGTGTTCCACCAGGCGCTCTACAACGTGATGCCGCAGATCGAAGTCCGGTCGCGCCGCGTCGGCGGTGCGACCTACCAGGTGCCGGTCGAGGTGCGCACCGAGCGCCGCCAGGCGCTCGCCATCCGCTGGCTGATCACGGCCGCCCGCGGCCGCAACGAGAAGACCATGGTCGATCGTCTCTCGGGCGAACTGCTCGACGCGTCGAACAACCGCGGCACCGCCGTCAAGAAGCGCGAAGACACGCACCGGATGGCGGAAGCCAACCGCGCCTTCTCGCACTATCGCTGGTAACCCTTCGGTCCGGAGACGAAGCCATGGCTCGCAGCCACAAAATCGAAGACTACCGCAACTTCGGCATCATGGCCCACATCGATGCCGGCAAGACGACGACGACCGAGCGCGTCCTCTATTACTCGGGCAAGTCGCACAAGATCGGTGAAGTGCACGACGGCGCCGCGACCATGGACTACATGGAGCAGGAGCAGGAGCGCGGCATCACCATCACGTCGGCCGCCACGACCACCTTCTGGAACGGCAAGCGCCTCAACATCATCGACACCCCCGGCCACGTCGACTTCACCATCGAAGTCGAGCGTTCGC
>CALCDT010000292.1 GCA_937900425.1 uncultured Alphaproteobacteria bacterium | reverse complement strand
GATCCGCTACTACAACATCATCTACAACCTCGTGGATGACGTGAAGGCGGCGATGAGCGGCATGCTCAGCCCGGAACGGCGCGAGACCTTCCTCGGCAACGCGGAGATCCTCGAGATCTTCAACATCACCAAGGTCGGCAAGGTCGCCGGCTGCCGCGTCATCGAGGGCATGGTGGAGCGCGGCGCCCAGGTCCGCCTGATCCGCGACAACGTCGTGATCCACGAGGGCAAGCTGGGTACGCTCAAGCGGTTCAAGGACGACGTCAGGGAAGTCCACGCCGGCCAGGAATGCGGCATGAACTTCGAGGCCTACCAGGACATGCGGGCCGGCGACATCATCGAATGCTTCCGCGTGGAGGAGATCGCGCGGACGCTGTGATCCGCACGATCCGATCGCAACCCTGTCGAGGCCGTGCGGTCACCGCGCGGCCTCGATCGCATTCGAGCGGCGACCTTCGGGCAATACGGAGACGAAAATGGCCAAACACCAAGCCGGCACGGCCCCCGGCCTCCCCTCCCAGCGCCAGCTCCGCGTCGGCGAACTGATCCGTCACGTCGTCGCCGAGACGATCGCCCGCGGCGAGATCTCCGATCCCGAGCTCGAGACCATGATGATCACGGTGCCGGAGGTGCGGATGTCGCCGGACCTCAAGCACGCCACCGTCTTCGTCACGCTGACCATGGGCGGCGACGCCTCCCACGCGGTGAAGGCGCTGTCGCGCCACGCCAAGTGGCTGCGCGGCCAGGTCGCCCACAAGGTCAACCTGAAGTTCGCCCCCGACCTGCGCTTCAAATACGACACCCGCTTCGACGAGACCGACCGCATCGATGCCATCCTTCGCTCGCCGGCGGTCGCCCGCGATCTGGAGAGCGGCGACGAGGGCGAGGGCTGAGGTCGGTCGAGCGCGACCTCGCCGGCCCGGGCTCCGAGGGTGAGCGAAGGGTCGCGACGGCAGGGCGGATTTACCCTTCCCTTGCAATCCGCCCTGTTGCAAGTTAAGCGCCCATTTGACGAAAGCCGCCCGGAGCGGCCGAGACCTTGACGGGTGTGAATTCGATGCGCGTGACCCTTGAGCGGACCCACCTTCTGAAGTCGCTCACGCACGTCCACCGGGTCGTGGAACGGCGCAACACGATCCCGATCCTCTCCAACGTGCTGCTGCGCGCCGCCGGCGGCGACCTCCAGCTCAAGGCGACCGACCTCGATCTCGACGCGCTCGAGACGGTGCCGGCGATGGTCGAGAGCCCCGGCGCCACCACGGTGCCCGCGCACATGTTCTACGACATCGTCCGCAAGCTGCCCGACGGCGCCGAGGTCCGCCTCGAGACCTCCTCCGACGGCGCCTCGCTCGCCATCACGTCGGGCCGCTCGCGCTTCTCGCTGCAGATGCTGCCCGAGAGCGATTTCCCGGACATCTCGGCCGGCGAGCTCAGCCATTCCTTCAAGCTGCCGGCCAAAGAGCTCCGCCGCCTGATCGAGCGCACCCAGTTCGCCATCTCGACCGAAGAGATCCGCTACTATCTCAACGGCATCTACCTGCACTGCGTCGAGACGCCGTCGGGACGCCGGGTCCGCGCCGTCGCCACCGACGGCCACCGCCTCGCCCAGACCGAGATCGCCGCGCCCGACGGGGCCGTCGGCATGCCCGGCATCATCGTGCCGCGCAAGACGGTCGGCGAGATCCAGAAGCTGCTGGAAGAGCCCGACGCCGAGGTGACGGTCGACCTCTCCGACGCCAAGATCCGCCTCACCGTCGGCGCCGTGGTGCTGACGTCGAAGCTGATCGACGGCACCTTCCCGGACTATGGCCGGGTCATCCCTCAGAACAACGACAAGGAACTGGTCGTCGAGAAGGGTGACTTCGCCGAAGCGGTCGACCGCGTCTCGACCATCTCCTCCGAGCGCGGTCGCGCCGTGAAGCTCGCCTTGTCCGAGGGCCGCATGGTGCTGACCGTGGTCAACCCGGATTCGGGCAGCGCCACCGAGGAACTCCACGTCGAATACGGCTCCGATCCGCTCGAGATCGGCTTCAACGCCCGCTACCTGCTCGACATCACCTCCCAGCTCTCCGGCGAGACCGCGATCTTCCGCCTCGCCGACCCGGGCTCGCCGACCCTCATCCGCGACTCGAGCGACGACGACACGCTCTACGTCCTGATGCCGATGCGGGTCTGAGGCCGCGGTGGGCGCCGCCGCCGAGGTCCGGGCAGTTCGTCTCACCGGCCTGCGTCTCACCGATTTCCGCAACTACGCCGGCGCCCGGCTCGACGTCGCGGCAGCCGTGACGGTGCTCGTCGGCGACAACGGCGCCGGCAAGACCAACCTGCTCGAGGCGATCTCCTGCCTCTCGCCCGGCCGCGGCCTGCGCCGGGCCCAGATGAAGGACATCGCCCGGATCGGCGGCTCCGGCGGTTTCGCGGTTTCGGCCGACGTCGACGGCGCCGTCGGCCCGGTCCGCATCGGCGTCGGCATGATCGCCGGCGAGGCCGGGCGCCAGATCCGCGTCGACGGCGAGCCGCAGAAGACCTCCGACGTCCTCTCCGACCACCTGCGGGTGATGTGGCTGACCCCGGCGATGGACGGGCTCTTCACCGACCCGGCCGCCGACCGCCGCCGCTTTCTCGACCGCCTGGTGCTGACGCTCGACCCGGCCCACGGCCGCCGCGTCCTCGCCTACGAGCAGGCCCTCACCGCCCGCAACCGCCTGCTCGAGGACCTCCGGACCGATCCGGCCTGGCTCGATGCCACCGAGATCCAGATCGCCGAACTCGGCGTCGCCGTCGCCGCGGCGCGGCGGGACACCGTCGCCGCCCTCTGCCGACAGATCGCGGCGAGCGCGGCCGAGGATGCCTTCCCTCCCGTCGCCCTCGCCCTCGACGGCGACATCGAGCGGGCGCTCGCCGGGGCGGACCCGGCGACGGATGCAGTCTCGGCGAGCGGCGCCGCCGCGGCCGAGGTCGAGGAGCACTGGATCCGCGACCTCGCCGCCTCCCGCTCGCGCGACCGCGCCGCCGGGCGCACGCTGACGGGCCCGCACCGCTCCGATCTCGTCGTGCACCACGCCGGCAAGGCGATGCCCGCGGCCCTGTCGTCGACCGGCGAGCAGAAGGCGCTGCTGATCGGCCTCGTCCTCGCCCACGCCCGCCTCGTACGCGACCTCTCGGCCATCGCGCCGGTCCTGCTGCTCGACGAGGTCGCCGCCCATCTCGATCCGTCCCGCCGGCACGCCCTCGCCCGCCGCCTCGCCGACCTCGATTGCCAGGCCTTCCTCACCGGCACCGACGCCGAGATGTTCTCGGACTTCGCCGATGCGCAGGTCGTGCGGGCCGACGGCGGACGGCTGATCGGATCGTGAGGGGCCGCCGCGGGCGGCCGTTCATCGCAGGGTGCCGGGCGCGTGGCCTGGCGGACGTCGTCGCCGACATTGCCGCCCTCCCGCGCCTGGGCTCGTTTCCGCCAGACGTCGCTTCGTCTAGAGAGGCCGGTCACCCCGCTCGCGCAACGAATCCCTCCCGCCACCGATACGATCGCGCCGGAAAGCGAGGCAGCTGTCGTCATTTCTGTGGACGAGGGACGGGTCGGGCTCATTTTCCTTCTCCGCGTCGCGATGATTTCTGCAGATCGACTTTTCGGGCGCGGCCTCGCCGTCCGGCGCCTCGATCGGCGAAGGGCGGGGCATCCATCACGGATGCGACGGGTCAAGTCCTTGACATAAAAATATCTTTGCCGCGAGGTGCTCGCCGTTGCCGGCATTTCGTCGCGGACCGGGCAGGCGTGCCGCCTCACCCGTTCCCGAATCACCCGCGCGATCTTTCGAGGCCCGAGCGAGTAAGACCGCAACAGCGCCACATTTTCCTTTTATTTCAAAACCTTGTGCATCAGGTTGCCGCACCTGTCCGCCCCCTCTATGACAGGGGGTCCAAAACGGTCGCACCGAAGCCGGGAAATCACATGTCCGATATCGCCCCCGTCGCCGCCAGTGAAGAATACGGCGCCCAGTCGATCAAGGTCCTCAAGGGTCTCGACGCGGTCCGCAAGCGCCCCGGCATGTATATCGGCGACACCGACGACGGTTCCGGCCTGCATCACATGGTCTACGAGGTCGTCGACAACGCGATCGACGAGGCGCTCGCCGGCCACGCCACCGAGGTCCGCGTCACCCTCAATCCGGACGGCTCCTGCACGGTCTCCGACAACGGCCGCGGCATCCCGACCGACATCCACGAGGGCGAGGGCGTCTCGGCGGCCGAGGTCATCATGACCCAGCTCCACGCCGGCGGGAAGTTCGACCAGAATTCCTACAAGGTCTCCGGCGGCCTTCACGGCGTCGGCGTCTCGGTGGTCAACGCGCTCTCGACCTGGCTCGACCTCAGGATCTGGCGCGCCGGCAAGGAGCACTACATGCGCTTCCGCCATGGCGACCCGGAATCCCCGCTCGCCGTGGTCGGCGAGGCCGAGGGTCGCAAGGGCACCGAGGTCACGTTCCTGCCGAGCCAGGAGACCTTCAAGGGCGTCGTCGACTTCGACTTCGCGACGCTGGAGCGGCGCCTGCGCGAGCTCGCCTTCCTCAATTCCGGCGTCCGCATCCTGCTCGCCGACCGCCGCGGCGTCGAGCCGCGCCTCGAGGAACTGCATTACGAGGGCGGCCTCGAGGCCTTCGTGCGCTATCTCGACCGCTCCAAGAAGCCGCTGGTTTCGACGCCGATCACGACCACCACCGATCGCGACGGCATCACCGTCGAGGCGGCGCTGTGGTGGAACGACAGCTACCACGAGCACGTGCTCTGCTTCACCAACAACATCCCCCAGCGGGACGGCGGCACCCACCTCGCGGGCTTTCGCGCCGCGCTGACCCGGCAGGTCACCAGCTATGCCGAGACCAGCGGCATCGCCAAGCGCGAGAAGGTCCAGATCACCGGCGACGACTGCCGCGAGGGCCTGACCTGCGTGCTCTCGGTCAAGGTGCCCGACCCGAAATTCTCTTCCCAGACCAAGGACAAGCTGGTGTCGTCGGAGGTGCGCCCCGTGGTCGAGGGCGCGCTCAACGAGGCCTTCGCCACCTGGTTCGAGGAGCATGCCGCCGAGGCCAGGGCGATCGTCGGCAAGGTCTGCGAGGCCGCCGCGGCCCGCGAGGCGGCGAGGAAGGCCCGTGAGCTGACCCGGCGCAAGGGCGCCCTCGACGTCGCCTCGCTGCCCGGCAAGCTCGCCGACTGCCAGGAGCGCGATCCGGCCAAGTCCGAAATCTTCATCGTAGAGGGTGATTCGGCCGGCGGCTCGGCCAAGAGCGGGCGCAACCGCGCCAACCAGGCGATCCTGCCGCTGCGCGGCAAGATTCTCAACGTCGAGCGCGCCCGCTTCGACAAGATGCTGTCCTCGGACATGATCGGCACGCTGATCACCGCCCTCGGCACATCGATCGGCGCCGACGAATTCAACGCCGACAAGCTGCGCTACCACAAGATCATCATCATGACCGACGCCGACGTCGACGGCGCCCACATCCGCACCCTGCTGCTGACCTTCTTCTTCCGCCAGATGCCGGAACTGCTCGAGCGCGGCCACATCTTCATCGCCCAGCCGCCGCTCTACAAGGTCACCCGCGGCAAGTCGGAGACCTACCTGAAGGACGAGCGCGCCTTCGAGGACTTCCTGATCGACCAGGGCCTCGACGACGCCGCGCTGACGCTGGCCTCCGGCGAGGTCCGCGCCGGCGAGGACCTGCGCGCCATCATCAACCGCGCCCGCCAGATCCGCGCCGTTCTCGACGGCCTCCACACCCGCTACGACCGCGCCGTCGTCGAGCAGGCGGCGATCGCCGGCGCCCTCAACGCCGACATCCTCTCCGACCACGACAAGGCGCTCGGCGCCGCGGCCTACGTCGCCCGCCGGCTCGACATCCTCGCCGAGGAATACGAGCGCGGCTGGCAGGGCCACGCCCGCGAGGACGGTACGCTGCTGTTCGAGCGCACCGTGCGCGGCGTCAAGGACGCGACCAGCATCGATCCGGCGCTGATCTCCTCGGCCGACGCCCGCAAGCTCGACGGCCACGCCCTGCATCTCCAGGAGATTTACGGCAAGGCCGCCACCCTGCGCCGCCGCGACACCGAGATTCCGATCCGCGGCCCGCGCGCCCTGCTCGACGCCATCTTCGCCCTCGGCCGCAAGGGCATCACCATGCAGCGCTACAAGGGTCTCGGCGAGATGAACGCCGAGCAGCTCTGGGAGACGACCCTCGACCCCTCGGTGCGCTCGCTGCTCCAGGTCAAGGTCTCCGAGGCGATCGAGGCCGACGACATCTTCATGCGTCTGATGGGCGACGAGGTCGAACCGCGCCGCGAATTCATCCAGGCCAACGCCCTGTCGGTGGCGAACCTCGACGTGTGACGGCCGCCGCCGCCGATGAGGCGTTCGGCGATGCGGCGATCACCACATCGCCGGCATGTATTCGTGTCGAGGCGCAGGGGCGGGCCTCGATGAAGAGGACGACACCCCACCGGCTGCAACCTCGTCGACATGCCGGACCGCGGTGCTGGTTCTCCGGCTTGGACGTTTGCGGCGATAGCGACTTTGAGGCACCCCGGTTCGGACCGCTCGTGGCGGCGTCGACAGCGATCCGGGAGCCGCAGTTCGTCATACGAAAAAGATGTCGGTTAGACCAATCTTAAGCCTTGCCGCCGATAACATCCGACCATGGTAAACAGTCGTCTGCGGAAGTCGGTCATGTCGGTTCAGGCCAAGATTTTTTCCATCGTCGCCGTACTCGGCGTCGCCGTGCTGGCGACCGCGGGCATCGGGCTCTGGTCGGTCGTCTCGATCGACGACAAGATGGTCGCCCTCGACCGCTACGCCCAGGAGGCCTACTGGGCCGAGCGTGTCAACGGCGCGATCACCGCCGTCAACGCCTCCAACCGCGGCATCACCTCCGCCCGCAACGCCGAGGAGAGCGCCGACTATCTCGCCGAGATCGGCAAGAACATCGACGCGCTGGAGCAGGCCGTGGCCGGATGGCGCGACTTCGTGCCGGCCGAGCGCCGGGAGAGCTTCGAGCGCATGGCCGCGGACGCCGCGGCCTATGCCGCCCTCCGCCGCGATCTCGCCGAGCATGGCGCGGCCGAGGGCGCCGCGGCGGGCATGGTTCGGCTCAAGGAGCCGGACGTCCGCGCCAACCGGCTGGCCCTGCAGAAGAGCCTGACCGAGACCATCGACGCCGTCCGCGCCGGGCTCGACCCGCTGCGCGCCGAGAAGGAGGCGACCAAGACGACGACCATCGCCGTCCTCTCCGCCTCCGCCGCGCTCGCCCTGCTCCTCGGCATCGCCGTCGCCGGCTACATCGGCACCGTCGCGCTGGCCCGTCCGCTGAAGCGGGTCACCGAGGCGCTCGCCCGCATGGCCGAGGGCGATCTCGCCGTCGATGCGCCCGCGCGCATCGGCGACGACGAGGTCGGCCGCCTCTGGCGCACCACCGCGCGGTTCCAGGCCGCGCTCGCCGAGGCCGCCCGCGTCAAGGCCGAGCAGGCCCGGGCCGAGGCCCAACTCGGCGCCGAGAAGCGCCGGCTGATGGACCGCATGGCCGCCGACTTCGAGGCCGCCGTCGGCGGTGTCATCCGCTCGGTGTCGACCGCCGCGACCCAGATGGAAGCGGCCGCCCGCGACCTCACCGTCGCCGCCGGCGACACGTCCGGCCGGCTGGTGACCATCGCCGGTGCCTCCGAACAGGCCTCCGCCAACGTCCAGACGGTTGCCTCCGCCGCCGAGGAACTGAGCGCCTCGGTCGACGAGATCGGCCGCCAGGTCTCCGACAGCGCCCGCATCGCCACCGCCGCGGTCGCGAGCGCCGGCGCCATGAAGGACAAGGTCGAGCGCCTGTCCGGCGCCGCCACCCGCATCGGCGACATCGTCGGCCTCATCACCACCATCGCCGAGCAGACCAACCTGCTCGCCCTCAACGCCACCATCGAGGCGGCGCGGGCCGGCGAGGCCGGCAAGGGCTTCGCGGTCGTCGCCAGCGAGGTCAAGAACCTCGCCACCCAGACCAGCAAGGCGACCAACGAGATCGCCGCCCAGGTCGGCGAGATCCAGATGTCGACCGCCGAATCGGCCAGCGCCATCGCCGGCATCGCCGAGGTCATCGAGGAGCTGAACGGCATCTCCACCTCGATCGCCGGCGCGGTCCGCCAGCAGGGCGCCGCGACGGTGGAGATCGCCCGCAACGTCCAGGAGGCCTCGCGCGGCACCGGCGAGGTGACCTCGAGCATCGAGGCCGTCAGCCGGGCCGCCGGGTCCTCCAGCACCGCCGCCGATCGCGTGCTCGCCTCCGCCCGCGATCTCGCCGGCCAGAGCCAGCTGCTCCAGGCCGAGATGGGCAAGGTGCTGCAGACCATCCGCGCCGCGTGATGCCACGCGCGCAAAGTCCCGACCCGTCGGAACTTCGCGCGTGCGGCAATCCGGAACGGGCGTCGGCCGAACAGGCCGTGACCTCGTGGATTTGCGACGCGTCGGAAATCCACGATCCGGGTATGGCGCGACCCGAAGCGGCTGGGAGCGTGCGAGTTAACTTGACTCGTTTACTCAAGTTTCGTATCGCCTGATCGGGCGCCGGTCGAAGCCGGCGCTCTCCAGGAGTGAACGGCCGTGTCCCGCCACGAACGCATCGCCTTTCCGCCCCCGCCGCCGCCGGATCTCGTCGACGCGATCGGACGCCTGCGCCCGACGCTGATGGCAATCGCCCGGCGCTACGTCAACTGCCCCTTCCTCGCCGAGGACGTCGTCCAGGACGCCGCCTTGAGGGTGCTGTCGGGCGACGCCGCCGACGAGGTCGGCACGCCCGACGCCTATCTCGCCCGCATGGTCCGCAACCTCGCCATCGACCGCGCCCGGCGCCGGGGCTTCGAGACCCGCCTCTTCGCCGACGAGGAGGAGGGCGCCGCTTGCCCGGCGGCCTGCGCCGCCTGTCCCGACAAAGTCGTGGAGGGCTGCGAGGCGCTGAAGGCGGTGGAGGCTGCGATCGCCGCCCTGCCGGAGGCGGCGCGAACCGCCTTCACCCTGCACCGGATCGAGGGCGTGCCGCAGAAGGAGATCGCCAGACGGCTCGGCCTGTCGCCGGCGCGGGTCTGCGGCCTCGTTCGCCAGGGCCACGAGGCGTGCGGCGCCGCCCTGACCCGGGCCGGCTGACCGCCCGCCGGTTCGTCCGCGGCGCACGGCGTCCGTCCGATGCGGAGAATGCGATCAGCTGTCGCCTTGGCGGCGGCTTCGGGCTAAGGAAGGGCGGCCTGCCGCTCCGAAGGGCGGGGCGGCGCTGCGACGAGACCTCCCGGACCACCCATGACCATCCGCTTGCACGCCGGCGACCTGCCCGACCTCGACCGCTACGGCGACCTCGTCGCCATCGACACCGAGACGCTCGGGCTCAACCCCCACCGCGACCGGCTCTGCGTCGTCCAGCTATCGCCCGGCGACGGCAGCGCGGACGTCGTCCAGATCGCACGCGGCCAGAGCGAGGCACCCAATCTCGTCCGCCTGCTCGCCGACCCGGCCCGCACCAAGATCTTCCATTTCGCGCGTTTCGACATCGCCGTGCTGTTCAAGGCCTTCGGCGTCGTCACCACGCCGGTGTTCTGCACCAAGATCGCCTCGAAGTTGACCCGCACCTACACCGACCGGCACGGCCTCAAGGACGTCACCCGCGAGCTGCTCGGCATCGAGCTCTCCAAGCAGCAGCAGAGCTCCGACTGGGCCTCCGAGACGCTGACCGACGCCCAGCTCGCCTATGCCGCCTCCGACGTGCTCAACCTTCACGCGCTCAAGGACCGGCTCGACGCCATGCTCGCCCGCGAGGGCCGCACCGACCTCGCCCGCGCCTGCTTCGACTTCCTGCCCGCCCGCGCCCGGCTCGACCTCGCCGGCTGGTCGGAGGTCGACATCTTCGCGCACACCTGACCAGAAGGCGGGCCGGATCGGCCTCCGCCTGCGGCATCCCCCGGGCGGAGGGCTGGATTCGCCGCCGATTCTGTCCATATTGGAAAGAGTTTCGAAAGCCGGGCCGGCGAGACTGCCGGCCCTGCCCTGGTCCGAACCCGTCTTTTCACGTGCCCCCCTGCGGCCTGTGGACGGAGTGGCGACCCGCCCACAGCTGAAAGGCTTCGCCGGACACCGATGACCGCAGCCGACCTCACGATCGATGCCCGACGGGGGGCTTTCGCCCGCGCGGAACGCGGCAGCCGGCGTGTGCGCCGGCTGCGCGTCCTGCTGCCCGCGGCGAGTCTCGCGGTGGCGCTGACAGTGGCCGGCATCGGCCTCGTCAACCGCCTCAGCTTCGACCTCGGCGTCGCCGGCCTCGCCCTTACCGCCGAAGGGCTGCGCATGGACGCGCCCAAGCTGTCCGGCAGCGACGGCAAGGGCCGCACCTACACCGTCACCGCCGCCGAGGCGGCCCAGAAGTTCGACGATCCCGGCGTGATCCGGCTGTTCGGCATCGCCGCCGAGATCCGCCAGGCCGACGGCACCTGGGCCACTTTCTCGGCCGCCACCGGGCGCTACGATTCCGGCGCCGAGCGGCTGCGGCTCGACGACGACATCCGGATCCGCACCAGCGACGGCTACGCCGCCGAGTTGCAGAAGGCGGAGATCGATCTGAAAACCGGCGCCGTCGACAGCGACGCGCCGGTGGCCTTCTCCTCGAAGCTCGGCGCGGTCGAGGCGCAGACGATGAAGGTGGACCAGAAGAGCGGGGCGGTGACCTTCGGCGACGGCGTCAGGATGACCGTCGATCCGAAGGCGGTCCGCGACCAGTCCGACGCCGCGGCGAAGGGCGATATCGACGACGGGGAAGGCGAGGCGAACGATGCGACACCATGACAAGGCGCGACTGCGCCGTGCGGCGACGGCGGCCATCGCCGGTGCCCTGCTGCTCGCCGGTCCGGCGATGGCGCAGGACCAGGCGGCCCGCGGCAGCGGCAAGCTGCCCGAGGCCTTCCAGGGCCTCGGCGTCGACAGCGGCGAGCCGATCCAGTTCGAGGCCGAATCGCTCGAGGTCCGCGAAGCGGAGAGCGTCGCCGTCTTCTCCGGCAAGGTCGTCGCCCGCCAGAACCAGACCGTGCTGAAATCCGAGAAACTGGTGGTCTACTATCTCGGCACTCCCGGCGAGGGCGCCCAGCAGGTCAAGCGCATCGAGGCGGTCGGCGACGTGCTGGTCACCAGCGGAGCCCAGACCGCCAGCGGCGACGCCGCCGTCTTCGACACCGCCGCCGAGACCATCGTCGTCACCGGCAACGTCGTCCTGACCCAGGGCGAGAACATCATCCGCGGCCCGAAGCTCCGCATCGACATCGCCTCCGGCCAGGCCCGCATGGAAGGCGGCCGGGTCCAGATGCTGATCGAGCCCAAGAGCCTGCAGAACAAGACGAACTGAATGCGCGCACATCGAGGGGAAGCGGCGGAGGCCCGACCGTGAGCAGGCCGTTCGCGCGCGGGACCGCGCCCGCGGAGAATCCCGCGGAGAGGGATGACGGGGAGCCAGCCGGCGATCTCGTCATCACCGGTCTCGCCAAGAGCTACCGCAAGCGCCGGGTGGTGCGCGACGTCGCCCTCACCGTCAACCGCGGCGAGGCGGTCGGCCTGCTCGGACCCAACGGCGCCGGCAAGACCACGGTCTTCTACATGATCACCGGGCTGATCGCGCCCGACGCCGGCCGCATCCGGCTCGACGGCCACGACATCACGCCCTATCCGATGTATCGCCGCGCCCGCCTCGGCATCGGCTATCTGCCGCAGGAGGCCTCGATCTTCCGTGGCCTGACGGTCGCGCAGAACATCATGGCGGTGCTCGAGATCGTCGAGCGCAGCGGCAAGCGCCGCCGCGCCGACCTCGACGAACTGCTCGGTGAATTCTCGCTGACCCATCTCGCCGACCAGCCGGCCATCGCGCTGTCTGGCGGTGAGCGGCGCCGGGTCGAGATCGCCCGGGCGCTGGCGAGCCGGCCGTCCTTCATGCTGCTCGACGAACCCTTCGCCGGCGTCGACCCGATCGCGGTCGGCGACATCAAGGCCCTCGTCCGCCATCTCACCGCCCGCGGCATCGGCGTGCTGATCACCGATCACAACGTCCGCGAAACCCTCGGACTGATCGACCGCGCCTACATCCTCTACGACGGGACCATGCTGGTCGAAGGCCGGCCGGAAGACATCGTCGCCGACGCCGGCGCCCGCCGCGTTTACCTCGGCGAAGAATTTTCCCTTTGAGCTTCGCGGCGATGGTGCGATAACAACGGGGATCTAGCAAGAAACGGACCAGACCGGGGAGTGATCGGGGAGACATGGCGCTTTCGGCTCGTCTCGAGTTCCGCCAGACCCAGTCTCTGGTGATGACACCGCAGCTGATGCAGGCGATCAAGCTGCTTCAGCTCTCCAACATGGATCTCCTCGCCTATGTCGACGGCGAGCTCGAGCGCAACCCGCTGCTGGAGCGCGGCGAGGCGGCCGAGGGCGGCCCGGCCGAGGCCGACGGCCCCTCCGACCATTCGACGGGGGCGGCGCCGGCCGAGAGCGCCGACTGGCTCGCGACCGACGGCGCGCCGAGCGGCGAAGCGGTCGCCGACGTGCTCGACACCGACGTCGGCGACGTCTTCACCGAGGACGGTCCGAGCGAGCGGGCCCGATCCGACGCCGGCACCGCGGGAGGCGACGGCTGGACCGCGACCTCTTCGCGTGGCGAGGACTACAACCTCGAGGCCTTCGTCGCCGGCGAGGTGACGCTCAAGGACCATCTCACCGAACAGCTGCTGATCGCCATCGACGATCCGGTCCGCCGTCTGATCGGCCACGAGCTGATCGACGCCGTCGACGAGGCCGGCTACCTCAGGATCGAGACGGGTCCGCTGGCCGAACGGCTCGGCGTCGATCCGGCCGAGATCGAGGCGGTGATCGCCGTTCTCCAGGGCTTCGAGCCGGCCGGGATCTGCGCCCGCTCGCTGGCCGAATGCCTCGCCCTCCAGCTCGCCGAGCGTGACCGGCTCGATCCGGCGATGCGGGCGATGGTCGACAATCTCGACCTGCTCGCCCGCCGCGACCTCGCCGCCCTGCGCCGGGTCTGCAAGGTCGACGACGAGGACATCGGCGACATGATCCGCGAGATCCTGGCGCTCAACCCCAAGCCCGGCAACGCCTTCGGCCACGTCGCGGTCCAGCCGGTCGTGCCCGACGTCATCGTCACGGCGGCGAGCGACGGCGGCTGGGCGATCGAACTCAACGCCGAGACCCTGCCGCGGGTGCTGGTCAACCAGACCTATTACGCCGCGGTGTCGAAGACGACCCGGGACGACGGAGAGAAGGCCTATCTCTCCGAATGCCTGCAGACCGCGAACTGGCTGGTGAAGAGCCTCGACCAGCGCGCCCGCACCATCCTCAAGGTCTCGACCGAGATCGTGCGCCAGCAGGACGCCTTCCTCGCCCACGGCGTCGCCCACCTGCGCCCGCTCAACCTGCGCATCATCGCCGAGGCGATCGGCATGCACGAATCGACCGTGAGCCGCGTCACCTCCAACAAGTACATGGCGACGCCGCGCGGCATCTTCGAACTGAAATACTTCTTCACCTCCTCGATCGCCTCGGCCGAGGGCGGCGACGCCCACAGCGCCGAGGCGGTCCGCTGGCGCATCAAGCAGATGATCGACGCGGAGGATTGCAACGATGTGCTGTCCGACGACGCCATCGTCAAGGCGCTGCGCGAATCCGGCATCGACATCGCCCGCCGCACGGTGGCGAAATACCGCGAGGCGATGCGGATCGCCTCCTCTGTGCAGCGCCGGCGCCAGAAGCTGGCGGCACTCACCTGAGCGGGCGGTTCCCCGGCCGCACCGGCGCCGGGTGTCGCAGGCCCCCGGAGTTCGGCGGATCGGCGAGGCGGCGAAAAGGGCGGCCGCCGTCGCGCCCGGTTGACAGGACCGGGCCGGCCCTCTAGAGCGGCGGTCGTCGCGACGCCCCCGGCGCCGGCCGGGACGGGCCGAGCCCGGCTCCCGGCGAGACGGTATGGCATATCCGGTCCGGGAGATTTATCTGTTGGAGAGGAGACGGCGAGGACACGCCGCTCCCGCGCAGCGGTCCGCCGCTTCGCCAACCAACAACCGAAGTCAGGGGTAAGCCATGACTCTTCGCATTTCCGGCAAGAACGTCGACATCGGCCAGGCGCTGCGGGTGCACATCGAGGCCCAGGTCTCCGAGGCGCTCGGCAAGTATTTCGATGGCGGCTACAACGGCCACTTCGTGGTCGAGCGCGAGGGCTCCGGATATGCGACGGATTGCACGATCCATCTCGACACCGGCATCGTGCTGCAGGCTCACGGCCGCTCTCACGAGATCTATGCGGCGTCGGACCAGACCGCCGAGCGGATCGGCAAGCGCCTGCGCCGCTACAAGCGCAAGCTGAAGAGCCACCACACCGGCGACGACAAGTCGGAGTTCCTCGAAGCCTCGTCCTACGTGCTCGCCTCGCCCGAGGAGGAGGAGGACATGCCGGAGGATTTCGCGCCGACGGTCGTGGCCGAGACCACCCAGAAGATCAAGACCGCCACGGTCGGCATGGCGGTCATGGAACTCGACCTCACCGGCCAGCCGGTCGTGGTTTTCAAGAACGCGGCCTCCGGGGCCATCAACGTGGTCTACCGGCGCCAGGACGGCAACATCGGCTGGGTCGACCCGTCTCTCAACGAACTGCAGGCTTCCGGTTGACCCCGGTTCATGCCTAGAATGAGTGCTGGCGATTTATTCGGCAGCCTTCGCGGTTCCAACGCCGGTCATCCGACGGGCGGGCCGGGGTGTCATCCCCGGTCCGGCCCTGAAACGGGAATGGAATGATGGATCTGAGTGACCTTCTGACGGTCGAGGGGGTGCTTCCGCATCTGAAGGCGAACTCGAAGAAGCAGGCGCTGCAGGAAATGGCGGCCAAGGCCGCCGCCGTCACCGGCAGGCCCGAGCGCGAGATCTTCGACACGCTGCTCCAGCGCGAGCGGCTCGGGTCGACCGGCGTCGGCCACGGCGTCGCCATTCCCCACGGCAAACTGGTCGGCCTCGACCGGCTGGTCGGGGTCTTCGCCCGCCTCGACAAGCCGATCGACTTCGACGCGCTCGACGACGAGCCGGTCGATCTGATGTTCCTGCTGCTCGCGCCGGAGTCGGCAGGCGCCGATCACCTGAAGGCGCTCGCCCGCATCGCGCGCGTCCTGCGCGACGTGCCCACGGCGACCAAGCTGCGCGCCACCACCGACGCCGCCAAGATCTACGCGCTGCTGACCCAGCCGCTCGCCTCCAACGCCGCCTGACACGGCGGGGAGGATCGGGAGGGCGGGCGGGCGGGCCCGGCGGCCGGCGGCGCGTCAGTGCACGCTCACCGTCACCAGTTCGTGCTGGATCGCGTTGGCGACCGCGGCCTCGCGGTTGTCGGCGATCAAAATCGGCGTGCCGTCGGCGCCGAGCAGCGCCCAGAGCGACAGGCCGGGGGCGAGCCGCGGCGTCTGCGGAAAGGCCGCGCGCAGCTCGTCCGAGGAAATCTCGCGCAGATAGGCGACCACGCCTTCGCCGAGGGCGGCGAAGGCCGCGTCGGGCATCCTGCGGAATCCGTGGGTGGTGGTGGTCTTCTCGGTGTGTTCGTCGCTGGTCATCGCTTTTCTCCTCGGGTTTTCCCGGCTCGGCGTCAGTCCGGCTGGAGGACCGGCGGCAAGCGTCGGGAAACCCTCGACGAAGGCCGTATCCCGGCTTCGCCTCGCACATCCTCGCGGATGCGATTGTGATTTCTGTTAAGAACGCCCGTCGACGGCCGCGGGTTTCCCGCCGCCGGGTCGGCACCGGGTCGATGCGGCGCCCCGCCTGCCGGCCGCTACCGGCCTAGCCGGTCACCGTGATGTCGATCCGCCGGGCCATCCGCTCGGGTTGCGGCCGGGCGAGGTCGATCGACAACAGGCCGTCCTTCAGGTCCGCTCCGAGGATCTCGATGCCCTCGGCCAGCACGAAACTGCGCTGGAACTGACGGGCGGCGATGCCGCGATGCAGAAACTCCCGCCCCTTGTCCTCGACCTGCCGGCCGCGGATCACGAGTTGGGCGTCCTCGACGCTCACCTCGAGCTGGTCGCGGGTGAAGCCGGCGACCGCGAGCGTGATGCGGATGACGTCGCTGGAGCGTCCGTCACCGGCGATGCGTTCGATGTTGTAGGGCGGATAGCCGTCGCTGGTGGTCTTCGTCACCCGGTCGAGCGCGCGCTCGATCTCGTCGAAGCCCAGCAGGAACGGACTGGAGAAACTCGTCATACGCGTCATCGTCGAGGCCCTTGATGGAAGCGACCTTGATGGGGAGCGAACCCTTGCGGCGTCCGCCGGACTGTCGTCACCGCCCGGATATGGCATCGGCGCCGGGGGGCTTCAAGGGCGGTCATCCGCGGGGCGCGCGGCCGGTTGCACCGCCACGCCACCCCCGCCGGTCCTCGCCATCGGCAAGGCTGCCGCCGTCGCCGACCCGGCATGGCGCGGGCCCGTCCGGCCGGCGCGGCGGACGGAGGAAAATTTTCCGCGATCGCCGGCGCCGGTGCAACGAACGTCTCCCGCGCCGGGGCGCTCCGACACCCGGCCACCCTTCCGCACCGGCCCGCTTGCGACTAGTCTTGCGCCGGACACGCGAGAAGCGGCGGCCGCGCGGCGGTGCGCCCGACAACGCTCACGGAGGAAGACATGGCTGAAACCCGCGGCCGCGGCCGGATCTACGATTCCATCGTCGACACCATCGGCGACACGCCGCTGGTGCGGCTCGACAAGATCGCCAAGGAGAAGGGCGTCGGGGCACGGCTCGTCGCCAAGCTCGAGTTCTTCAACCCGATCGCCAGCGTCAAGGACCGCATCGGCGTCGCCATGATCGACGCCCTCGAAGAGGCCGGCAGGATCCGGCCCGGCGAATCCACCCTCGTCGAGCCGACCTCCGGCAACACCGGCATCGCCCTCGCCTTCGCCGCCGCCGCCAAGGGCTACCGCATGATCCTGGTCATGCCGGAATCGATGTCGCTCGAACGGCGCAAGATGCTGAAGCTGCTCGGCGCGGAACTGGAGCTGACCCCGGCGGCCAAGGGCATGAAGGGCGCCATCGCGCGGGCCGAGGAGCTCGTCGCCGAAATCCCCGGCGCGGTGATCCCCCAGCAGTTCGAGAACCCGGCCAACCCGGAGATCCACCGCCAGACCACGGCCGAGGAGATCTGGAACGACACCGCCGGCGCGGTCGACGTCTTCATCTCGGGCATCGGCACCGGCGGCACCATCACCGGCGTCGGCCAGGTGCTGAAGGCGAGGAAGCCGGACGTGCGCGTCGTCGCCGTCGAGCCGGCCGACAGCCCGGTGCTCTCCGGCGGCTCGCCCTCGCCGCACAAGATCCAGGGCATCGGCGCCGGCTTCGTGCCGAAGATCCTCGACACCACGGTCTACGACGAGATCGTCACCGTCACCAACGACGAGGCCTTCGACTACGCCCGCCTCGCCGCCCGCCTCGAGGGCATCCCGGTCGGCATCTCGTCGGGCGGCGCCATCGCCGCGGCGGTCAAGATCGGCACCCGGCCGGAGATGACGGGCAAGACCATCGTCATCATCATCCCCTCCTTCGCCGAACGTTACATGTCGACGGCGCTGTTCGAAGGGCTGGAGTGACGGAAAGGGCGGCGACGAGAGGCGGGGCGGAGCCGGCTCCGCGCCGCCTCCTCCTCTCGGACGTTGGAAGTCCGCAGCGGATCGAACCTGGCACAACGACGGCGATCGCTCTTGAGTGACGTCGTGCCAGACGCTATATTGCGTCAGTCCATGTGGCGTAGAGACGTCGCATCGGAGGGATGTGATGACGGTGCTCGTGCGCTTTTCGGAAGACGGTCTCTTCGCTCCGCGCAGGATCGCGGAGGTGCTGCGCACGACCAGCGAAGACGTCGCCAGCTCCGCCGGCCTCGGACGTGACGCCGTGCAGCGCCGGGACCGACTTCGTTCCGGTCGGACCCAGCGCCGCCTTCGCGAGATGGTCGAGGTCCTCGCCAAGGTCGAACCCCGCTTCGGCTCCGCACTGATGGCCTACGCCTGGTATCGCGCACAGCCGCTTCCCGGCTTTTCCGGGCAGACGGCGATGCAGCTCGTCAAGGCCGGCCGCGTCAACGAGGTGCTGGACTACGTCGACGCGATCGACGCCGGCGTCTATTCCTGATGCGACGGGCGGCAGACGGCGTCGCCTCGTCGTCCCTTGCCCGCCGATGATGGTCGCGGGATTGCTCTACCAGGGGCTGCTCTACCGCGCGCTCAACCCCGTGTTCGCCCGCGAACCGCTGTCCGGCCACGGGGCGGCGCTCTACGGTGGCCGCTTCAATCCCAAAGGGGTTCCGGCGCTCTATTGCGCGCTTTCGCCGACGACGGCGCTGCGCGAGGCCAATCAGGTCGGTATGCTGCAGCCGACGACGCTGGTGGCCTATCGGGCGGACATCGCCGACGTCCTCGACGGACAGGACGTCGAGGCGCTGGCCCGCTTCGACATGGACCCGGCGGCGCTCGCCGCGAGCACGTGGCGTGACGAGATGAAGAGCGCCGGGATCGCCCGCAGTCAGCGCTTCGCGCAAGCGGCGATCGAGGCCGGATATTCCGGCCTGATGGTTCGCAGCTTCGCACCTGGCCTCGGTGACGACGACCTCAACCTCGTGCTCTGGCGGTGGGGGAATGCGCCGGCCACGCAGGTCGTCGTCATCGACGACGAGAACCGCCTGTCGCGCTGACGGCGCCCGCGCCGGCCCGAACCGGATAGCAGTGACTTCACCCGGTCCCGCCCGCCTTCACCCGCTCGATCAGCGCGTCGAGCTCCTCGCCCGTAAGCCTGCCGATCTTCTCGGCCAGCAGGTTGGCGAGTTCGGTCGCCCGCGGATCGAGGCCGGCGGTGTCGATGGTGATCTTCGGGTCGGAGTGTTCGGCGAGGCGCTGCAGCTCCTCCGCCTCGTCCCAGATCACGTTGAAGAAGGCGATGATGCGCTGGACCATGAACCAGGTCGGCTTGCCGCGCCGGCCGTGTTCGAGGGCGCTGAGATAGGCCGGCGATACGCCGAGGCTCTTCGCCATCGCGCTGAGGGTGACGCCCTTGCGCGTCCTCAGCTCGCGGATCCGGGCTCCGAACGGGGTCATGGCTGGCGGCGGTCGCGTTTCACGGGAAACCTCTCGGCTCTGGCGCGCCTGTCGTCAGCGCCGGCGCCGCAGCATCACGTAGAGCGCGCCCTCGCCGCCGTGGCCGACGTGGGCCCATTCGAAGCCGTGAACGTAGCGGCGCAGGTCCGGCAGCGCCAGCCACTGCGGCACCATCCGCCTGAGCACGCCGCGCTCGGGCAGGTGCAGGCCCTGGAAGCCGGGGGAGGGCGTGCCGCCCTTGCCGGTGATGACGAGGACGACGCGGTCGCCCCGCGCGTGGGCGGCGCCGAGGAAGCCGACGAGCCGGCCGTGGGCCTCGGCCTGGGTCAGGCCGTGCAGGTCGAGCCGCCCGTCGATCGGATGGGCGCCGCGGGCGATCTTCTGGCGGGTCTTGCGGGCGACCGGATGCAGCGCCGGCAAGGCCGGTGCCTTCGGCTTGTCGGGCATCTTCGGCGCGGCGAGCGGCATCGCCCCGCCGGCCGAACCCGGCACCGAGGGGAAAGGCGTGTCGGCCACCCCGGCGGGGGCGGGGGGTGGCGGCGGCTCCCGTTCGGGGCGCAGCGGCGTCACCGACCGCTTCACCGCCGACCACAGCTGCCGGTCTTCTTCCGAAAGCGCCCCGCGGCGCCGGTCACGGCCGGCCATGGCCCTTGCCCCGGGGACGCGTCGGCGTCTCGCGCGGGGCGAGCACGGTGAAGTCGGCGGCGTGGCGCACCGGCGCCGCCTGGCGCCAGGCGGTCTCGCCGGAGCCGAAGAAGATGTCGCCGCGCGCCGGCCCGACGATCGCCGAGCCGGTGTCCTGCGCCACCATCAGCCGGCGGGCCCGGTGGGCGGTGCCGAGGCCGTCGAGGGCGACGTCGAGGTCGATCCAGACCGGCATGTGGAAGGTCATCAGGGTTCGGTCGACGGCGAGCGAGCGGCCGGCCGTCAGTTGCACCCCCGCCGCCGCCACCGGCCCGAGATCGGGATCGCTCGCCGCGCTCTCCGCAAAGAAGATGAAGGAGCGGTTGCGCGCCAGAACCGCCGGAACCTCCTGCGGATGGGTTTCGAGCCACCGCCGCAGCACGTCGGCCGTCACCTCGCGCGGCTCGTGAAGCCCGCGTTCGACCAGCACCCGGCCGACGGGAAAATAGGGGTGGCCGGTCTTGCCGGCGAAGCCGACCCGCATCGAGCCGCCCTCCTCTAGGCGGATGCGGGCCGACCCCTGGACGTGGATGAAGAAGGCGTCGACGAGGTCGCGCAGGAAGACGAGTTCGAGGCCGCGGCCGTCGAGGGCGCCGGCCTGGATCGCGCCGCGGTCCGGCGCCTCGCGATAGCCTTCCGGCGTGGCGAGACCCCAGGTGACGTCGGCCGGCACGTCGCCGCGATCGGCCCCCGCCGGGATCTCGACGAGCCCCGCCGGTTTTCGCAGCAGCGGCACCGGGAAGCGGTCGCTTCGCCGGCGCGATCCTTCCACCTCCGGCTCGAAATAGCCGGTGACGAAACCGCGCCCCTCGGCGGGGCGGACCCTCAGCGGGCGGAACCAGGTCTCGAAGAAGCTGCGGGCCTCGTCGGCACCCGGCGGCGCCGTGACGTCCATCGCCGTCCGGGCGGCAGGCAGCAGGGCGAGGCCGGACAGGCCGAAGCCCTTGGTCGACGGCGGCTTCTCGACGATGGCCGCGGCGCTGACGCGAAAGGCGGCGAAAGCGGCGGCGTGATCGTCGGCGTCCCAGCCGGCGATGGCCGAAAACTCGGTCGCTTCGAGCGCGGCCGTCATCGTCCCGCCCCTCCGCGGCTGCCCCTGTCGAAACCTTCTCTCAGGCCTCGGCTTCGGTCGCGACCAGGCGCCAGTTGGGATCGCGCGAGCGCACGTCGCGGGCGAAGGTCCAGATGTCGGTGACCTCGACCACCTTGGCCGGGTCGCCGTCGATCACGCTGCCGTCCCTGGCGAAGGTCGCCGAGATCAGCTGGCTGACGAAGCGCACGGTGATCTGGGCCGATCCCTCGTGCAGTGCCGCCTCGACGATGTCGGCCCGGTCGACGCCGACGAAGGTGAATTCCATGCGCTGTCCGGCCTTCTCGCGCTCGGCGATGGCACCGGAGAAGCTCGCGAACACCTCCTGCGACAGCAGTCCCTGCAATTCGCGGCGGTCGCCGGCGGCGAAGGCGGTGACGATCATCTCGTAGGCGGCGCGGGCGCCGGTGACGAAATGGGTCGGGTCGAAGTCGCGGTCGACCGAAAGGATGGTGCGCAGCGCGCCGTTGAGGGCGCTGCCGGCGGGAGCCACCTTGTCGATGCGGGCGTCGGCGGCCTCTTCGGGATCCTCGCGCCGGCCCTGCGCCGTCGGCAGGGTGATGACGTTGTCGCCCGCCTCCGCCTGAACCCGCTCTTCCACCCGCCGTTCCTCGCGGGCGGCGTAAGGGTCGACCGGCGGCCGCTCGTTGCCGGTGCGCGTGCCGAGCACGCTGCGCAGGCGCCACAGCACGGCGACGGCGATCACCAGGAAGATCAGACTGAGAGGGTCCGTGAATGCGTTCATGTGGCGCCCGTGCCCGTGACGTCGAAAAGGTCGTTCGAAAAGCCGATACCCGTCTATGTAAGAAAGGTCCACCCGTGTTCCAATCGCCGCCGACGCATTTCCCGGTCGTGGCGGGCGGAAAGTCGGGCCCGGACCACTTTCTCGGCGCCGGCGACCCCCCCCTCGTGACCGTCTCCGGGCCCTCGGGACGGCGATTTCGACCAAAATTTTCAAATCTTGCCGCGGGAAAATTCGGTTCTTTCCCTTCGAAAGATGCTTGGATAGGGTGAAGGCGAGGTTTCGGGCCGGGCGGCCGTCCGCCACCACCTCCACGCCCAGATCAACCACCCGGATCCGACATGTCCGACGCCCGATCGCCGAAGAAGATCCGCAACATGGAGGAGTTCGCCCAGGCGAGTGGCATCTCGCGGCCGACGGTGTCGAAGTATTTCAACGATCCCGAAAGCGTCAAGCCGGTGACGCGGGAGCGGATCGAGAAGGCGCTCAAGGCCTTCGACTACCACCCCAACATGTTCGCCATCAATCTCAACCGCAAGCGGCCGAAGAACATCGGCATCGTGGTGCCGCACGTCGCCGACCCGTTCTACGCCGAGGTCGTGCGCCAGATCGAGATGCGCTGCCTCGACGCCGGCTACTGGGCGGTGATCCTGTCTTCCCACGGTGAACGGGCATTGGAGGCGCGGGCGATCCAGATCCTCCTGTCGATGAAGATCGCCGGCGCCATCGTCGCCCCGCTCGGCTTCAAGTCCGATCTCGCCCTCATCGACAGTCTCAGCGCAAACATCCCGCTGGTCTTCCTCGATTCGCGGGTCGACGGCGACGGCCCCTTCGTCGGCACCGACAACGTCCAGAGCGTGTCGCTGATGGTCGACTACCTGCACCGCACCGGCGAATCCCCCTGTTTCCTCGCCCTGCCGCGGGTCAACCGCAACGCCACCGAGCGCAGCTTCGCCTATGTCGCGGCGATGGAACGGCTCGGCCTCGAGCCGCATCTGATCGACGTGCCGGGGGAGGACTGGAACTTCGAGGAGGCCGGCTACAGGATCGCCCTCGACATGCTCGACGGCGGCGGTTTTCCGAGCCGTACCGTGATGTGCGCCAACGACCGCATCGCCTTCGGCGTCATCGCCGCCGCCTGCCGGCGCGGCCTCAGGGTCGGCCACGGGCCCGACGCCGACCTGCGCGTCGCCGGCCACGACGACCACCCGCTGTCGCGCTTCGCTTGTCCCGCGCTGACGACGGTCGCCCAGGATTTCGACGGCCTCGCCCGCCGCAGCGTCGACCAGCTGCTCGGCATGATCGAGGGCGGCCCCGCCGCCGGCGGCGGCCTGCTCGAGGCCCGGCTGGTCATGCGCGACAGCGCCTGACGGGGCCGGCCGATCACCGCGCCCGCCGTCGCTCGCAGGCCGTGTCCGAGCGGCCCGCCCTCTCCCCACCGTCGCGTCGATGACCGGACCGCCCAATGGCGCCCGCATAATTTAACGTGCGCAAAGAAATAATTTTATCGCATGTATATTTCTCGATTGACGCGGTCCCGGACGCGTCCTAGGCTTTCCATACCCGGCACGAGAGCGCCCCGGTCCGCCGGACGCGTTCCCCGCAAGATCGGGAAACCAAAAAAGTCCAGGAGAGGAAACCCATGACCCTCGTCACCAAGCTGCTCGCGGCTTGCGCGCTCGGCACCGCGCTTTTCGCCGGTGCCGCCGGAACCGCCTCCGCCGCCGACAAGCCGACCATCGCGCTGATCCCCGGCCTCACCACCGACGCCTTCTACATCTCGATGCGCAAGGGCGCGCAGGCCGCGGCCGACGCCCTCGGCGCCGAACTGGTGTTCCAGGGCGCGCCGGACTTCAACCCGGTGCTGCAGGTGCCGGTGCTCGACGCCGTCATCGCCCGCAAGCCCGACGCGATCCTGATCGCCCCGACCGACAAGGTCCAGCTGGTCGAGCCGCTGAAGAAGGCCGCCGAGGCCGGCATCCCCGTCGTCACCGTCGACACCTTCATCGGCACCGGCGTCTACCAGACCGGCGCCGGCGACGCCGACTTCCCGATCTCCTACGTCGCCTCCGACAACGTGCTCGGCGGCCGCATGGCGGCCCGGGCGCTGGCCAAGGCCGTCGGCGAGAAGGGCAAGGTCTACGTCTCCAACGTCAAGCCCGGCATCTCGACCACCGACCAGCGCGAGGAAGGCTTCAAGGACGAGATGAAGAGCTTCCCCGGCATTGAGGTGCTGGAGACCCAGTTCAACGACAACGACGCCAACAAGGCCGCCTCGCAGCTGCAGTCGGTGATCGCCCGCAACGGCGACCTCGTCGGCGTCTTCGGCGCCAACCTGTTCTCCGCCCTCGGCGCCGCCAACGGCGTCCAGCAGGCCGGCAAATCCGGCGAGGTCAAGGTCGTGGCCTTCGACGCGCCGACCTCGATCGTCGACAACATCAAGACCGGCCTCGTCGACATCGCCATCGCCCAGCACCCGGCCGAGATCGGCTACTACGGCGTCGTCACCGCCTACGCCCATCTCACCGGCCAGTCGGTCCCGACCGCCATCGGCACCGGCTTCACGGTGATGGACAAGGACAACATCGAAGATCCGGCCATCGCGAAGTTCGTCTACCAGGACTGATCGCGGCTTTCCGGCCCGGGACGGCGCGTCCGCCCCGGGTCCCGGCCTCCCAGGGCCCCGCCGCGGCGGGAGCCGAGACCGCCGACCGGAGCGGGCGGGCGCAGGGCGTCTCCCGCGCAAGGCACCCGTCCGCCCCGGTCCTCCCGGAACCCGCCGTTCCGACGCCCGATCCTTCTTCCCGCCGCCCGTCGCGCCTCCGCGGCCGGACGCGGCGGCCACCGGAGGTGGCGCATGTCCGCCGAGACCCCCATGACATCGACGAAATCCGCCGGCGGGTCCGGCACCGTTTCGAGCACCGGGCGCCTCGTCGCCCGCCTCGCCCGCCTGCGCGCCTGGCTGTTCCTCGCCATGCTGCTCGTCTTCTTCGAGAGCTGGGCCCAGGCCCGCTATGGCGCGACCTTCCTGTTCTCGGGCTACAACGCGGCCTCGATCGGCGTCTTCGCCGTCGCCCCGCTGTTCCTCGCCCTCGGCTCGACCTTCGTCATCATCTCCGGCGGCATCGATCTGTCGATCGGCTTCGTGATGGGGCTGTCCGCCGTCGTCGCCGCCCACGTCACCGGCCTCGCCGGTCATCACCTGCCGGTGCCGCTCGCCATGGCCGCCGGCATCCTGATCGGCGTCGCCGTCGCCATCGTCCCCGGGTCGGTCAACGGCTTCCTGATCTCGAAGCTGAAGGTGCCCCCCTTCATCGGCACCCTCGGCATGTTCGGCATCGCCCGCGGCACCGCCTTCCTGATCGCCGGCGGCACCACCGTGCCCTTCTCCAATTCCTGGATGTCGACGCTCGGCAACGGCCGCGTCCTCGGCGTGCCGATCATCGTGCTCGTCGCCGTCGTCTTCGTCGTCTTCATGCACTACCTGCTGTCGCAGACGCGCTTCGGCCAGCACACCTATGCGATCGGCGCCAGCGAGCAGGCCGCGGCCCGGGCCGGCATCAACGTCGCCCGCCACACCCGCCGGCTCTACCTGCTCTCCGCGCTCTGCGCCGGCATGGGCGGCGTGCTCTACGCCGCCCGCTTCTCGGCCGGCGCCGCCCAGGCCGGCGAGCCGCTGCTGCTCGATTCGATCGCGGCGGTGGTGATCGGCGGCGCCAGCTTGTTCGGCGGCTCGGGCACCGTGCTCGGCACCGTCGCCGGCGCCCTCGTCATCGCGGTGATCCAGTACGGCCTCGTCTTCATCAACGTCGAGCCCTTCTGGCAGTTCATCGCGGTCGGAGCCGTCATCGTGATCTCGGTCCTCGTCGACCAGACCCAGCGCCGCTTCGGCGGGGAGAAGCACTGATGTCCGACACCCTCTCCCCGATCCTCGACGTCCGATCCGTGAAAAAGCGCTTCGGCGGCGTCGAGGCCCTGCGCGGGGTCTCCCTCGCGGTCCATCCCGGCGAAGTGGTGGCGCTCGCCGGCGACAACGGCGCCGGCAAGTCGACCCTGATCAAGACCATCTCCGGCGTCTACCAGGCCGACGACGGCGAGATCCGCTGGGAAGGCCAGCCGGTGCGCTTCGCGACCCCGGAGATGGCCCGCGGCCACGGCATCGAGACGATCTACCAGGACCTCGCGCTCGCCGACAATCTCTCGATCGGCGCCAACATCTTCCTCGGCCGGGAGCCGATGACGAGGGCCTTCGGCTTCCTGCCGGTGCTCGACCGCAAGAAGATGGCCGACGCCGCCCGCGAGACCATGGCACTGCTCGACTTCCACGTCAGCCGCCTCGAATCCCCCGTCGGCAACTTCTCCGGCGGCCAGCGTCAGGCGGTGGCGATCGGCCGGGCGATCTTCTGGAACGCCCGCCTGCTGATCATGGACGAGCCGACCGCCGCCCTCGGCGTGCCCGAGCAGCGCAAGGTGGTCGAGCTGATCCACCGCCTCAAGGCCCAGGGCCGCGGCATCATCTTCATCTCCCACAATCTCCAGGACATCTTCGCCGTCGCCGACCGCATCGTGGTGCTGCACCAGGGCTCGGTCGCCGGCGAGCGGAGGATCACCGACACCGACCACGACGAAGTGGTCAAGCTCATGGTCGGTGGCTGACGCCGCCCGACCGCAAGGAACGGACCCACGACATGACCGCGATGACGACCGCCGAAAGGCGCGGCTACCAGCAGATCTGCGGCGACGACGGCCTGATGATGGTCATCGCCTGCGACCAGCGCGGCGGCATGCGCAAGCTGCTGGCAACGGCCGACGTGCCGGAGAAGGCCATCGGCACCGACGTGCTCGGCGCCACCAAGGCCGACATCACCCGCCACCTCGCCGCCCACGCCTCCTGCGTGCTGCTCGATCCGGCCTGCGCCGTGCCGCAGGTGGTCGACGACGGCGTCCTCGGCCGCACCACCGGCCTGCTGATTGGTCTCGACGATTCCGGCTGGGACGAGGCGCCCGGCACCGGCTGGCGCCTCTCCAAGCTGGTACCCGGCGTCACCGCCCGCCGGGTCCGCGAACTCGGCGGCACCGGCGGCAAGATCATGGTCTATCTGCGCTCCGACAAGCCCGAGGCCAACGCCCACAACATCGAGATCCTCAAAGCGGTGATCGCCGACTTCGCCGCCGAGGACCTGCTGCTCGTCACCGAATTCCTGACCTACCCGCTGCCGGGCGAGAGCGCGGCCGACCACGCGGCGATGGTGCCGGATCTCGTCGTCGGCGGCACGCGGATCTGCCTCGACCTCGGCGCCAAGGTGCTGAAGATCCCCTATCCGGGCACGGCGGAAGCCTGCGCCGAGGTGACCCGCCTCGCCGGCGACGTGCCCTGGGCGGTGCTGTCGGCCGGCGTCGACCACGCCACCTTCATCGGCCAGGTCGAGACCGCGATGGCGAACGGCGCCTCCGGCGTCATCGCCGGCCGCGCCCTCTGGAAGGACTGCATCTCGCTCGACCGCGCCGTCACCGAGAAGCGCCTTTCGACCGTCGCCGTGCCGCGCCTGCGCGAAATCCAGGCGGTGCTCGCCCGCCACGCCCGCGCGCCCGCCCGCTCGGCCGCCTGAGGACGCCCGAGGATCACCGCCATGCGCGCCGAGATCGCCAACACCGCCGCCATCGGCATCGACATCGGCGGCACCAACCTGCGCGCCGCCCGGGTTTCCGGGCACGGCCACATCGAGGCCCGGCTCTCGGAGCGGATCGTCCGCGACGGCGCCGCGGTCGAGGCCCGCATCGCCGAGATGGTGGCGGCGCTGCGCACCCCCGCGGTCGCCGCGGTCGGCATCGGCGTGCCCGGGCGGGTCGACAGTTCTCTGCGCCGGGTGCTGTCCGGCGGCTATCTCGACCTCTCCGGCCGGCCCTTCGCCGCCACCATCGAACGGGCCACCGGCCTCACCGTCCACCTCGACAACGACTGCAACATGGCCCTCGTCGGCGAGGCCGCGGTCGGGGCCGGGCAGGGTGCCCGCAACATCGTGATGTTCACCATCGGCACCGGCATCGGCGGCGCCATCCTCGAGGACGGCACCCTGCTGCGCGGGCGCATGGCCGCCGGCCAGCTCGGCCACCTCACCGTGGAGGTGGCGGGGCGGCCCTGCGCCTGCGGCCGGCGCGGCTGCGTCGAGACCACGAGTTCGGGCACCGCCCTCGGCCGGGCCGTCGCCGAGGCCGGCCTGCCCGAGGGCGCCGGCGCCGAGGCGCTGATCGCC
>CALCDT010000291.1 GCA_937900425.1 uncultured Alphaproteobacteria bacterium | reverse complement strand
GTCCATCACCACCAGCCGGTCCATCCGGGCGATGGTGGAGAGGCGGTGGGCGATGGCGATGACGGTGCGCCCCTCCATCAGCCGGTCGAGGCTCTGCTGGATCGCCGCCTCGACCTCGGAATCGAGGGCGGAGGTCGCCTCGTCGAGCACCAGGATCGGGGCGTTCTTGAGCAGCACCCGGGCGATGGCGATGCGCTGGCGCTGGCCGCCCGAGAGCTTCACCCCGCGCTCGCCGGTGTGGGCGTCGTAGCCCCGGCGGCCGCGGGCGTCGACGAGGCCGGCGATGAAGCCGTCGGCCTCGGCCAGCCGCGCCGCCTCGATCATCTCCTCCTCGCCGGCGCCGGGGCGGCCGTAGGTGAGGTTGGCGCGGATCGAGCGGTGCAGCAGCGAGGTGTCCTGGGTGACGAGGCCGATCGCGTCCCTGAGACTGTCCTGCCGCACCGCCGAGACGTCCTGCCCGTCGATGGTGATGCGGCCGCCGGCGAGGTCGTGGAAGCGCAGCAGCAGGCTGACGAGGGTCGACTTGCCCGCGCCCGAGGGGCCGACGAGGCCGATCTTCTCGCCGGGCGCAACGGTAAGATCGATCCCCTCGATCGCGCCGGCGTCGCGACCGTAGTGGAAGCGGACGTTCTCGAAGCGGATCGCACCGGCGCTCACCGCCAGCGCCGGCGCGCCCGGCCGGTCGACCACCTGATGCGGCACGATCAGCGTTTCGAGCGTGTTGTCGAGCGTCCCGATCGCCTCGTAGAGGTCGGAGAGGTTGCCCATCGTCATCTGCGACAGCGCATGCACCCGCGACAGCATCGCCACCGCCCCGGCGATGGCGCCGGCGGTGATCGCTCCCGCCTGCCAGTAGTGGAAGGCCATCAGCGTCACAGAGGCCATCAGCGCGCCGTTCAGCAGCCACAGCGTCAGCGACATGCCGGTGCTGAGGCGCAGCTGCTCGTAGGAGCGGTCGAGGCCGCTGCGCATGGCGTCGAGGATATAGTCGTCGTCGCGGTCGAGGCCGGAGAACAGCTTGACGGTCTGGTGGTTGGTGTAGCTGTCGACGAGCCGCCCGTTGGTGACCGACATCGCCTCGGCGAGCTGGTGGGCGTTCCTGCGCTTCTTCGGCAGCACCCGGCGCAGGAAGATCGCATAGGCGCCGAGCCAGGCGATCACCGGCAGCATCAGCGCCGGCTCGGCGCTCGCCAGCACGATGCCGGTGCCGAGCACGTAGATCGCCACCGACCAGACCTGGTCGGTCGCCATCCGCGTGATCGTGCGGAAGGCGTTGCCGGCCTGGGCGACCTTGGCGGCGATGCGTCCGGCGAAGTCGTTCTGGAAGAAGCCGATCGAATGGCGCGAAACGTAGGCGTGAATGCGCCAGCGCACCAGCGTGCCGACCGATCCGCCGAAGGCCTGGTTGCGGAAGAGAAGCTGCAGCGTGCCGAGCAGCGGCCGGCCGACCAGCAGCAGCGCGACGAAGCCGGCGATCTCCCAGAAATGGGCGGCGAAGAGGTCGGCCCGGTTCTCCGGGATCGCGAGATCGACGAGGCGGCCGACGTACCAGAGGATGAAGACCTCGACGATCGAGGCCGCCGCCGAGAACAGCGCCAGCCCGGCCACCACTGGCCAGATCTCGGCCATCATCGACAGGATGAACCCGCCGAGCCCCCGCCCCGGCACGATCTTCGCCCGACCGGCCGGCGGCCGGAACGGATCGATCAGGGATTCGAACAGGGAATAGAGGCGGTTCATCGAGCCTCATGTAGCACGCGCGGGCGGCGATGCCAGGGCGGGCGGCGGGATCAAGGGGAACGCAGGACCTGAATGCCGCCCACGTCCTTCCTCCAACGATAAATCTCCGCCTTCGGATCCATCGTCACTTGAAGACGGTCGGCATCGAGCCACACGACCTGGAGGGCATCGCGACCGCGAACGGCCACGGCCGGCCGCGGATGGTCGGGGTCGAATTCCTCGCCCGCCGAAAGAATGGCGACGTTGGAGTTGAAAGGCACCGTGGCGTTGCCTCGGACCTCGTAGAGAACGGCAACATGCGCGCGACCGGGCGCTTCCACCGTTCGGAGCACGACCACTTCCGCGGAAAGGAACGACGAGACGCTGAAGTAGATCAAAGCGGCGAATAGGACCAGGATCAAGAGAGTCGGCACGGCACAGAACCAGAGGATCTGGCGACCGATGCGGACATTCTGTTCGACCTCTTTCATCGCCGCCTTCCCGACAGGATTTGCGCCAACGGTACACGGCAGGCCGTGCTCATCGATCTCTCGTCCGCCCTTCGAGCACGACCGTAGCGTACCGGATAGGGAGGGGATGCGGTGGATATGACCGAGAAATCCGACTTTTCAAAGCGAGCCGCCAGTTCGGGGGTTCACGCATTCTCCGCGAGCTCCCCCTTCTCCCCTCGCGGGAGAAGGGGCCCGAAGGGCGGATGAGGGGGAGCGTCACCCATCGACGCTTCCCAGAAAACTCCGTGTCGTACCCTCGAATCACAATTGATCGACCATGGCTTCTTTCTAAACCGATCAAACCCCAAAGATGAGATGTTTCCCTTCGTCGTTGATCTTCATCAAGGCACTCGACGAACGACGGCGCCTGTCGCCGCTTCATTCGCATGTCTCCCATGATCACTGCGCATGTTCAAAATTTCTATTCGACCGTTCAAAAAATTTGCTGCAATGCAAACCGTTTTAAAGAGTTTTAAACGTTTTAGTTTCGAGGTCGAACTATTTCCAGCTTTCGCCGTGCAGCGTATGGTCATTTCCAACGAACGACGTCCGCAGTCGAGACCGGGTTTTCCCGAAAGGTCTCCTACAGCGGAGGCGGAAGGTGCGAAGACGGCCTCGTGGGGCTTCCCGTATTTCCTTCCGCATTCGTCCGGACCATCGGTGAGGAAATCGAGAGTCATCCCGGTTTCTTCTTTCAGACCATACGGGAAGCGTGAAGACGGCCGAGAAATGATCGGCACCGCTTCCAACGACGAGGAGATGAAGACATGATCGCCCGCAACACCATCGCCGCCCTGATCGCCACCGCCGCCCTCATCGGCACCGCCGGTGCCTACGCCTACGCCGCGGCCGGCTCCGACGCCGCCGCCGGTGTGCGCTACGCCGCCGGCGCCGGCTTCCACGAAGTGGTCGGCCAGACCCACGCGGTCGGCACCTTCCAGACCGCCGGCGACGCCTGCGCCATGACCATGGTGGTCGGCGCCGCCAACGTCGACGACGTCATCGCCGCCCCGGCCCGGGTCGAGTTCGCGCTGCCGGCCGGCGGCGAGGCCGCGGTCAAGACCCAGGACGGCGCCGCCCTCACCTTCGCCTGCACCGAGAACGCCGGTGCGGTGACGATCGCCAAGTCCCTCCCCGGCGCGATCTGACCGGCGCGGGCGTTCGGGCCGGATCCCTCCCCCCGCTCGTCCCTCCCGCCCGCATCCCGAACGATCGCACGGTGCCACGAGGCCGCGGTTCTCCCCCGCGGCCTCGTCTCTTTTGTCAGGGGCACCGCGGGCGAATCCCTCACTCCGCCGCCGCACTCTCCTCCTCGTCCGTGACGAATCCGCCGGTCTGCCGGGCCCAGAGCCGGGCGTAGAGGCCGCCGCGCTCGAGCAGTTCCTGGTGGGTGCCGGTCTCGACGATGCGGCCCTTGTCCATGATGACGAGGCGGTCCATCCGGGCGATGGTGGAAAGCCGGTGGGCGATGGCGATCACCGTCTTGCCCTCCATCAGCCGTTCCAGACTCTGCTGGATCGCCGCCTCGACCTCGGAATCGAGCGCTGAGGTCGCCTCGTCGAGGACGAGGATCGGCGCGTTCTTCAGCAGCACCCGGGCGATGGCGATGCGCTGGCGCTGGCCGCCGGAGAGTTTGACGCCGCGCTCGCCGGTGTGGGCGTCGTAGCCCCTGCGGCCCCGGGCGTCGGAGAGGTCCGGGATGAAGGCGTCGGCCTCGGCCATCCGTGCCGCCTCGATCATCTCCGCGTCGGTGGCGTCGGGCCGGCCGTATTTGATGTTGGCGCGGATCGAGCGGTGCAGCAGCGAGGTGTCCTGCGTCACCACCGCGATCGCCGAGCGCAGCGTCTCCTGCTGCACGGTGGAAATGTCCTGTCCGTCGATCAGGATCCGTCCGCCCTCCAGATCGTAGAAGCGCAGCAGCAGGTTGACGAGCGTCGACTTGCCGGCGCCCGAGGGGCCGACGAGGCCGATCTTCTCGCCCGGCTTCACCGTCAGCGTCACGTCCTCCACGGCGCCCTTGTCGCGGCCGTAGTGGAACCGGACGTGCTCGAAGCGGATCTCGCTGGCCGAGATGGCGAGCGGTTTCGCCGCCGGCGCGTCGACCACCTGATGGGCGCGCGAGATCGTCGTGATGCCGTCCTGCACGGTGCCGACGTTCTCGAAGATGCCGGTTATCTCCCACATGATCCAGCCGGACATGTTGACGACGCGGATGACGAGGCCGGAGACGAGGGCGATGGCGCCGACGGTGATCGCCCCGGCGCTCCACAGCCACACCGCGACCGTGCCGACCGAGAGCAGCAGCACCGAGTTGAGGATGTTGACCGTGATCGTCATCTTCGAGATCGCGCGCATCTGGTCGTGGAAGACGGCGGTGTGCTCGGTCAGCGCGTCGCGGGCGTAGTCGTCCTCGCGGTCGGTATGGGCGAAGAGCTTGACCGTCGGCATGTTGGTGTAGCTGTCGACGATGCGGCCCGACAGCATCGAGCGCGCTTCCGACATCTCGGCCGATTTGCGCGCCACCTTCGGCACGAAATAGGTGAGCGCGACGACGTAGAGCGCCACCCAGGCCATCAGCGGCAGGGCGAGCCGGACGTCGGCTTCGAGGAACAGCACCACGGCGCTGAAGGTGTAGATCGTGACGAACCAGACGGCGTCGGCGGCCTCGGTGAGCGAGCCGCGCAGCGACGGGCCGGTCTGGATGATGCGGTTGGCGACGCGGCCGGCGAAATCGTTGGCGAAGAAGGCGATCGACTGGCGCAGAACCCAGCGGTGGTTCTGCCAGCGGATCAGGTTGGTGAAGCCCGGCGCGATCGCCTGATGGCGCATCAGGTCGTGGAACAGGCTCGCCAGCGGCCGCGCGACGATGATCACCGCCGCCATCCACAGGAAGTCGTCGCCGTGGTCGGCCCAGAGCCGGTCCGGCGTCGTCACCCGGAGGATGTCGACGACCTCGCCGATATAGCGGAACAGCGAGACCTCGATCAGCGCCACGACGAGGCCGGTGGCCATCAGCGCGACGTAGACCGGCCAGACCTGGGCGAGGAAGGTCCAGTAGAAGGCGAGAAGCCCCTCGGGCGGGCGACGCTCCTCGTAGGGCTTGAAGGGATCGATCAGCTTTTCGAACCAGCGGAACATGACGTCAGTCCTCGGCACCCGCCGCGCGGGACGCCGTGAATCTCGAAGAGCCCGCGGCCGGGGCGAGAACAGCCGGGGAGGCCGGCGCCGCATGGGTGAGAGGTTGCGTCTGGAGCCCGGAACGGGGCCCGGCGGGAGTGTCCGCGTCGCGGCGGACGTCACCGGTGGTCGAGGCACGATGGCCTCGACGATCCCTGCCGGAAAATCTTGTCGTCGTTGCGGCGCGCGGCCGGACCGGCTGTGGCGGCGGGTAACCCGTCCGCCCGGAACCGGGTCGCCAGCTATACGCCGCCGGGGCGGCGATGGAAAGTCCGCCTTGCCGGATCGCGGCGATCCGCGACCGTTCCGCCGAACCGACGAGCGTGCGCCCGGCTGCGGAGGCTCGGACCACGCGGCACGCTTAAGGTCGGAATCAGCCGCAGATCGCGCCGGTGATCTTGCGGTCGGCGCCGACGACGAGGTTGAGCCGGCGGGCCTTGAAGGTCGCGGCGTTGACCTCGCCGGGCTTGACGATCCGCACCTCCGACGCCCCGGACGCCTGCTGCGCCTCGAGCACGACGCTCTGCGAATTCGGCTTGCCGACGACCTTGGCCGCCGCCGCGGCCCCGCAGTTGCCGGCCGGCAGCGCACCCGGCCCCGGCTGCGCCTGCTGGGCCGGCGGCTGCGAGGGCTGCTGCGGGGCGCCCTGCTGGACCGGCGGTCGCTGGCCGCCCGGCGCCGGCCTCTGTTCCGGACCGCCCGGATAGGCGGAGGAGGGCGACGGCGAGGTCAGCGGCGGCAGGGTCGAGCGGATCTGTCCGGCGCCGGCCGGGCCGGCCGGATCGCCCGGACGCGAAAAGCCACCGGGCGGCGGCACGTAGCCGCCGTCGGACGGCGCGAAGATGCCGGCCTGCGGCAGCCGGGCGATGCGCCGCTGCGCCTCCTCCTGCTCGCGCCGCTCGGCTTCTGCCCGCGCCATCGCCGCCCGGCGCTCGGCCTCGTACTGCTCGCGCTGGTAGTCTGGAAGGCCCGGCGCCGGATAGACGGTGGCCGGGCTGCCGTAGATCCCCTGCCGCGCCAGCGCGGCCCGGGCCTCCGGACTGCCGGCCTCCGGCACCGGAGCCGGCGGCAACCGGTCGGGATAGGCCGGATAGGCGGAATAGCCGCCCCCGCCGCCGACGCAGGCGGAGAGCAGCAGCGCAGCGGCGACGCCGACGCCCGCTCCAAACGAGTTCCTCACCTGCCGCATGCTGTCTACCACTCGCCTCTCGCCCTGCCGGTCGCCGAAGCCCCTATCGACCAGCCTGCACATGAACCGAAGATTAACGGTTTTCACCGCCCGTTGCACCCGCGAACCCGCTTGCCACCCGCAGCAGGCGCCGAGACCGCCCCCGAGCTCCCCGATGCCCGATCTCGCGCTCTACCAGCCCGACATTCCCCAGAACACCGGAACGCTGCTGCGCCTCGCCGCCTGCCTCGGCACGCCGGTGCACATCGTCGAACCGGCGGGCTTCGACGCCTCGGACCGGGCGATGAGAAGGGCCGGAATGGACTATCTCGGCCGGGTCGAGCTGACCCGCCACCGCGATTGGGACGCCTTCGTCGCGACGATTCGCGGCCATGGCCGCCGCCTCGTGCTCGCCACCACCCGCGCCGCGCTGCCCTACACCGAATTCGGCTTCGCCCCCTCCGACGTCGTCCTGCTCGGCCGCGAGAGTGCCGGGGTGCCCGCTCACGTCCACGAGGTCGCCGACGCCCGCGTCACCATTCCGATGCGCGAGGGCCTGCGCTCGATCAACGTCGCCCTCGCCGGCGCCATAATCCTCGGCGAGGCCCTGCGCCAGACCGGCGATTTCCCCGCGCCGCCCGTCCTCGCCTGACCGGCGGCGTCTCGACCGAGAACGGCAACCCGGTCATGGCTCGCGCGGATGCTCGTGGCCGCACAGACCGTGATCGGCAAGGGCCTGCAACACATAGCATTCGCCCGCCGTCTCGCCGTGACAACCGCCGGCGATCCGTTCCAGTTCCGCCTCGAGCCGCTCGAGCCGGGCGATCCGCTCGCGGACCTCGGCGAGGTGGGCCGCGGCGATGGCGTCGGCGTCGGCGCAGGGCGTCTGCGGATGGGCGGAGAGCCGCAGCAACGCGCGGATCGCCTCGAGCGAAAAGCCGAGGTCGCGGGCGTGGCGGATGAAAGCGAGCCGGTCGAGGTCGGCCCGGCCGTACCGGCGTTGGCCGCCCTCGGTGCGCTCCGGCGCCGCGATCAGGCCCAACTCTTCGTAGTAGCGGATGGTCGGCACCTTCACGCCGGTTCGTCGCGCCATCTCTCCGATCGAAAACATCCCAAACCCTCTTGAAGCTCTAGTCACTATAGCATTTAGGTTGCTGGGCGAGCCCTTCAACACCTGAACGGAAGGTCACGCCATGAGCGCGCACTGCGGCCACCACCACGCCCCCTTCGACGGCCTCTCCGACGACTACCGCCGCCGGCTCTGGATCGTCGTCGCCCTCAACGCCGGCATGTTCGTCGTCGAGATGATCTCCGGCCAGCTGGCGGGATCGCAGGCCCTGATGGCCGACGCCCTCGACTTCTTCGCCGACGCCGCCACCTACGGCCTGTCGATCTGGGTGATCGGCCGCAGCGTCCGCATCCGCGCCGGCGCCGCCCTCGTCAAGGGCGTCAGCCTGTTCCTCATGGGCCTCTTCGTCGCCGCCTCGACGCTCTGGCGCGTCTTCGGCGACGGCGTGCCGGAGGCCGAGGTGATGGGCGTCGTCGGCTTGATGGCGCTCGCCGCCAACGTCGCCAGCGTGCTGATCCTCGTGCGCTACAAGGACGGTGACGCCAACGTCCGCTCGGTCTGGCTCTGCTCGCGCAACGACGCCGTCGGCAACGTCGCGGTCATGGTCGCCGCCCTCGGCGTCTGGGGCTCCGGCACACCGTGGCCGGACCTCCTCGTCGCCGCAATCATGGCCGGCCTGTTCCTGACCTCGGCCAGCGAGATCCTGCGGCGAGGCGTCGCCGAATGGCGCAGCGCGGGCGCGGACGATCATCGGCACGAGGCCGCGGTCGACGGCGGGGAAGCGCAGGGGGCGGAGCACCCGTCCTGCCGCGGCGGGCACGCGCAGGGGGAAAAGCACCATCCGGCGGGATGAGTGCCGGTCGCCGGCCTTCCGAGAAACGGCGGCCTCACCTCCCCACATTCGTCCGAAAAGTCGTCATCCCGGCCTTGAGCCGGGATCCAGCGGACGGCAGGGGCGAACCTCGCGGCTCTTCCCCTTCCCTCTCGTCTCCGCCCCCCCTTCCGCGCGGCCCCCCCGACGTCCCGATCGGCCATTCCCTCGCGGACGGCTGGATCCCGGCTCGGAGGCCGGGATGACGACGACGGAGAGGATGGACGACGCGGCATCGCGGAGAGGGCGCGTGCGACAGGGGGACGACCCCGCGACCACGCCCCGGTTTCCTCGCCGGCCTCACCTGCGCTAGAACCCGTCCGACCCGGCCGCGTCCTGGCGCGCGGCGAGACGAGAAGGCCATCCGGTGACCGACGCACGCCACTCCGACATCCCGCTTCCCGCCGACATCGAGGACAAGAAGGCCCGGGCCGCCGCCTGGTTCTCCGACCTGCGCGACCGCATCTGCGCCGCCTTCGAGGACCTGGAGGACCGGCTCGAAGGCTCGGCGGCGGCGCCCGGACGCTTCGAGCGCACCCCGTGGCAGCGCACCGATCACAGCGGCGCCCCGGGCGGCGGCGGTGTCATGTCGATGATGAAGGGACGGGTGTTCGAGAAGGTCGGCGTTCACGTCTCCACCGTCCACGGCGAGTTCGCACCCGAGTTCCGCGGCCAGATCCCCGGCGCCGACGAGGACCCGCGCTTCTGGGCCGGCGGCATCTCGCTGATCGCCCACCTCTGGAACCCCAACGTTCCCGCGGTCCACATGAACACCCGCATGGTGGTGACGTCGAAGCAGTGGTTCGGCGGCGGCGCCGACCTGACGCCGGTGCTGGACCGCCGCCGCACCCAGGAGGACGCCGACACCCGCGCCTTCCACGCGGCGATGAAAGCGGCCTGCGACGGCCACGCGCCGGCGGACTACGACCGCTTCAAGGCCTGGTGCGACGACTACTTCTTCCTCAAGCACCGCGGCGAGATGCGCGGCGTCGGCGGCATCTTCTACGACTATCTCAACTCGGGTGACTGGGACGCCGACTTCGCCTTCACCCGCTCGGTCGGCCTTAGCTTCCTCGACGTCTACCCGCGCCTCGTCGCCGCCAACATGGCGACGCCGTGGACCGAGGCCGACCGCGAGGAACAGCTGGTCCGGCGCGGCCGCTACGTCGAGTTCAACCTGCTCTACGACCGCGGCACCATCTTCGGCCTCAGGACCGGGGGCAACATCGCCTCGATCCTCTCCTCGATGCCGCCGGTGGCGAAGTGGCCTTGAGGAGGCGAGGGAAAATCTTTTTCGATCAAGGAATTGCGGAGAGAACCGGAATCTCCCCGCAATCCCCTTGAATCACAGTCTCAGCCGCACCGGACCTCGACCACCTGACCGCGATAGGTCGTGATCGTCAGCCGATCGCGGCGGAAGTCCTGGGTCACCGCGTCGCCGTGGCGCACGACGCGGACCACGCGGGCGCCCGAAAGGTCCTGCGCGGCGCGGTAGGTCGCCTGATTGGCGCGATCGCCGAGGATGCGCCGGGCCGGGCCGTCGCGGCACACCATCCCCTGGGGCGGACGGTCGGGACGACCTGCGCCGGGACCGGGCCAGGGGCCGGGGCCGGGTCCCGGGCCGGGCGGAAGCGGCCGGTAGACCGGACCGCGCGGCGGTTGGTCGACGGTGACGTTACAGCCGGCGAGGGCGATGCTGGCGCCGATGATCGCGATGAGCGCTCTTGTTCTCATGGGACGGAACCTCGTTTCAGGCGACGGACTCGGTGACAATTCCCGTCGTATCTCCTTTGTTGCATGAAATCGGCGCGAAGAAACGGCGGGCGCGACCGCCGAGGCGGCCTTCGCCCGCCGGACGCCGGCGATGAATCGGAATCGGAGGATGAACCACCATCCGCCGAAGCGGAATCGGAGCATGAGGACGGCTCCGGCGAAGCGGATTCTAAGGGTGAGGAATCTCGGGAACGACGTTAAAGTCGGAAGAAATCCATTTCTCCTCCAATGACTTGAGGAGAGATCCCAAAGCGGGGCCGGCCGCGTGTCCCCGCTCGGCGAGGTCGCGGCCGCCGATCGGGAAGACCGGGGCGACCCAACCGTCGGCGAGGGCGACCATGGCCGGATCCGGCGCGATGCCGTCGATCACGGCGGCGAGCCTCAAGGCGGCGCCGGCGAGCGCGTTGCCATGGCGATAGACGGTGCGACGCACGGCGGCGGCCGAGGGCGCCGGGCCGAGCCGGCGGGCGAGCGCCGGCAGCGCCGCGACGGTGACGCCCTCCGC
>CALCDT010000290.1 GCA_937900425.1 uncultured Alphaproteobacteria bacterium | reverse complement strand
CCGCCGCGCACGCCGCGGCGAGGAGCAGGAGGCGCGGGGACGGCCGATCGGGCTTGGGGGGGGCCTGGATCATGCGCTTCGATCACCCTCTGGGAAACGACGGGGACGTTCCGGGGACGACGCGGCCCCGGCCCCCGGCGGCCTGCCCGCGCCCGACTTCGGCGCGCCCGCGCCGGCCCAGTAGGCGCGATCCGCTCTCGTCCCGCATCCAAACGAAAAAGGCCGGAGGCGTCGCCCCCGGCCTTTTTCTGTCCGTTCTCGTTTGGCGCACCGCCGCCGCGCGGGCGGCGGTGGCTGCCGTCAGCCCGTCACTTCCCGGCGGCCTGCATGGCGTAGCCGTAGGAATCCAGCGTGTACTCGGCGACGCGGAACCACTGGAAGCTCTCCTCGCGGAACTGCTTCCACGGCTCGTAGACCTTCTTCCAGTTCTCGTTGGTGTTGGAGAGCTCGGTGTAGAGCTCCTGCGTCGCCGTGTAGGCGGCGTCGAGAACGTCGCGCGGGAAGGCGCGCAGCTGCACGCCCTTGCCGACGAGGCTGCGGATGGCGATGCGGTTCTTCGCGTCGTATTTCGCCATCGTGATGTCGTTGGCGTGGGAGCAGGCGACCCGCAGCGCGGCCTTGTAGGTGTCCGGCAGCTCGGCGAATTTCTTCTGGTTGATCATGAAGTGCAGCGTCGGGCCGGCTTCCCAGAAGCCCGGATAATAGTAGAACTTGGCGACCTGGTAGAAGCCGAGCTTCTCGTCGTCGTAGGGGCCGACCCACTCGGCCGAATCGATCGTGCCCTTCTCGAGCGAGGGATAGATGTCGCCGCCGGGGATCTGCTGCGGCACGACGCCGAGCTTTTCCATGACGCGCCCGGCAATGCCGGCGATGCGCATCTTGACGCCCTGCAGGTCGGCCAGCGAGTTGATCTCCTTGCGCCACCAGCCGCCCATCTGGACGCCGGTGTTGCCGCCCGGCAGGCCGAGCACGCCGTAGTTCGCGTAGAACTCGTCGAGCAGTTCCTGGCCGCCGGCCTCGTAGAGCCAGGCGTTCTGCTGGCGGGTGTTGAGGCCGAAGGGGATGGCGGTGCCGATCGCGAAGGTCGGATCCTTGCCGACGTAGTAGTAGGAGCAGGTGTGGTTGAGTTCCACCGTCTCGCTCTGCACCGCGTCGAGCGCCTGGCCGCCGGGGACGATCTCGCCCGCCGGGAAGCACTGGATCTGGAACTTGCCGCCGGTGATGTCGCGCACGGCGTTGGCCATCACCTCGGCCGCGCCGTAGATGGTGTCGAGCGACTTCGGGAAGCTCGAGGTCAGGCGCCAGCGGACGTCCGGCATGTCCTGGGCGATGGCCGGGGCGGCCAGCGGCACGGCGGTCGCCGCGGCGCCGCCGGTGACGAGACCGGCCTTCTTGATGAACGAACGACGATCCATGTATTCCTCCCGTGGGTGGCGAATCATTGTCGCGACGAGGCGTTCGCCGCCTCGCCGCGCCGGACGCGACGGGCCGCGCATTGTCGCGGCCGCCGGTGCGCGGCGAGCCGAACCCGTTGCGACTAAAGCCCAATCGGGCTTTACAAACAAGCCGTCCGGCCGCTCTTTATCTGTGCAATTCTGTGCGATGATCCAACGGTTGGCGCGACAAGGAGCGACCCCGCATCATGAGCAGCCCCCTCGTCCTCGTGGCCGCCGACGTCAAGGCGATCGACGGCTACTCCTGGCACGCCGCGACATCGACCTATCTCTCGGCCCTGTTCGAGCGCGCCGAGGTGACGCCGGTGATCCTGCCGTCCTTCGGCGAGACGGTCGACTTCGACGCCGTGCTCGCCCGGGTCGACGGCGTCGTCTGCACCGGCTCGCGCTCCAACGTCTGGCCCGAGCTCTACGGTGCGCCCGCCGACGAGGCCAACGGCCCCTACGACCGCGAGCGCGACGCCACCACCCTGCCGCTGATCCGCCACGCGATCGCCGCCGGCGTGCCGCTGCTCTGCATCTGCCGGGGCATGCAGGAACTGAACGTCGCCCTCGGCGGCAGCCTCGCCCGCGAGATCCAGGACGAGGCCGGCACCATGGATCACCGCGCGCCGGTGTCGGAGGACCAGGGCGTGCGCTTCTCGATCCGCCACGGCGTCGAGGTCGCCCCCGGCGGCTGCCTCGGCCGCGTCGTCGGCTCCAGCCAGATCCTCGTCAACTCGCTGCACCGCCAGGCCGTCGCCCGCCTCGCCGACCGGCTCGAGGTCGAGGCCGTCGCCCCCGACGGCGTCATCGAGGCGGTGTCGGTCAAGGGAGCGAAAGGCTTCACCCTCGCCGTGCAGTGGCATCCGGAATACTGGGCGAAGACCGACACGCCCTCGGGCCGCATCTTCGAGGCCTTCGGCGACGCCGCCCGCACCCGCGCCGCCGCGCGGGGTGAGACGGGTATGCTGCGCAGCGCGTGAGCCCGGGTCGGGGACCGGGCGCTCGCTCGGGCGGGTCCTCGACGCGGAAACGGATCCGGCGCGGCGACGGTGCCCGGGCGCGGATCGGGTGCTATCGCGCGTGATCGGGAAGCGGGCAACGCCCTCGGCGCCGGCCCCAGCCCTAGCCGAGGCCGCCCGCCGCCCCCGCCAGCATGACGAGGCCGAACAGCAGCACGACGATCGCCGCCGCCCCCTCGAGCAGGCGGTGGAGCAGCGTGGCGACCCGCCGCGCCCGCCCCCCGGCGCGCTCGACGCCGGCCCGCAGCGCCACCGCGAACAGTACGATCGCCGCGACGGTCGCCCCGGTGCCGAGCGACATGGCGGCGACGGCGGCGAGGCCGAGGCCGAAGGCCTGCTGCGAGGACGCGAAGACGAGGATGATCAGCGCCCCGGTGCAGGGCCTGAGGCCGACGGCGAGGACGGCGCTCGCCGCCCGGCGGAGGTCGAGCCGGCCCGACAGCGTCTCCGGCGCCGGCAGACCGTCGCAGCAGGCGCAGTCGAAGGCGTGGTCGCGGGCGGAGAGAGTGAAGCCCGGCCGCACGCGCGCCCCCTGCGCCGTCGCCCGGCCGGTTCCGACGTCCGGCGCCGAGCGGGTGAAGGCCGTCGCCTCACCCGGCCGCGTCGCCGGCGCGCCGGCCGCGGCCATGGCGAAGGCGGACGATCCCGGTCCGCGCAGCCGGTCGGCTGCGAAACGGACCAGCGGGCGCAGGATCTTGGCGTGGACGAGCAGCAGGCCGAGCGCGGTGATCAGCGCGAAGGAGCCGATCTCGAGCCAGGTCTGCGCCGCCGTCATCGCAATCGCCGTGGCGCCGAGCACCAGCGAGAACAGCGTGACCAGCGCCACCGCCGTCAGTCCCTGGGCGATGCCCGAAAGCAGCGAGATCGCGGCGGCGTTGCGGGCGCAGTCGCGGCTCGCCAGCACGTAGGCCGAGATCACCGCCTTGCCGTGGCCCGGCCCGACGGCGTGGAAGACGCCGTAGAGGAAGGAGAGGCCGACGAGAGTGAGGCCCGCCGCGGGTTCTTCCGAGACCGTCTTCAGGGCGGTTTTCATCGCCATGTAGAACTCGCTCTGCAGAGCGGTGACGCGGGCGAGGAACGGCGCCAGCAGCCCGCCCCCCGCGGCCGGCTCGGCGAGACCGACGCCGAACGGGCTCGCGGCCGACGCGGCGAGCGGAACGAAGGCCAGCGCGACCGTCATCACGGCCGCGGCGACGGCCCCGGCCGGTGCGGAACGGGCTGCGCCTGCGCCCGGGCGCGGCGAGACCGGCGGAGAGGAGGATCGCGTCATGGACAAGCGAGGCTCGCTCCGTTGTTGAGTTCCATCGTGACCGCCGCGAGCGCGCCGGGCACCTCGCGCTGGTCGGCGGGAATGGCGGCGAGGCTCGCCGCCGTCATCGGATCGAGCGCCTCGGGCCGGGCCACCGACAGGGTGCACCCCTCGGGGGGCGTGCCGCTCAGCATCACCGGATCGTCCTTCACGAAGGTGAAGGCGACGTAGTAGGTCGGATCGTAGACCGAGAGGTCGGCGGGAAGGCTGCGCACCTCCACCGGCTCCTTCGTCGGAAGCGTGAAGTAGAGCGTCAGCAGGCCGCCGTCGGACTGCAGCCAGTATTCGGTCGGCTGCACGAAGGCGATCGCCTTCGACCCGGCCGTGAGGAAGGTGAAATAGTCGAAATCCTTGAGCGACTTGATGTTGATGTCGGCGAGCGGCATCAACTCCTCGACCGTCAGCTTGCCGTCACCGTCGGTGTCGAGGCCTTCGGAGGCGAAGGCGGAATAGGCGTCGTCGAACCGCCAGACGTTGCGGATCGCCGTGATCCGTCCGCCGTCGTCGAAGACGATCTCGGCCTTGGCGTCGACGAAGACGTGCGGATGGGCGAGGGCCGCGGCGGGGGCGAGCACCGAAAAGGCCGCACCGCAGAGGATCCTGCGCAAAAGGGTCATGCCGCTCGGCTCTCCCGACTGACGAAGCGGCACGAGTCTAGCGCGAAACGCCGCGAATGCCAGTCCGGGCCGCGGAGAGGGAGATCGCCGAGGAATGCGGCGGCAGGATGTCGGGCCGCTGAAGACCCGACAGGTCGGGACTTCACGAGCCGGGTGTCAGCCGCAGTCGCCGTGCTTCTCGAACCACTTGACGAGGAAGTCGACGAAGCTGCGGATCTTGGCCGAGAGATGCCGGCGGTGGGGATAGACGACGTAGACCCCCGGCGGGTTGGTGACGAAGTCGTCGAGCACCGTTTCCATCCGCCCGGCGGCGAGGTCGTCCTTGATGCTGACGTAGGGCACCTGCCCGTAGCCGAGGCCGGCGAGGATGGCGAGGCGGATCGCCTCGGGCGAATTGACCTCGACCCGGCCGATGACCTGGACCGAGGCCCGCTCGCCGTCGATCTGGAACCGCCAGGAGAACCGGTTGCGCAGGTTGGAATCGATGATGCACGGCAGATCCGAGAGGTCGCCCGGCCGCAGTGGCCGGCCGACCTCGGCGATGACGTCGGGCCGAGCCGCGACGACGAAGCGGTAGTCGGCGAGCTTGCGGGCGATCAGGCTGGAATCCTGCAACTCGGTGACGCGGATGGCGCAGTCGAAGCCCTCGTCGACGAGGTCGACGAAGCGGTCGTCGAGCCTGAGGTCGATCTTGATCGCCGGATGGGCGACCATGAATTCCATGATGGCGGTGCCGAGGATGCTGTCGCCGAAGGTGCGCGGGGCGGTGACGCGCAGAAGGCCGGTCGGCTCGCCGTGGCGGTCACGCACCATGTCCTGGAGGTCGTCGACCCGCTGCAGGATCTCGCCGGCGTCGCGATAATAGGCCTGCCCCAGTTCGGTCAGCGAGAAGCGGCGGGTGGTGCGGTTCATCAGCCGCGTGCCGAGTTCGTCCTCGAGTTCCTTGACGTATTTGGAGATGAGGGCCTTGGAGCGGCCGAGCTTGCGGGCGGCGGCGGAGAAGCCCCCCGCATCGACCACTTCGACGAAGGTCCTCATCCGTGTCAGCGTATCCATCAGGGCATCCTTCGCGGGTCGTGGCCTGGTGGCGGTCGTCGTCGATCGAGACCGGAAATATTGCCGCGGCCGGCCGGCGCCGGCCGGCCTCAGGCCGTCGCCGCCCCGCCGTCCGCCCGCGGGTCGTGGGTGCCTTCGATGTCGCCGCGCGGCGTGCGCATCACCGCGCCGGCATGTCCGAAGGTGTCCCGACCCGAGGATGGCACTGTTTCCGTCTCGTGTCCGGCCCGCCTCAATTGTTCGACAACGTCCGTGTCGAAGTCCTGTTCCAGTTTCAGCGTCGTGGTTTCCGCCCCCCACGTCCGCCCGAGCAGCCAGCGCGGCCGCGCCACCGCTTCGGCGAGCCCGGCGCCGTAACGGGCGATCCGGGTGAACACCGCCGCCTGGAACTGCGGCTGGCCATCGCCGCCCATCGATCCGTAGACGAGGGTGCGGCCGTCGTCGAAGCGGGCGAGCGCCGGATTGAGCGTGTGGAACGGCCGCCGGCCGGGGGCGAGGGCGTTGAGATGGCCGGGCCGCAGCGAGAAGCTCGCCCCGCGGTTCTGCATCAGGATGCCGGTGCGCGGCGAAACGACGCCGGAGCCGAATTCCCAGTAGACCGACTGGATGAAGGAGACGGCCATGCCGTCGCGGTCGATCGCCCCCATCCAGATGGTGTCGCCCTTCGAGGCCGGCTGCGGCCACGGCGCGGCGCGTTTCCGGTCGATCGCCTGGACCTCGCGGTCGAGACCGTCCGGCGTCAGCAGCCCCGAGTAGTCCGGCGCCTCGAGGCGCGGGTCGGTCACCACCTTGTCGCGGTGGCGGAAGGCGACCTTGGTCGCCTCGACGAGGCCGTGGACGTGGTCGAATCCCTCGCCGCGGGCGACGCCGAGACGGTCGTAGAGGGCGAGGATCATCGCCGAGGCGAGGCCCTGGGTCGGCGGCGGCGTGTTGTAGACGGTGCCGTCTTTCAAACGCACCGACAGCGGCCGCGTCCGCTTCGCCTCCGCCTTGCGGAAATCGTCGAGCCGCAGCGGACTGCCGGCGTCTTCGAGGTCAGCGGCGAGCGTCGCGCCGACGTCGCCGCGGTAGAATTCGGGAAGGCCCGAGCGGGCGAGATGGTCGAGGACGTCGGCGAGCCGCGGCTGGCTCTGCGCCACGCCCTCCGTCGGCGCCTCGCCGTCGTCGAGGAAGACCGCCGAAAACCCCGGCTGCTGCGACAACACCGAAAGATGCTCCGCCGTCAGCGCCGCCTGCGAGCGCGACACCGGCGAGCCGCCCTTCGCCGCCGCGATCGCCGGGCCGAGGATGTCGGTGAGCGGCATCGGACGGGACGGCGCGGCGAGGTCGAGCGCGAGCGCCCAGCCGGCGACGGTGCCCGGCACCGTCAGCGCCGCCAGCGGTCCGCGGAACGGGATCGCGTCATATCCGGCCTTCTCGTAGAAGGGGATCGTCGCCCGCGCCGCGGCGCGCCCGCAGCCCTCGATCGCCACCGGCTCGCGCCCCGGCGCCGAGATAAGCCAGAAGCCGTCGCCGCCGATGCCGTTCATGTGCGGGTAGACCACCGCGATCGCCGCCGCGGCGGCGACCATCGCCTCCACCGCGTTGCCGCCGGCCCGCAGCACTTCCGCCCCCGCCTCCGCCGCCGCCCCGTGCGGCGCGACGACGACGCCCCTCTTCGACCTGTCCGTGATGGCGACCATCTTCCCGTAACTCCCCGCCGACCCACCGCGGTCGTCATGCCGGTGTCTTACGGCGCCTACGGACGGGACACCAGACCCGTCCACAGGCACCGCCGGACCGCCCTTTCCCCGCCGCCTTCACCGCTCGGCTTCCCGCGTCCAGATGCCCACGAGACATGCGTCTCGACGCCACCGGAAGAGCCGCGGCGCGAAGCCGAAAACATGGTTAACAAGCCGTTAACCCGCTGGTTCCAGTGAACGAAACCCCTCGATTTCCCCGACGGGCTCCGCTCTGCGCATCAATGGTGAATTTTTTCGCCCCGCATCCGAAAAACCCCTTGTGTGTGACGGTCGACGCGCGTATCTCCGGGCCTGCCCAATTTCGCACGTGCCTGTGGTTGCGTGCCGGCTTCGCGGGACTGAGAGAACCTCTGATCCTCGCGAGGGCAAGCCGGTGACCGGAGTCTAACCGGGTCTAAGCCGACGCTCGGTCGGCGGACGCGACTTGAAGCAACGACGTAG
>CALCDT010000289.1 GCA_937900425.1 uncultured Alphaproteobacteria bacterium | reverse complement strand
TCGTCATCGGCGACCGCCAGACCGGCAAGACCGCCATCATCCTCGACACCTTCCTCAACCAGAAGCCGCTCAACCAGGGCGACGACGAGAGCCAGAAGCTCTACTGCGTCTACGTCGCCGTCGGCCAGAAGCGCTCCACCGTCGCCCAGTTCGTCCGGGCGCTCGAGGAAGCCGGCGCGATGGAGTACTCCATCGTCGTCGCCGCCACCGCGTCCGACCCGGCGCCGATGCAGTTCATCGCGCCCTTCGCCGGCTGCGCCATGGGCGAATACTTCCGCGACAACAAGATGCACGCGGTGATCGCCTACGACGACCTCTCCAAGCAGGCCGTCGCCTACCGCCAGATGTCGCTGCTGCTGCGCCGCCCGCCGGGCCGCGAAGCCTATCCGGGCGACGTGTTCTACCTGCACTCCCGCCTGCTGGAGCGCGCCGCCAAGCTCAACGAGGACAACGGCCTCGGCTCGCTCACCGCGCTTCCGGTCATCGAGACCCAGGCGAACGACGTGTCGGCCTACATCCCGACCAACGTGATCTCGATCACCGACGGCCAGATCTTCCTCGAGACCAACCTGTTCTACCAGGGCATCCGCCCGGCGGTGAACGTCGGCCTCTCGGTGTCGCGCGTCGGCTCGGCCGCCCAGATCAAGGCGATGAAGCAGGTCGCCGGCACCATCAAGGGCGAACTCGCCCAGTATCGCGAGATGGCCGCCTTCGCCCAGTTCGGCTCGGACCTCGACGCCGCGACCCAGCGCCTGCTCAACCGCGGCGCCCGTCTCGTCGAGTTGCTGAAGCAGCCGCAGTTCTCGCCGCTCAAGACGGAAGAGCAGGTCGCGGTGATCTTCGCCGGCGTCAACGGCTACCTCGACGCCATCCCGGTCGACAAGGTCCGCGCCTTCGAGGCCGGTCTGCTGCGCTTCCTGCGCGACAAGCATCCGGAGATCCTGTCGGGCATCTGGGAGCAGAAGCAGATCACCGACGATCTCAAGGGCAAGCTCAAGGCGGCGGTCGACGCCTTCGCCAAGTCCTTCGCCTGAGGACGGGGCCTTCGCGCCGGGGTCCGACCCCGGCGCGGACAGCTGACGCCTCCGCAAGATGTTGATCGGCCCCCGGCCGCCCCCGTGTCCGCCACAGGGGTTCCGAGGAGAGCGACGAGGGAAGAAGAGCCGCCATGGCGAGCCTCAAGGATCTGAAGAACCGCATCGCCTCGGTCAAGGCGACGCAGAAGATCACCAAGGCGATGCAGATGGTCGCCGCGGCGAAGCTGCGCCGGGCCCAGGAGGCGGCCGAGGCCGGCCGGCCCTACGCCGCCCGGATGGCGACCGTGCTGTCGAACCTCGCCGCCGGCGTCGCCGGCCGCGACGACGCCCCGGCGCTGCTGGTCGGCAATGGCCGCTCGGACGTCCACCTGCTGGTGGTCTGCACCGCGGAGCGGGGCCTCTGCGGCGGTTTCAACTCGCAGATCGTCCGCCTCGCCCGCGAACACATCCGCCGGCTGCTGGCCGAGGGCAAGACGGTGAAGATCCTCACCGTCGGCAAGAAGGGCGCCGACTCGCTGCGCCGCGACTACGGCAACCTGATCGTCGACCGGATCGAGTTCCGCGGCGTCAAGTCGATCGGCTTCGACCAGGCCGCCGAGGTCCAGGCGAGGGTGATGCAGCTCTACGCCGCCGGCCAATTCGACGTCTGCACCCTGTTCTTCTCGCGCTTCCAGTCGGTGATCTCGCAGGTTCCGACCGCGACCCGGCTCGTTCCGGCCGAGATCCCGGTGCGCGAGGAGACGTCGGGGGCGCTCTACGAATACGAGCCGGGCGAGGCGGAGATTCTCGAGGACCTGCTGCCGCGGGCGATCGCGATGCAGATCTTCACCGCGCTGCTCGAGAACGCGGCCTCCGAGCAGGGCGCGCGGATGAGCGCCATGGACAACGCCACGCGCAACGCCGGCGAGATGATCAACAAGCTGTCGCTGCAGTACAACCGCACGCGCCAGGCGATGATCACCAAGGAACTCATCGAGATCATCTCGGGCGCCGAGGCGCTCTGACGAAATTTCGGAGCGACCGCCGACGGACGATCCCGGCGGGCTCCCCATGAACGAATGCGAAAGTGACGAGGGCAAACGGATGGCGAATGTCGGACGCATCACCCAGGTCATCGGCGCGGTCGTCGACGTCAAGTTCGACGACCATCTGCCGGCGATCCTGAACGCGCTGGAAACCACCAACGGCGGCAACCGCCTGGTGCTCGAAGTCGCCCAGCATCTCGGCGAGAACACCGTGCGCGCCATCGCCATGGACATCTCCGAGGGCCTCGTGCGCGGCCAGGAAGTCACCGACACCGGCGCTCCGATCCGCGTGCCGGTCGGCGAGGGTTGCCTCGGCCGCATCCTCAACGTCATCGGCGAGCCGGTCGACGAGTGCGGCCCGGTCGACTACGAAGACACCCGCGCCATCCACCAGGAAGCCCCGTCCTACGTCGACCAGTCGACCGAGGCCGAGATCCTCGTCACCGGCATCAAGGTCGTCGACCTGCTGGCGCCCTACGCCAAGGGCGGCAAGATCGGCCTGTTCGGCGGCGCCGGCGTCGGCAAGACCGTGCTGATCCAGGAGCTGATCAACAACGTCGCCAAGGCCCACGGCGGCTACTCGGTGTTCGCCGGCGTCGGCGAGCGCACCCGCGAGGGCAACGACCTCTATCACGAGATGATCGAGTCGGGCGTGAACAAGGACCCGCACGAGAACGGCGGCTCGGCCGCCGGTTCCAAGTGCGCCCTCGTCTACGGCCAGATGAACGAGCCCCCGGGCGCCCGCGCCCGCGTCGCGCTCTCCGGCCTCACCATCGCCGAGCACTTCCGCGACAAGGGCCAGGACGTGCTGTTCTTCGTCGACAACATCTTCCGCTTCACCCAGGCGGGTTCGGAAGTGTCGGCGCTGCTCGGCCGCATCCCCTCGGCGGTGGGCTATCAGCCGACGCTCGCCACCGACATGGGCGCGCTGCAGGAGCGGATCACCTCGACCACCAAGGGCTCGATCACCTCGATCCAGGCGATCTACGTCCCGGCGGACGACCTGACCGACCCCGCCCCCGCCACCTCCTTCGCCCACCTCGACGCGACGACGACCCTCAACCGCTCGATCGCCGAGAAGGGCATCTACCCGGCGGTGGACCCGCTCGACTCGACCTCGCGCATGCTCGACCCGCGCATCGTCGGCGAGGAGCATTACGGCGTCGCCCGCCAGGTCCAGCAGATCCTGCAGAAGTACAAGGCGCTGCAGGACATCATCGCGATCCTCGGCATGGACGAGCTGTCCGAAGAGGACCGCCTGACGGTCGCCCGCGCCCGCAAGATCGAGCGCTTCCTGTCGCAGCCCTTCGACGTCGCCGAAGTGTTCACCGGCTCGCCGGGCGTGCAGGTCAAGCTCGAGGACACCATCAAGGGCTTCAAGGGCCTCTGCGCCGGTGACTACGACCACCTGCCGGAAGCCGCCTTCTACATGGTCGGCACCATCGAGCAGGCGATCGAGAAGGCCGAGAGGCTGGCCGCCAAGGCGGCTTGAGGTCACCTTCGAGACGAGCGAGGCGGACCGCGTGCGGTCCGCCCCGGCGCCCCGCCCGGCGGGACGCCGCGTGACATGACAAGCGGGAGCGGTCGATGGCCGGACCTTTCAAGTTCGAACTGGTGAGCCCGGAGCGGCTGCTGTTGTCACAGGATGTCGTGCAGGTCGACCTGCCCGGCACCGAGGGCGATTTCGGCATTCTCGAGGGTCATTCGCCCTTCATCTCGACCCTGCGCCCCGGCGTCGCCACGATCACGTTGCCGGGCGGCGCGGCGCAGAAGTATTTCGTGCGCGGCGGCCTCGCAGAAGTTTCGGCCACCGGCCTCACCGTGCTCGCCGAGAAGGCGGTGCCGCTGGCCGAACTCAAGGCCGACCAGGTCGCGCAGGAGATCCGCAACGCCGAGGAGGACGTCGCCGACGCCGCCAGCGAGACGGCCCGGCAGGCGGCGGAACTGCGGCTCGCCCAGATGAAGGATCTCGCGGCGGCGCTGCGCGCGGCGTGAGGCATCTCCCGGACCGGGAGCGGGCGCCCCGGAGCCGAGAAGACTTTTCGGAAACCCCGGCCCCCGTGCCGGGGTTTCGTCGTTTGAGCGGCCGGAACGGCGCCGGGAAAGGGGGCAGCGATGGCTGAAAATGCGCAGGCACGGCTCGACGCGCTCGAAGAGCGGGCGGCCCATCAGGAGACGACGACCGAGGATCTCAGCCGGGTGGTCGCGGCGCAGTGGGACGAGATCGACCGGCTGAAGAAGCTGGTCACCCTGCTGGCCGAGCGGGTCGGCGAGGCCGAGCAGCGGGTCTCGGCCGTTGCCCCGCCGGAGCCGCCGCCCCCGCACTACTGAGCGAGGTCCGCCGGCGGCGCGTCGGGGTCCGGGCGGTTCGAGTCGGGACGTCGGATCGCGCCCGGAGCGTCGTTTGCGCGGTCGCCGCACGGCCGGCCCTGCTCCGCCTTGCGGGCATCGACAGGTCGAACCGGTCCGGGCCCGGTTTCACTCCGCGGCCGGGCGGGCGCTGGCGAGCAGGGCGGTGGCGTCGGCGCGGTTGGCGGCCCCGGCGAGGAAGTCGAGCTTGCCGGCGGTGTCGCGGGCGAGGAAGTCGCGGCCGATCTCCTTCTGGATCGCGAGATGGTCGACGACGTCGAGGGTCTCGACCATGATCAGCTTGTCGCCGATCCGGCGGTCGTAGGTGGCGACGAAGGCGCCGGCGAAGTTGACGCAGGTGCCGATGCCGGTGGCGGGATCGAAGGCGTCGGCGACGAAATTCGGGCCCCAGGCCTGGCGGAAGCCGTCGCAGAGCCGGCGGTGCAGCGTCTCGGCCGAGCCGTCGGCGACGTCGGGCATGGTCGCGGCCGCGTCCATGCCGGCGGTCTCCGCCGCGCCGGCCCCTGCGGCGTCTCCTCCGGGCGGGACGAGGTCGAAGACGTGGATCTGCAGGACCGCCCGGTAGTCCATCGGGATGAAGGATTCGATGCTGGCCCGGTCGAGCTTCCGGGCCGCCGGAACGTCGGCGAGGGCGGCGCGGGCGCCGGGCCGGCCGAACACCGGGTGACCGTCGCGGGAGAGCTCGGCAACCGGCTCGTAGCCTTCGGGCACCGCGAAGGTGAGACCGCCGAGGTCGGCCGCGGCGGCCGGGCCGGGGGTGCCGGCGAGGGCCAGGGCGGCGAGGACGGCGCGGACCAGCATCTTCATTCGTCTTCCTCCGGACGCGACAGGGGACGCGGCGCCGTGCCGAGCCTTTGCCACGGCAGGGGCGCCCGCCGCAAGGGGCGCGATGCCGCTCTGGCGATCCCTTCTTGGGACGTCCGGGCTAGGCGAGTGCGGCGATCCGGCGCGGCCGTCCCGCTCCCCCGTTCCTCCCCCCTGTCCGTGGCGGGTCGCCCGCTGGGGATAAACGAAGGGCCAGCTTGCTTTTCCAGTCACGGGAACCTTTTCTTCACGATGGCGTCTATCAAATCCCTGACGGCGTCCTCCCGATCGATCCCCGATCGTCCCCGCCGGTGAAAGGCGACCATGTCCCGAACTCTCGAGGCCCTCGGCGGCGACATCTTCATGACGATGATGCTCGCCCCCTTCGTGGTGGCGGCGCGGTTGCCGATCCTGATGGAAGCCGGCTCCTCCCTCACCGCCAGCCAGGAGCTCTGGCTCGCCGGCTCCGAGAAGGCGGCCGCGGCAGTCGAGGGGATGATCGCCTATCACGGCTCGATGGCGGTCACCGCCATCCGCGCCGGCGCGGCGATCGGCAGCGGCAGCTTCGACCCGATGCGCTATGCCGACGGCCACCAGCGGGCGCTCGGCAAGGCGTTCCGGCCGATCTCGCGCCGGGTCCGGGCCAACGCCCGCCGGCTGTCGCGCAAGGTGGCCGGCTGACCGGCATCGGTCCGGCCCGCCGGTGAGGCTGGCGCCTCTGTGATCCTCCGCATGTCCCGTCAGCGCCGACGTCAGCGGCGCCCCGCCAGCCTTTCCATCGGAAAGGCGTGAACGTCGGCGAGAAGCTCGACGAAGCCGCGCGCGGCGTGGTCGAGCGAGGCGCGGCCCTTCTCCGCCGTCGCAGCGGCGGCGTTGCCGGCGGCGCCGTCGGCGTTGAGATCCTGCATCATCCAGCCGAACTGCGCCGGCCCGTGGGCGCGCAGGTGCTTCGCGCTCTCCAGAAGCTCGAGCTGCAGCGTGCGGAAGTCGCTGGCGGCGCCCATGTCGACGAGATCCGGTGCGAGATGCAGCATCAGCGAGGTCTCGATGTCGCCGCCGTGGATGCCGTAGGCGCGCTCCCCTTGCGGATAGAGCCCATCCGGCTGGCCGAAGCGCAGCCAGCTCGTCGCCACCGCCAGCATGCCGTGGCGCCGGCGCAGTTCGCGCGCGACGATGTCCATGATCGGCACGTTGCCGCCGTGCGAGGTGACGATCACCAGTTTCTTCAACCCGGCCCGGGCGACGGCGTCGCCGATCTCGATCCAGACCCTCGTCACCGTATCCCAGTCGAGGGTGAGGGTGCCGGGCGAGAGGATATGCTCGTCGGATTTGCCGACCGTCTGCACCGGCAGGAACACCGCCGGCAGCTCCTCCGGCAGCAGCTCGATCACCCGGGCGACCTGCCCTTCCGCGATGGTGGTGTCGGTGGAGAGCGGCAGGTGCGGGCCGTGCTGCTCGACGGCGGCGACGGGCAGTACCGCGATCCACGACGCCGTTTCGGGCGAGAGGAAATCGGGGGCGCGCATCTCGGCCCATCGGCGGCGCGGCGGGGTCATGGTCGTCTCCGGGGCGTGCGGGTTCGGGCGGCGGGGTCGGCGGGGGTGGCGTCGCTCGCGGCGGCGGACGCGGAGAGGTCGTCCCCCTCATCCGGCCCTTCGGGCCACCTTCTCCCCGCGGGGGAGAAGGGTGCGACCGGCGAGATCGGCATCCTGACGGAGATGCCGACATGGTCGAGCCTTCCATCGACGGGGCTTTTGCGGCGCCTCCGGGTGGCACGAGCCCAGCCAGGGCCTCCTCCCGTCTCCCCTTCGGGGAGAAGGTGGCCCGAAGGGCCGGATGAGGGGCTGCGGCGGTGCGGTGTCGTCGGCGCGCGCGCGGGCAACGCCGCGCCCGCACCCCGGGCGAGGCCCTCCTTACTCACGGCTCTTCTCCCAGCGCCACTGCACCACCCGCATCGCCGGCTTCATCGCGGTGAAGCCGCCGACCGGCGCGGCGCGGGCGACGGCGAGTTCGCCGAGGTCGCCGCCGTGTCGGCGGAAGCAGACGGTGAGGAAGCTCTGGGTCTCCAGCGTCACCGCGTTGACGACGAGGCGGCCGCCGGGCTTCAGGGCGGTCATCGCCGCCTCCAGCACCGCGGGCGCGCCGCCGCCGATGAAGACGGCGTCGGGGGCGGGCAGGCCGGCGAGGGTGGAGGGGGCGGCGCCCTCCTCGACGCGAAGGTCCGGCACGCCGAGGGAAAGGGCGTTCTGCCGGATGCGGGCGCAGCGCTCCGCCTTCTCCTCCACCGCGATCGCCGACAGGCTCGGGTCCGCCAGCATCCATTCGATGCCGACCGAGCCGGAGCCGGCACCGACGTCCCAGAGCAGTTCGCCGCGGCGCGGGCCCAGGGCGGAGAGCGTCACCGCACGGATCTCGCGCTTGGTGATCTGGCCGTCGTGGTCGAAGAGATCGTCGGCGAGGCCCGGCGTGAAGGGCAGGATGCGGGCGCCCGGCCCGGCCACGACCTCGATCGCGACAGTGTTGAGCGGGTCGATCCCCTCGAGGTCGAAGGTGGCGGCGGTGGTCTCGCGGATCCGCTCGGCTTGGCCGCCCATCCGCTCCAGCACGACGAGGCGGCTGCCGCCGAAGCCGTGGCGCGTCAGCAGCCCGGCGAGGCGGGCCGGCGTCTCGCCGTCCCAGGACAGAGCGAACAGGCGGGCGCGGTCGTGGAGATGGGGCCGGATGCGTTCGAGCGCGCGTCCGTGCAGCGAGAGGCGGACGACGTCCTGCCCGGCCCAGCCGAGCCGGGCGGCGGCGAGCGCATAGGCCGAGGGCGCCGGGATCGCGACGATCTCCTTCGGGTCGATCTGGGCGGTGATCAGCGAGCCGACGCCGTGGAAGAAGGGATCGCCCGAGGCGAGCACCACGACGGGGCGGCCGCGCCGCTGCCAGATCCGCGGGAAAGCGTGGGCGAGCGGCGAGGGCCAGGCCAGCGTCTCGGCCTTCGTTTCGCCGAGGAGGGCGAGGTGGCGGGCGCCGCCGACGACGAGTTCGGCCTTGCCGAGGAGGTCGCGGGCGAGGGGCGAGAGGCCGTCGAGGCCGTCTTCGCCGAGGCCGACGAGGCCGAGCCAGCGGCCGGGGGCGGCGGCATCGGTCATGCGATCTCCGAAGCGGTCTTGCGCCCGGCCTCGTCCTTCGAGACGGCCCTTGCGGGCCTCCTCAGGATGAGGCCTTCGGGAGGGTGGTCGGTGACGCCGCTGGAGCGGAGAAGAGAGGCACGCGTCCCGGTGAAGCCTCGGCTTTTTGCCTCATCCTGAGGAGCGTCGCGTCCGCGACGCATCTCGAAGGACGAGGGAAAAGCCCCGGCGTCGCGGCGAGGCACGAAACGAGGCCCGTCCGTCATCGCTCCGCCTCCACCGACCGCGGCGTCAGCAACAGCGTGCGGCCGCCCGGGCCGGTCACCAGTCGCGTCTGCGAGGAGCCGACGAGGACGAGGGTCGCCATGTCGGCTCGGGCGGGTTCGGCCTCGGCGAGGGTGGTGACGACCATCGCCTCGTCGGGCCGGCCGACGGCGCGGGCGAAGGCGACCGGCGTGGTGCCGGCCTTGAGACGGCGCAGGACGGCGAAGGCGGCGTGGATGCCGTCGGGCCGGGCTTTCGAGGCCGGATTGTAGAAGGCCATGGCGAAGTCGCCGGTGGCGGCGGCGACGAGCCGCTTCTCGACGACGCTCCAGGGCTTGAGGTTGTCGGACAGCGAGATCGCGCAGAAGTCGCCGCCGAGGGCGGCGCCGAGCCGGGCGGCGGCGGCCTGCATCGCCGAGACGCCGGGCAGGACGGCGAAGTCGTAATCGGCGGGCTGCGGATCGGTCCCGATCGCCTCGACCACGGCGGCGGCCATGGCGAAGACGCCGGGATCGCCGCCGGAGACGACGGCGACGCGGCGGCCGGCGCGGGCGAGGGCGATGGCCTGCCGGGCGCGGTTGATCTCGACGCGGTTGTCGCTGGCGTGGCGGACCTGGCCTGGGCGTTCGGGGCAGCGGGCGACGTAGGGGAGATAGCCGACGAGGTCGGTGGCGGCGGCGATCTCGTCTGCGGCCTCGCCGGTCAGCCAGGCGTCGGGGCCGGGGCCGAGGCCGACGACGGCGAGGCGTCCGGCGGGCGCCGGGCCGGCCCCAGGCATTTCGGCTTCGGGCGGCGTGCCGGTGGCGGTCTTCGGCTCGGTCGGGGCGGCGCTCACGGGCGGCGGCCCTCGCCGGGGACGAGGATCATCGAAAAATAGGGCGCCTCGTCGTCGGCCTTGCCGGCGAGCGGCTCGATCCTCTCCCCGGCCATGGTGCCGCGCTCGACATAGATGGCGCGGTCGAGGAGACCGGCGGCGGCGAGCGCCCGGCGCACCTTCGGCAGGTTGCGGCCGAGCTTCATGATCACCGCGGCGTCGGTGCCGGCGAGCCGGCGGGCGAGGTCGTCCTCGGCAAGGGTGCCGGGCAGCACGGTGAGCACGTCGTCGCCCCAGGTCATGGGCTGGCCGGCCGAGGCCCAGCAGCCCGACATGCCGGAAACGCCGGCGGTGATCGACACGGTGAAACGGTCCCTCAATCGCGTGAAGAGATGCATGAAGGAGCCATAGAACATCGGGTCGCCCTCGCAGATCAGGGCGACGTCCCGGCCGGCGGCGAGCACGGTGGCGAGCCGCTCGGCCGCCTCCTCGTAGAAGCCGGCGAGGGCGGAGACGTAGGCGCCTTCCGCGAAGTGGATCTCCGTCGTCACCGGGTAGGACAGCATCAGTTCCTCGGTGCCGGGCGTCACCCAGGGATCGACGATGGCGCGGGCGTTGCCGCGGCGTCCGGCCTTGGCGAAATAGGCGATCACCGGGGCGGCCTGGACGAGGCGCACCGCGCGCACCGTCATGAGTTCGGGATCGCCCGGGCCGAGGCCGACGCCGTGGAGCGTTCCGGTGCGGACGGCGGCGGCGGGGTCGCGGGCGGGGCGGGGCAGGTCCAGCATCGCTTCACTCCCGCTCGCTGGCGAGGGCGTTGATCGCCGCCGCGGTCATGGCGCTGCCGCCCTTGCGTCCGCGCACGATCAGTGCCGGCAGCCGGCCGTCGGCGAGCAGCGCCTCCTTCGATTCCGCCGCGCCGACGAAGCCGACCGGCATGCCGATCACCGCGGCCGGCGGGGCGACGCCCTCGTCGATGAGTTCGAGCAGGCGGAAGAGGGCGGTCGGCGCGTTGCCGATGGCGACGACGGCGCCCGGCAGGTGCTCGCGCCAGAGCTCCATCGCCGCGGCGGTGCGGGTGGTGCCGAGGTCGGCGGCGAGGGCGGGGACGCGGGGGTCGTCGAGGGTGCAGATCACGGCGTTGTCCGCGGGCAGGCGGGCGCGGGTGACGCCGTTCGCCACCATCTTGGCGTCGCACAGGATCGGGGCGCCGGCGGCGAGCGCGGCGATGCCGGCGGCGACGGCCCCTTCGGAGAAGACGATGTCGGCGGCGAGGTCGACCATGCCGCAGGCGTGGATCATGCGCACGGCGACGCGCTCCTCGTCCTTCGAGAAGCGGGAGAGCTCCGCCTCGGCGCGGATGATGGCGAAGGAGCGTCGGTAGATCGCGGCGCCGTCGCGCTCGTAGGTCTCGCGGGTCGCCGGCTGGTGGGCGGTCATGATCGGTCTTCCGGGTGCGCGAGCCTCGCGGCGAGGGCGCGTGCGTCGTCGATAGCAAGCCCGCGGGCCTGCGGCAAATCCCAAGGCGCGCCGTTCCGCACAAGGTCGAAGGCGCCGTCGCGGCCGACGAGGGTCAAGGGCGCTGCGCGCGGATGGGCGCAGCCCTTGGCGCAGCCGGAGACGTGGAGCCGGGGCGTGGCGCCGCCGAGCCCGCCGGGGCCGGCCGCGACCCGCGGGGCGAGGGCG
>CALCDT010000288.1 GCA_937900425.1 uncultured Alphaproteobacteria bacterium | reverse complement strand
CTCGGCGAGCAGGGCGCCGAGCAGCTGCTCGGCCAGGGCGACATGCTCTACATGGCCGGCGGCGGCCGCATCCAGCGCGTCCACGGACCCTTCGTCTCCGACGGCGAGGTCGAGGAGATCGTCGCCCACCTCAAGACCCAGGGCGTGCCGGACTATCTCGACGCCATCACCGAGGACGAGGACGAGGCCGGCCCCTACGACGGCGACGGCGGATCGGCGGCGGCCGGCGGCGGCGAGGCCGGCGAGAGCGCCGACCTCTACGACCAGGCCATCGCCGTGGTCCTGCGCGACAAGAAGGTCTCGACCAGCTACATCCAGCGCCGGCTCGGCATCGGCTACAACCGCGCCGCCTCGATCATCGAGCGCATGGAGCAGGACGGCATCGTCTCGCCGGCCAACCACGCCGGCAAGCGCGAGATCCTGATGGAGGACCGCCGCGGCGAGTTCGACGACGACGGCTATTGACGCCAACGGGCGCGGGCGGCGCGCAGCCGCCCTCTGGCCGCGCCGCGTCGCGCGCCCCATCTGAAGCCGGACCACCGCGACGACACGAGGCCGTGAGGCGGCCGCCATCGTCACACAATCGCCGCAGCCGCCCGCCATCGCTCCGGCGACGCGCCGCGCCGGCCGGCCCCCGCGGGCCGGCCCGCCATCCGAGGAAGACCCGATGCCCATCGTCCGCCGCCTGCACGCCGCCCTCGCCGCTGCCCTTCTCGCCGGAGGCGTCGCCCTGACGGCGGTGTCCGCGCCCGCCGCTCCGAACATGGGGGCGATGTCGGCCGAGGACGTCGCCACGGTGCAGACGATCAACGCCTACTTCAACGGCATCAAGACCCTCGAGGGCAAGTTCCTGCAGACCGGTCCGGACGGCAGCATCGCCGAGGGCTATTTCGTGATCGACCGGCCCGGCAAGATGCGCTTCCGCTACGAGCCGCCGGCCCAGATGGAGATCGTCGCCGACGGCAAGACCGTGGCGATCAACGACAAGAAGGCGCGCGAGCAGACCCTCGTCTTCCTCAACGACACGCCGCTGCGCTTCCTGCTCGCCCGCAACATCGACCTGACCAGGGAGGCGGTGGTCCAGAACGTCACGGTCGCCGACGGCCTGCTGACCGTGGTGCTGGAAGACCGCGGCACCTTCGCTTCCGGCCGGCTCACCCTGATCTTCGACGCCCGCACCGTTGAGCTGCAGCAGTGGACCGTCACCGACGCCCAGGGCCTCGACACCACCGTGGCGGTCTATGACCTGAAATCCGGCGTCGCAACCAAGCCGGAGTGGTTCAAGATCAACTTCACGCTCTACCGGCGCTGAGCGCGGCGGCGCGGCGCTCCGATCCGGCGACGGACCGGCGCGCCGTCCTCGGGCGAGGGGCGGTTCAGGCGTCGATCAGCCAGTTGCCGTGGACCCACCCGGTCCTGTCGTCGTTGCCGCTGGAATCGAGCGCGGTCACCTGGATCCAGGCGCCGTCGCTTCCCATCGGGCGCACCAGCGTGCCGTCGGGCAGATTTACGAGCACGGGCTGGCCGGTTCCCGGCCCGGCGCGAAGGTTGAGGCCGGTCGCCGAGCGGACCATCATCATGATGCCGTCGTCGGAGGCGCGCCCGAACACCAGTCCCTTGAAGCGGTCCATCGCGAAGGCCGGACCGGGGTCCTGCTTGCGGCCCGGCGAGATGTCGTCATGGCCGAGCACGTTCGCGGCGGGAATACCGTATTTCGCCACGATCGCCTGGGCCGCGGCCACGGTGGCCCCGAACTGGGCCTCGTCGAAGATCTCCCAGCCGTGAACCACGGACGGTTCGAAGTTCTTGTGACGGGCGGCGATGACGCGGGAATCCGGCACGCTCGTTCCCGTGTAGCTCTTCCAGTTGCCGGGTCCGCCCTTCAGAAGGCCCCAGTTCACGATTTCGATGCCGATCGAATAGCTGTTGAGGCCGGAGATGCCGCCCCACAGCGACTTGCCGGCGTGCCAGGTGACGATGTTGAACGGCGCGAGCTGGGTGATCGCGCCGTTGTGGTCGATGACGAGATGGGCGGAGGCCTTCGCAGCCGGATTTCGGAACCACGAGATGGCGCCGTCGGCGGTGCCGCCGGCGGTGTAATGGATGATCAGGAAATCGGGCTTGCCGGAACCGAAGTTGCCGCCCCGGTTCGGCGTATCGTAGGACGGAACGACACGGCCGTCCGGCCCGGTCAGACGATGAGACGCGTTGATCTTCACGTGACCCTCCCCTGGATGCGGAAAAACTCCGCAACCAGAGGATACATCAACCGTCGACACTTGAGAATGTCGTCACGGACCCGCCGGCCGGGCGACGTCCGTGAGGTCCGGTTTCAGCGGGACGCGTGACGCCGCGGACCGAAAGGACCGCGACGCCCGAAGGTTGCAGGCCGGTACCGGACGCCCCTGCGCCCCCGCGGCCGACCCGATCCGATCCGATTTGGGCCGGCCGCCGCGCTTCAGCCGAAGCTCTTCTGGAAGGCGGCGAGCACGGCCGCACCCATGTCCTTCGTCGAAACGGTCTTTTCGCCGGCGGCGGCGATGTCGCCGGTCCGGAGACCCGAGGCCAGCGTCGTGGCGATCGCCGCGTCGAGCTTCTCGGCCGCCTCGATCATGCCGAAGGAGTAGCGCAGCGCCATCGCCAGCGAGCCGATCATCGCGATCGGGTTGGCGACGCCCTTGCCGGCGATGTCCGGAGCCGAGCCGTGGACCGGCTCGTAGAGCGCCTTGCGGCTGCCGGTGACGGGGTCGGGCGCGCCGAGTGAGGCCGACGGCAGCATGCCGAGCGAGCCGGTCAGCATCGCCGCCGCGTCGGAGAGGATGTCGCCGAAGAGGTTGTCGCAGACGATGACGTCGAACTGCTTCGGCCGGCGGACGAGCTGCATGGCGCAGTTGTCGGCGAGGATGTGCTCGAGGCCGACATCGGCGTATTCCTGCGCGTGGACGCGGGTGACGACCTCCTTCCACAGGACGCCCGAGCGCATCACGTTGTGCTTCTCGGCCGAGAACACCTTGTTGCCGCGGGTCTTGGCGAGGTCGAAGGCGACGCGGGCGATCCGCTCGATCTCGTGGGTGGTGTAGACCTGGGTGTCGACGGCGCGCTTCTCGCCGTTCTCCAGCGTCACGATCTCCTTCGGAGAGCCGAAGTAGACGCCGCCGGTCAGCTCGCGCACGATCAGGATGTCGAGGCCCTCGACCACCTCGCGCTTGAGGCTGGAGGCGTCGGCCAGCGCGGGATAGCAGATCGCCGGACGCAGGTTGGCAAAGAGGGCGAGATCCTTGCGCAGGCGCAGCAGGCCGGCTTCGGGGCGATGCTCGTAGGGAACGTCCGCCCACTTGGGACCGCCGACGGCGCCGAACAGGATGGCGTCGGCGGCCATCGCCTTGGCCATGTCCTCTTCCGAGATCGACACGCCATGGGCGTCGTAGGCGGCGCCGCCGACCAGACCCTCGTCGGTCGCGAAGTCGGACAGGCCCGCCTCGTTCATCCAGGCGACGATCGCCTTCACCTCGGCCATGATTTCCGGGCCGATGCCGTCGCCGGGCAGGAGCAGCAGGGTCTTGGGCATGTCGGACGTTTCCCGTGTGCGCTGTTGACGGGGCGTTGCCGCGGGAAAGACCGTTCCTGCCGCTGCGGCACGCCGTTTGCGGACCGAGGCGTTAGCGCGAAGCGCGGCCGTTGGCAAGGCGAACGCGCCCGCCGCCGCCGGCCGCCGGCGCCTTGGCGCGGAAATCGCGCGGCCCGGCGCGGCGCGATCGGCGGACGGCCGTCCGCCGGCGGTCGTGCGGCGATCCGCCGTTCGCCCGCCCGGTGCGCGAACGGTGGCGCCGTGGGATTTTCTATGCCATCCTTCGTCGCAAAGGAAATCTGAGCACTTTGCTGCAGTGCAAAGGCCCGGACGAGAATCCGATAACGGATCTCGACAATAAAAGGGAGGAACCAGAATGACGGCTCCGAAGAAGGATTCCGTTTCACGCCGGTCGTTTCTCAAGAAATCGGTCGTCGCCGGTGGCGCCGCCACCGCCGGAACGCTCGCCGCCCCGGCCGTACTGGCCCAGGCGCCGATCGTCATGAAGATGCAGACCTCGTGGCCGGCCTCGGACATCTGGATGGATTTCGCGCGCCAGTATGTCGAGCGGATCGAGGCGATGTCGGCCGGGCGGCTCAAGGTCGACCTGCTGCCGGCCGGCGCCGTGGTCGGCGCCTTCCAGGTGCTCGACGCCTGCCACGACGGCGTGCTCGACGCCGCCCATTCGGTGCCGGTCTACTGGTACGGCAAGCACAAGGGCGCCTCGCTGTTCGGCACCGGCCCGGTGTTCGGCGGTTCCGCCACCACCATGCTCGCCTGGTTCAACGCCGGCGGCGGCGCGGAATACTACCGCGAGCTGACCCAGGACATCCTCGGCCTCAACGTCGTCGGCTTCCTCGGCTTCCCGATGTTCGCCCAGCCCTTCGGCTGGTTCAAGAAGGAGGTCGCCACCGTCGCCGACATCCAGGGCTTCAAGTATCGCACCGTCGGCCTCGCCGCCGACCTGATGCAGTCCATGGGCATGTCGGTCGCCCAGCTTCCCGGCGGCGAGATCGTGCCGGCGATGGAGCGCGGCGTCATCGACGCCTTCGAGTTCAACAACCCCTCGTCCGACATGCGCTTCGGCGCCCAGGACGTCGCCAAGAACTACTACCTCTCGTCCTACCACCAGGCATCGGAAAGCTTCGAGTTCCTGTTCAACAAGGACTTCTTCGAAGACCTGCCGCCGGACCTGCAGGCGATCCTCAAATACGGCGTGGAAGCGGCCTCGACCTCCAACACCGCCATCGCCATGGACAACTATTCCGCCGACCTGCTGAAGCTGCAGAACGAGGCCGGCGTCTCGGTGAAGCGCACCTCGTCCGAGCTCCTCGACGCCCAGCTCAAGGCCTGGGACGAGCTCATCGTCGAGCTCGAGAAGGACGCCTTCATGAAGAAGGTCCTCGACAGCCAGCGCGCCTGGGTCGAGCGCGTCACCTACTACGAGCTGATGAACTCGCCGGACTACGCGCTGGCCTACGAGCACTATTTCCCGGGCAAGGTCTCGCTCTGATCCGGTGACGCCGGCCGCACCGCGGGTCCGGGCCGCAAGGTCCGGCACCCCGCGGTGCGGCCGGCGGC
>CALCDT010000287.1 GCA_937900425.1 uncultured Alphaproteobacteria bacterium | reverse complement strand
GCGCCGCCGACGCCGTCGCGGCCGGTCTTGGCGCCGAGATAGACCACCGGCAGGCCGACGCCCTCGGCCTTCGACAGGAAGATGCCGTCGGCCTTGGCGAGGCCGAGGGCGAAGGCGTTGACGAGGCAGTTGCCGTTGTAGCGCGGGTGGAAGTTGACCTCGCCGCCGACCGTCGGCACGCCGAAGGAGTTGCCGTAGCCGCCGACGCCGGCGACGACGCCGGAGACGAGATGGCGGGTCTTGGGATGGTCCGGCGCGCCGAAGCGCAGCGCGTTCATCGCCGCCACAGGCCGCGCGCCCATGGTGAAGACGTCGCGCAGGATGCCGCCGACACCGGTCGCCGCGCCCTGGTAGGGCTCGATGTAGGAGGGATGGTTGTGGCTCTCCATCTTGAAGACGGCGACGTCGCCGTCGCCGATGTCGACGACGCCGGCGTTCTCGCCGGGGCCGTGGACCACGCAGGCCCCCGTCGTCGGCAGCGTCTTCAGCCACTTCTTCGACGACTTGTAGGAACAGTGCTCGTTCCACATCGCCGAGAAGATGCCGAGCTCGGTCAGCGTCGGCTCCCGCCCGATCAGCGCCAGGATGCGCTCGTATTCGTCGGGCTTGAGCCCGTGGCTCTTGACGAGGTCGGGCGTGATGGGCGTGTCGTTGGCAATCATCGAAGGGCCTTCGGCTCCGGCGGGTCGGCGGAATTTTTCGGCCCCTGATTAAGCGGGATCGGGGGAAATTGCGACCTTATTTTGAGGCGGGGCGGGACGCGAACATCGATGCTGCCGCTCGAGCGTCCGTCGTGGTATCTGCGTCCGCAGGCTTCGATTTCAAGCCGAGAGGATGCGGGATGAACGTCTTCGTGCTCTGCACCGGCCGCTGCGGCTCCACGACCTTTGCCAAGGCCTGCGCGCCGATCACCAACTGGACGGCGGCGCACGAATCCCGCACCCACCTCACCGGTGCACGCCGCTTCAACTATCCCGATCGCCATATCGAGGTCGACAATCGCCTGAGCTGGCTGCTCGGCCGTCTCGAGCGGACCTATGGCGACACCGCCTTCTACGTCCACCTGATCCGCGACCCCGAAGAGACCGCGCGCTCGTTCCTCAGCAGGGCGGACAAGGGCATTCTGCTCGCCTACCGGACCGAGATCCTGATGCGCGCACCCCGCCGCAACGCGGACCTGCCGACGATCCGGTTCTGCCGTGACTACGTCGACACCGTCACTGCGAACATCGAGTCCTTCCTCAAGGACAAGACGCGGAAGATGACGGTTCATCTCGGTACGGTGAAGGACGATTTCGCACGCTTCCTCGACGCCATCGGCGCGGAAGGCGATCTCGCCGGGGCGATCGCCGGCTGGGACGAAGTCCACAACCCCACCAAGCCGAAAAGCGCCTGATCGTCACCCTCGTCGACGGGCCGCGGAAGGTGCGCTCTCCCGCTACGCCTCCCCGCCGCCGCTCCCCGTCACGCGCGGCCGAATACAGGCACGCAGGGATGGGGGAAGGCTCTCGGCGCTCGTGCTGACGGGATAGAGATCGGCATATTCCCGGTAAATCACAAGAAGATCATCCGAGACACCCTCATAAACATATTTGTGGATATAATTGATCCAATCGGCATCCCATTCGGAAGGAACCAATTCCGGACCGACAGGTAACTGCCCGCGCGCCGCTAGTTTGAAGATTATCGCCCTCATTTCCCTTGATATGATCTCGTAATGGTCGCGGATACCGAAGGATGATCCCTCATTGGTCTGTCGTGTAATGAAATCCGAGAGCAATTTCTTGAAAAGTTCCTGATTGCAATGACGAAGGTACGAGCGCCCGCAGAACGCCTCCAGAAGGCTGACATGAAGATTCTTGTCGGATGCGGCATCGCGCGGCACGCTCGCTTGCCCCTGTGCAATATCCGGATAACGATCGCAAAGTATCCTCTGAACGATGTTGTAGGGAAGGATCGACTGAGGGGCTACGATGTCCGTATGAATACCGTATGATTTCAATAGATTTGACGTATCGACGAGGGCGTCCATGGACGAAATGTCATAGTATTGGTGCCATGGTGTCTTTTTATGGACCTCTCCAAGTCCGCTCCCCTGATAGATCGTCCGCGGAAGCATCATCAGTCCGGGAACGATGCGTGACGCCATCGATCCTTCGAAAGGTTCGAAGCAGAGCGCGCCGCCGATGTCGCTCGCGTTCCGGGCACCGAAAGCACTGGCGACTTTCGGATCGTTGCCGAGTTCCCGCAACGTCCCCAGGAGCAGCCTGCTGTCCTTGCCACCGCCGAAGAGCACGACACTTCCATCCGTCGCTGCGTCGCAGGAGTAGGCGTCGTCGCGCTCGGCCTCGACGGAGAAGTCGATGCCGAAGTTGGCCGCTCGCCGTTCGAAGAATTCCGCGACACGACCGAGGACGGGAAAATCAAAGACCGCACTCGCCTTGTCGTGCTTATCGAACAAAGGTCCTCCACGCCGCGTCAGATACATCAAGGGATAGAAACTATCCCAAAAGCGATCATGCCTTATGGTGAAGTTCTGCGATTGAAACCCGATCCTGAACGACTTTCTACCTCCCTTCTCTTTCAGTATTATCCTGAATATATACTGATCAGACGCCTTGAAGGGCTGCTTCACCACGATCTTCATGAAGAAACCACCCTTCCCAATTCAAAAGGCTCTGTTGCCGCGAAGCGGAGCAACCGAGCTGTGAGGGACGCGACCGCCGTTCACGTTCATCCTGCGGTCTTCGTCAAGGCGCCACCTTGCCAACCTCGATCGCGAGTTCGAGGGTCAACAGGCCCTTCAGTGCCTTGTCTTCCCGCCCCCGTCCGCGCGTGACCTTCTTCATCAGAGAATCGATATACGACGCTCGGACGATCCTCCTCGTCCGCAACGAGGCGAGCAATTCGTCCGCCAGCTCCCGAAAGGACGGATTGCGCACGTAGCAGGTCTGCGCACAGAAATGTCCCGTCGCGTTGCGCAGCGCGCCCGACCGGCTGGTCGATCCATCGCGCGGATCGCGGTAGAGCAAGGCCTTCTGCCAAGCGATCAGTCCGGCTCGCCCCGATGCCGCCGACTGGTCCAGATCGTAGAAAACGGCAGAGCCAAGTGTCTTGAGAAAGGCGATGAAAAGCCTCTGATCCTTCCGCTCTTCCTCCGATCTCGTCAACCAGAAGGCCATCCAGGACCAGGTTTCATAGGGGAATAGTCTCTCACCCCGGCCTGCGCCTTCGGCGAGCCTGAAACGTTGGTCATAGCGATGGAAGAGATCAAGCTGATCGAAGTAGGAAATCGCTTCGTCGCCGGCCCACGGCCTCCGCGGCAGGAACTCCCGTCCGCCGTCTTTGAAATACTGCTGAAAGCCGAAGCAGTCGGCTCGCCTGCGATAGACCTCCCGGGCACCTTCCCAATCAAGTCGCGGCCCCTCGATGTTGGCGCCCGTGAGCAGGTCGTTGAGATAACCGTGAAGTTCGATCTCGCCGCGCTCGCGCATCGCCGCGATCGTGAGGACCCGCGGCGATGGCTGCATCGCCGTCAGGGTGCGAGCCGCTTGAAGAAACATGTCCTTCGTGAATGGTGCCCGGTCGGTATCGAAGAAGATGATGGAGCGGGGGCTGGAGACCGCCGATGCCTGCTGGAAATCGAAGTCGAGCATTCCGCGGCTGCCGAAGCAATAAAGCGTGAAGTCTTCATGCCGCGCGGCCAGGCCGTGAAGAAGGAGACGGGAATCGAGGCCGGAACTCACTCCCAATCCAATGGGCCGCCTCCCCAGCGGTCCGAGAGCCTCGTTCATCGCCCGCTCAAAGAGCGCACCGATCACGTCGGGCACCGATGCCGTGCGTCGCATCGCGGCGAGATCGGCATTGTCCGCGAACTCCCCGCATCTTCGCGCGGCCTTCTCGAGGTCCGGCAGAAAGCCCAGACAGAGGAGCGACCGGATCTCCGGCGACAGCCGGGACTTCGAGACGAAGAACTCCGAAGTCGGACCGGTCGAAACGGACGGCGCAGCGACCGGCACCGCACCGGGCGAAGCGTCGGCCGAGCCGTTCCTTGACCGGGTTGCGCTGATCTTCGCCGGGATAGACGAGTCGATTCCCCGGAAGAAGGCGGGCACGGGTCCTCCAGCGAGTTTGTCGTGGTAGCTTGACCAGTTTACAGATGCAAAGGTCTGGCGTAAGTTTTCGAGCTGCCTCTCATAGTCGAACCAGACTGCGAACTCATCGAGAAACGCCTCGTAGGATCGGCCGCAGAAATCTCTCTTCGCGAACTCATCGAACATCAAGCGCGCGAATTCGTCCTTCTCGCGAAACCACACGACGACACGCACGTCGAAGTCGGAGAGGATGTTTCGTACCCTCGTGAGATACTTCTCCCGCCGAAGCCAATAGTCCTCGCGCTTGTAGACGTCATACCCGTCGAACCCGTCGATGTGCCGATAGAGCGGCTCGGCGCTGAGGAGCACCCGCTCGCCGGGCTTGAGGCTCTCCTTGAGGCGCGTGACATAGCGCTTCGCGAGGCGGATGTCGCGCCCGGGCGCCTTGGTGACGAGGTGGCTCCAGGCGTGGTGCGGCTGACGCGCGGCGATCACTCCGAGACCGTCCGGATAGATGAGCCCCTCGGCGGCGAGCAGGTCGCGGTTCTCGCCACAGACCGTCTGGATGCTCGCCGTTCCGGTCTTGTGCGTTCCGATGTGCAAAATGAGTTCCGGTCTGCCCGTCACCGACGTGCCCTCAGCTTCATCACGTAGCCGATCACCTCGGCCACGGCCTTGTAGTGTTCCTCCGGAATGATCTGGTCGATGTCGACCGAGGCGAAGAGGGCGCGGGCGAGCGGGGGGTTTTCCACGATCGGCACCTCGTTCTCCTCGGCGAGGCCGCGGATGCGCAGGGCCACGGCGTCGGTGCCCTTGGCGACGCAGACCGGCGCCTGCATGCCGGCCTCGTATTTGAGGGCGACGGCGTAGTGGGTCGGATTGGTGATCACCACCGAGGCCGTCGGCACCGCGGCCATCATCCGCTTGCGCGAGCGTTCCAGCCGGATCTGGCGGATCTTCGCCTTGATCATCGGGTCGCCTTCGGACTGCTTGTACTCCTCCTTGATCTCCTGCATCGACATGCGCTGGCGCTGCATCCAGCGATGGCGCTGCCACAGCACGTCGGCCCCGGCGATGAGCGCGAGGATCGCCAGCACCGCCAGCACCATGTCGAGCGACAGCGAGCGGGTGAGGCCGAGGATCTGCGCGATGTCCATAGTGATCATCGGCTCCATCAGCCGGCGCTGCGGCCACAGCACCAAGAACAGGACGGCGCCGACCACCGACATCTTGACGAGGCCCTTGGCGAAGTTGACCAGCGCCTCGGCCGAGAACAGCCGCTTCAGCCCGGCGAGCGGCGAGACCTTGGAGAACTTCGGCTTCATGTTCTCGGCCGACAGCACCGGCCGGTGCTGGATCATGTGGCCGGCGACGCCGGCGACGATCACCGTCAGGAAGGGCAGCACCAGAGCGAGCAGCATGTCGCGGCCGACCTCGGCCCAGAGCCGCAGCAGGCTGCCCTGGTCGAGCCGCATCTCGCCGGCCTTCTCGATGACCGCGGCCATCGGCCCGGCGAGGTTGCCGACGACGCCGCTGGAACCGAGCCCGACGATCGTCGCCACCGCGGCCATGGTGAAGAAGGTGACGAGTTCCTGGCTCTTGGCGACGTCGCCCTTCTCGTGCGCCTTCTCGAGTTTTCGGGCGGTCGGTTCTTCCGTCTTCTCGCTGTCGTCCTGCTCGGCCATCGCGCCCTCAGCCGGGCACGAGGCGCATCAGACCTTCCTCGACGTGTGCGAGGTAGGAGGTCGTCATCGCGATGATCAGGAGGGCGAACAGCATCATGCCGACGAAGACCGTCACGGGCATGGCCAGGAAGAACACCTGGAGCTGCGGCATCAGCTTGGCCAGAAGGCCGAGGGCGAAGTGGAAGACGAGGCCGAAGACGATGAAGGGTGCCGAGATCTGGCAGGCGACCTCGAACATGCCGGCGACCGTCGCCACCGCCAGTTCGGAGAAGTCGCCGATCGGCATGAAGCCCTCCGGGGGGAACACCCGGTAGCTGCCGGCGAGCCCGGCGATGGCGACGTGGTGGAGATCGGTGAGGAAGATCAGCGTCACGCCGGTCATGCCGAGGAAGCTGCCGAAGACGGCGCCCTGCTGGCCCATGGTCGGGTCGACCGACTGGGCGAAGGCGAGGCCGGCCTGCTGGGCGATGATCGCGCCGGCGGTCTGCGACAGCGCCATCATCATCCGCATCAGCACGCCGATGGCGAGGCCGACGATCACCTCGCGCATCACCATCTGGACGAGCCGCAGCCCGTCGTCGGCGAGGCCGGAGGGAAAGGCGTCGAAGGCTAGCGGATAGAAGACGAGGGTGAGCAGCAGGGCGAGCGCGAGACGGATGTTGGCCGGAACGCTCTGCTCGCCGAGGCCCGGCATCAGCATCACCAGCGTGCCGATCCGGGCGAACAGCAGGATGAAGCGCAAGGTGACGTCCGGAAGGATCGTGATGGTCACCGCCGCCCTCCCCTCGTCGATCCGCCGGGCGCCGCCCGACCGGCACCTCTCCCCGTCGGCGACGGGGAATCACCCGGCGATGATACGTTCGGAGATGCGCACCATGAAGCCGTTGAGCGCGTCGCTCATGAAGGGCAGCGCGATCAGCAGCGTCAGGAAGATGGCGATGATCTTCGGCACGAAGACCAGCGTCATCTCCTGAACCTGCGTCAGCGCCTGCACCAGCGCGACGGCGACGCCGACGACGAGGCCGACCAGCATCACCGGCGCCGAGATCTCGACGGTGATCCATAGCGCGTCGCGGGCGAGATCGAGGGCTTCGGGGCCGGTCATGTCGCGTCTCCCTTGCCTGCGGGCGGCCTGCGCCCCCGCTCCGGGCGGCCGGTCAGATCGGCATCCGCATGATTTCCTCGTAGGCGGCGATCACCTTGTCGCGCACCGAAACCATGGTGCTGAGCGCGACTTCGGTCTCGGCGACGGCGGTGACGACGTCGACGATGTCGGCCTTGCCGTCGATCAGCGCCGCCTGCTTCATCTCGCTGGCCCGGCCGGTGTCGACGACGCCCTGGATCTGCTCCTTGACGAGGTCGGCGAAGCCGCCGCCGCCGCCGGCGGCCTGTCCGGTGAGGCCGGTCTGCGCCTCGGGGCCGCGATTCGCAAGCCGGGCGATGTTCTGGTAGGCGCCGGCGGCGCCGATCGGCGTGGTGAGGGCCATGAGCTGCAGTCCTTTCGGGCGCCGGCGATCCCCCTGGATGCCGCGCCTCTCGTTCCGGAACCGGCCCGCCGCGCCTCCTGCGCACCGCACCGTCTCATGGCCCGGCCTCCTGCCGGGTCGCCCGCTGGAACACCCCTCAGCCCTTCAGGATGTCGACCGTGCGCTGCATCATCTGCCGCGTGCTGGAGACGACGTTGAGGTTGGCTTCGTAGGTGCGCTGGGCCTGGTGCATGTCGACGGCCTCGATCAGGGTCGAGACGTTGGGATACTTGACGTAGCCGTTGTCGTCGGCCGCCGGGTGACCCGGCTCGTAGCGGATGTTGAAGTCGCTCTTGTCGGGGGCGACGCGGCCGAGCTTGACCAGTTCGGCGCCGAGTTCGCGATCGAAGGAATTGGTCACGGTCGGGATCTTGCGCCGGTAGGGATCGGCGCCCGGAGCCCGGGCGGCGGAATCCGCGTTGGCGAGGTTCTCGGCGATGATGCGCATGCGCCCCGACTGCACCTTGAGCCCGGCGGCGGCGATCTTCAGCGAGTTGTCGAAGTCCATGTCGTCATCCTCCGTGGCGGATCACCCCGCCGGAATTGCCGCGAAGCGTCGCGCGGCCGCGATCAGCCGCGGCCGATCGCCGTCTTCAGGATGCCGAGCCCGCGCTGGTAGAGCGAGGCCGCGACCTGGTAGTCCATCTGGTTGCCGGTGACCTTCATCATCTGCTCTTCGAGCACGACGCCGTTGCCGTCCGGGCTGACCTCGTAGCCGTCGACCCTCTCGCTGCGGAAGGCCGAACCGGCGATCAGCGCCCCCGAAGCGATGTGGTTGACGGCGGTGACGGCCGGAACCACGGCGGCCGACGAGCGGGTGTCGCCCTCCGCCACCATCCGGAAGAACTCCGGCTCGACCATCTCCCGGGCCCGGTAGCCCGGCGTGTCGGCATTCGAGACGTTCTCGGCCAGCACCTGCTGGCGCGCCTCGTGGAACATCATCTTCTGCTTCATGGCCCGAAAGACGGGCAGATCGGTGATCGCCATTGTCGCCATCTTCCCGGACGCGGCGGCTCGCGCCGGGCATCCTGCCTTCGCTGCCGGGGCGATTCCGCACCCGGTCCGATGGGCAATTTCTGCCGCCCGGATGGTTAACGACGAGTTAACAATCACCCCCGCGCCGCCTTGCGAGCGATCACGAACGCGGGATTTCGGGGGATTTCGTCGCCGTGCCGCCGGCGAAACGCGAGGGCCGCGTGATTCAACTCGGCAAAATTTGCCCTCGACATTATGCTTCATGGCATCGAATGAAGATTCGCCCCTCGCCGGGGCCGGCGGTTCCCCCAGGAACGACGGCGGCGGCGGCGGGCGCAGTTCGGGAACGCCACGTGGATTTGTTCGGCTCCGACGGCGCACGCGCCTCGCAATTCATCATCGCTCTCGTCGTCGTCTCGGCCCTGATCGTGATCGGGTCCTGGCTGCTGCGGCGCTTCACCGGCGGCGTCGCCACCGGCGCCCGCGGGCGGCAGAAGCGCATCTACGTCGTCGACGTCGCCGTGGTGGACGCCCGCCGCAAGCTGATCCTGGTGCGGCGCGACGGCGTCGAGCACCTCGTGCTGATCGGCGGCCCCAACGACCTCGTCGTCGAGCCGGGCATCGGCCGCCAGCCGGCGCCGGTGCGCCGTCCGCCCCCGGGTGCGATGCCGGCGCAGCCGGCCGCCCAGCGCGCCGTCGACGACC
>CALCDT010000286.1 GCA_937900425.1 uncultured Alphaproteobacteria bacterium | reverse complement strand
GGCGGCGGCCGCCCTGTCGACCCGCTCCGACGACGGGGCGAGGACGCGGCCGACGGCCCCGCGGGAGCGCTCCGCCGCTCCGGCACCGCTTTCGGAAAGAAAGCTTCCGGTTAAAATCGCCGCCAGAACGACTATGGGCGGAACGGCACGCATCGAACACAGGTCTCCGGCGCCTTCCGGGCAATAGTTCCCGCCATTCCCGGCGCATGAATGCGCAGGAATACCGCTCCCACCCGACGACACGGGCGGCCCGATAGACAGTTGGTGACGAAACCGTAGATGAGCAGGATTGCGCGAGCCTGACTTCCGCGCGAACCGGAGCGGTTTCACTGAGTGACCCGTTCCGATGGCCCGGCGCGGGGCACCCCGGTCCCGCGAGCCCCGACCGGTCGCGCGCCGCCGCCGGGGAGCGCCGCGCTGCGACCGTCCGCCACTTCGCCGGGCGGTGACGCGCGATCGTCGTTGTTCCGTCTTGTTCGCCCCCTTATGGAAGCGCGGAGAGCGCGCCGCGGCCGCGTTCCCTGGCGACCCCACGCGGACGAGGGCGATGGCAGACACCGGCCAGGCGACCGAGGAGATCGAACTGCCGATCCGCGGCCCGGACGGCGGTCTCTCCGCGTCCTTCGTGGAGGCGGTCGAGGCCGCGGTCGAGGCGGGCGACGCGGCGGCCGTGCCCGCCCTCGCCGGCAACCTGCACGAGGCCGACCTCGGCGACCTGCTCGCGGCGCTGTCGCCGGACGACCAGCCGGCCCTAGTCCGGCTGCTCGGCGACGCCTTCGACTTCACCGCGCTGACCGAGATCGACGAGACGATCCGCGTCCGCATCCTCGAGGCGCTGCCGCCGGAGGCGGTCGCCGAGGGCGTCCGCGACCTCGATTCCGACGACGCCGTCTATCTGCTCGAGGATCTCGACGAGCCGGACAAGGAGGCGATCCTCGAGCATCTGCCGGCGCTCGAGCGCCTGCGCCTCGCCCGCTCCCTCGACTATCCCGAGGACAGCGCCGGCCGGCGCATGCAGACCGACTTCGTCGCCGTGCCGCCGTTCTGGACGGTCGGCCAGACGATCGACTTCCTGCGCGTCGGCGAGGACCTGCCGGAGACCTTCTACGAGATCTTCGTCGTCGAGCCGACCTTCCGGCTGATCGGCACGGTGCCGCTCGACCGGCTGCTGCGGGCGCCGCGCACCGCCAAGATCTCGGAGGTGATGAACGAGGAGCAGCACGTCGTCCACGCCACCGAGGACCAGGAGGAGGTGGCGCGGCTGTTCCAGCGCTACAACCTCGTCTCGGTGGCCGTCGTCGACGAGGCCGAGCGCCTCGTCGGCATGCTGACCATCGACGACATCGTCGACGTCATCGAGGAGGAGGCGGAGGAGGACATCCGCGCCCTCGCCGGCGTCGGCGACGAGGAGATGTCGGACTCCGTCGCCTACACCGCCCGCAGCCGCTTCCCGTGGCTGTTCGTCAACGTGCTGACCGCCTTCCTCGCGGCCACCGTCATCGGGCTCTTCGACGGCACCATCGAGCAGATGGTGGCGCTCGCCGTGCTGATGCCGATCGTCGCCTCGATGGGCGGCAACGCCGGCACCCAGGCGCTGACGGTGACGGTGCGCGCGCTCGCGACCCGCGAGATCGGCCGGCGCAACACGCTGCGCGTCATCCTGCGCGAGGCGATGGTCGGGCTCGCCAACGGCGCCGGCGTCGCCGTCTGCGTCGGCCTCGTCGCCGGCCTCTGGTACCGGAGCCCGCAGATCGGCGCCGTCATCGGCGCCGCCCTCGTCGTCAACCTCCTGTGCGGCGGCCTCGCCGGGGTGCTGATCCCGCTCGGCCTCAACAAGCTGAAGATCGACCCCGCCGTCGCCTCCGGCGTGTTCGTGACGACCGTCACCGACGTCGTCGGCTTCGGCGCCTTCCTCGGCCTCGCGGCCTGGTGGTTCGGCGTCTGGTAGCGGGTGCGGGCCGGACGAGCCGTCCGTCCGGAAACGGGTCTTCGGACGCGCTTCAGCGCGCGGGCGCCGGGGCCGGCGCGAACCGCCGCGAGACGGCGACGCAGGCGAGCACGGCGGCGGCGACGGCGACGACGCGCGCGTCGCCCGGGTCGCCGAGCACGACGGCGGCGGTCGCGAGGCCGAGGAACGGCTGCAGGAGCTGGATCTGCCCGACCGCGGCGATGCCGCCGAGCGCGAGGCCGCGATACCAGAAGACGAAGCCGATCAGCATCGAGAACAGCGACACGTAGCCGAGGCCGATCCACGCGCCGGCGCCGGCGCAGCCGAGATCGGGCACGGTGACGAGCGCCAGCGGCAGCATCACCGGCAAGGACAGGAGGAGCGCCCAGGAGATCACCTGCC
>CALCDT010000285.1 GCA_937900425.1 uncultured Alphaproteobacteria bacterium | reverse complement strand
CGGCCCAGCCGGTGGTGTTCTGCGGCCTGTTCCCGGTCGACGCCGCCGACTTCGACGACCTGCGCGCGGCGATGGGCAAGCTGCGCCTCAACGACGCCAGCTTCTCCTTCGAGATGGAATCGTCCGCCGCCCTCGGCTTCGGCTTCCGCTGCGGCTTCCTCGGCCTCCTCCATCTGGAAATCATCCAGGAGCGGCTGGAGCGCGAGTTCAACCTCGACCTGATCGCGACCGCGCCCTCGGTCGTCTACAGGATGCGGCTGACCAACGGCGAGGAGATCGAACTGCACAATCCGGCCGACATGCCGGACGTCGTCAAGATCGACACCATCGCCGAGCCGTGGATCCGCGCCCAGCTGATGACGCCGGACGACTATCTCGGCCCGATCCTCAAGCTGTGCCAGGACCGCCGCGGCATCCAGGCCGACCTCTCCTACGTCGGCAACCGCGCCATGGTCACCTACGACCTGCCGCTCAACGAGGTGGTGTTCGACTTCTACGACCGGCTGAAGTCGATCTCCAAGGGCTACGCCTCCTTCGACTATCACCTGACCGACTACCGCGAAGGCGACCTCGTCAAGATGTCGATCCTCGTCAACGCCGAGCTGGTCGACGCGCTCTCCATGCTGGTCCACCGCAGCCAGGCGGAGAAGCGCGGTCGGGCGATGTGCGAGAAGCTCAAGGACCTCATTCCCCAGCACCTGTTCCAGATCCCGATCCAGGCGGCGATCGGCGGCAAGATCATCGCCCGCGAGACGGTGCGGGCGCTGCGCAAGGACGTCACCGCCAAGTGCTACGGCGGCGACATCACCCGCAAGCGCAAGCTGCTCGACAAGCAGAAGGAAGGCAAGAAGCGGATGCGGCAGTTCGGCAAGGTCGAAATCCCGCAGGAAGCCTTCATCGCCGCCCTCAAGATGGAAGACTGAGGCGATGGCGGGCGCGTTCCGATGAGCCGGGCCTTCACGAAAGAAGGAGCGGGCAGCGACGCCGTCGACCGCCTGCCCGACCGTCCGATCTCTCCCCACCGCAATCTGGTGACGGCGGAGGGCCTCGCTGCGCTGGAGGCCGCCGCGACGCAAGCCGAGCACCGGCTCGAGGACGCCCGCGCGCGCGGCGACGACGAGGCCGCCGCCCTCGCCGCCCGCGATCTGCGCTATTTCTCGGCCCGCCGCGCCAGCGCCGAGGTGGTGGCCGCGCCCGAGGCACCCGACGAGGTCCGCTTCGGCGCCCGCGTCACCATCCGCCGCGCCGACGGCCGCGAACAGACCTTCCGCATCGTCGGCGAGGACGAGGCCGATCCGGCCGCCGGCACGCTGTCCCACGTCTCCCCGCTCGCCCGCGCCCTCGCCGGCCGCGAGGCGGGCGACGTCGTCGCCTTCGGCGGCGGCACGATCGAGATCCTCGACATCGCCTGAGTCGCGGCCCTATAGAGGTCGAAACCGCTGGTGAGCCGGCGAAGGATCGGCGCAGGCCGCGATTTTTATCCGCGAAAGCGTCGTGACATCCGTTCGTCACCGAACTGTCGGAGACTTGTGATGGACAGGATGCGATTCACCGCGGCGCCGGGTGCCGCGTCTTCGGAGGCGGATCGATGGACGGACGGCTCGGTGCGGCGAGAAGCCTCGCGACCAAGGTGGCACCGTTGATGCGCGGCACCGCGGCGGCGCTGAAACTGCCGGGCGCCCGGCCGCTCGCGCCGGAGATCGCCCGGCTGCGCAGCCTCGGCCGCATCGGCTCGCTCGAAGCCCGGCTCGCCACCAGCGCCGCCGACGTCGCCACCGCCCAGCGCCTGCGCTACGAGGTGTTCTACGAGGAGATGGCGGCGATCGCCGACGCCCGCACCCTCGCTTCGCGCCGCGACGTCGACGCCTTCGACGCGATCTGCGACCATCTCCTCGTCATCGACCACGACGCCGCCGCCGCTCCCCGGCCGCTGGCCCGACGCAAGGCGCCCGTCGTCGGCACCTACCGGCTGCTGCGCCAGACCGTCGCCGACCTCCACGACGGCTTCTACACCGCCGGCGAGTTCGACGTCGAACCGATGCTGGAGCGCCATCGCGCGCTCAACTTCCTCGAACTCGGCCGCTCCTGCGTGCTGCCGCCCTACCGCAACAAGCGCACGGTGGAACTGCTCTGGGCCGGGATCTGGTCCTATGTCCGCGCCCACCGCATCGACGTGATGTTCGGCTGTGCCTCCTTCGAGGGCACCGATCCCGAACGCCTCGCCCTGCCGCTGTCCTTCCTCGCCCACAATGCCGCCCCGCCGGCCGAATGGCAGGTCTCGGCCCTGCCAGGGCGCCGGGTCGAGATGAAGCGGATGGAGAAGGAGGCGATCGACACCAAGGCCGCGCTCGCCCAGCTGCCGCCGCTGATCAAGGGCTACCTGCGGCTCGGCGCCTACATCGGCGACGGCGCCGTCGTCGACCACCAGTTCGGCACCACCGACGTCCTCGTCGTCCTGCCGGTCGCGGCGATCAACCCGCGCTACGTCACCTATTACGGCCCGGAGGGGGAGCGCCGGGCGGGGTGATGACGAGGCGGGGCGATCGCATCTCCGGCTCATCGAAACGGATCATCAGTAGCGATCGTCGTCGCGCATCGCCCGGACGAGATCGGCGGCCGCAGTCGCCGACGGCTCCATGCGATCCGTCAACGCCCGAAGGTGCGCCACCGGCTCGCCAGGGTGTGTGATCACGGGTTCACCGGCGTCGGCACGGTCCACCAGTTCGCTGAAACGGGCCTTGGCATCGGCCGACGGAATCGACGACATCGGCGCCTCCTGACCAACCGCATGTTCATATAGCAGGCGAGGGGCGGCCGTGCCACGAGGCCCGCCGCCTCACGCTCCGTGACTTCGTCCGAACACGAGGCGGGCGTAGCCGGCGTAGGTGACGCCCATCGCGACCGCCGATCCGGCGGCGACGGCGAGGAACGCGGGAAGTGCGGGGACGAGCGTGATCGCCGCGGCGAAGGTCAGATAGTTGACGGCGGTGCCGGTGAGTGCGACGGCGAGATAGCGCCCGCCCTCGGCGAAGAGGCCCCGCCCAGCCGGCGCCGACGCGAAGGTCACGGTCCGGTTGAGCAGCCATGTCGCGAGGATGGCGAGGCCGACGCCGAAGACGCGGGCCGTGAGCGGGCCCGTTCCGGCGAGGACGAGACCCTGCGTCAGCCCGGCGTCGACGAGGAAGCCGAGGCCGCCGACGAAGGCGAAGCGGAGGAGACGGGACGCCGTCGCGTGAGGGGCGGCACGTTCGTCAGACGATGTCGGCCGTGCCGTGCCACACCCCTCTCCCTGTCCCTCCCCCACAAGGGGGGAGGGGATGCCGGATTCGGCGGCCTTTCGGATCGGAACACCGCGGTTCGGCACCAGGTCGCAGGGACCGTCGCACTCACCTTCATCGTCCCCTCCCCCCTTGCGGGGGAGGGACAGGGAGAGGGGTGGGCGGCGATCACCGAGGTCGCCGTCGCGCATCGCAACCGAGGATGCGATCCGAACGTCTTCCGGCATCACCGACCCCGCTCCCCTCACTGCACCGGCAGGCCCGGCACCCCGAGATAGAGGATGCGCTTCTGCTCGACGCGCGAGCGCGACAGGCTGTCGAGGATCATGCCGACGGCGGCGAGCATCATGGCGATGATCATCAGGCCGGTGGAGAGCAGCGCGGTCGGCAGGCGCGGGACGAGACCGGTCTGCAGCCAGGTCGCGATCACCGGCAGCGACAGGGCGAGGGAAAGGGCGGCGAAGCCGGCGGCGAGCAGGCCGAAGAAGAAGGTCGGCCGGGTTTCCTTGAGCAGTTGCAGGAACATGCCGAGGATGCGGAAGCCGTCGTGGAAGGTGCGGAGCTTGCTCGGCGAGCCCTCGACCCGGCGGCCGTAGGCGAGCGGGATCTCGACGGTCGGGATCTTGAGCTGGCTGGCGTGGACGCTCATCTCGGTCTCGATCTCGAAACCGGAGGAGACCGCCGGGAAGCTCTTGACGAAGCGGCGGGTGAAGGCGCGGTAGCCGGAGAAGATGTCGGAGAAGTCGTTGCCGAACAGGCGCCGGTAGAGCAGGTTGAAGCCGCGGTTGCCGAGGGCGTGGCCGGCGCGGCCGGCGTCCTCCTCCACCCCCATGCGGGTGCCGACCGCCATGTCGACCCGCTCGGTGACGAGGGCCTCCACCAGCTTGACCGCGTCCTTCGGATCGTAGGTGCCGTCGCCGTCCGCCATGACGTAGATGTCGGCGTCGAGGTCGGCGAACATGCGGCGCACGACGTTGCCCTTGCCCTGCCGCGGCTCGCGGGCGACGATCGCGCCGGCCCGCGCCGCTTCGGCGGCGGTGTCGTCGCGCGAGTTGTTGTCGTAGACGAAGATGCGGGCGCCGGGCAGGGCCTCGCGGAAGCCGCGCACCACCTGGCCGATCGTCGCCGCCTCGTTGTAGCAGGGCAGCACGACCGCGATGTCGAGCCCGTCATAGGGGGCAAGTGCCGTCATGGTTCTGGTCCGCCCTTCGCGCCGTTGCGGCCCGCCCGGCAGGGCGCAACGGCGACCGACGGGCGAATTCCGACCTTTGCTTAACGTTTCCGCTACCGGGTTAAGGCCACACTAAGACCGTGGGGATGAAACCCGCGGACCAAGGTCTCGTTTCGCGTAGTGGTCAACAAATGGAAAACGGCACGATCGCCGCTCCCTGGCCCGCCCGGCCGGGACGGCCGGCTTCCGCGGCGCGCCCGGCGCTCGCCCTCGTTCTTTCCCTCGTCCTCGCCGTGACGGCGGCCTTCGCCTCCCTGACCTATTCGCCGGACCCGATCGCCGCCCGCGACGACCCGGATTCGGCGATGCGCCTCGTCGAGGTCCGCGACCTCGTCGCCGGCCAGCCCTGGTACGACCTCACCCAGTATCGGCTCGACCCGCCGGCCGGCGTCTTCATGCACTGGTCGCGGCTCGTCGACGCGCCGGTCGCCGGCACGATCCTGCTGCTCCGCCCGCTGCTCGGTCCGGCGGCGGCGGAACATGCGGCGATCACGCTCTGGCCGCTCGCCCTGCTGGTCATCTTCCTCGGGGCGCTCGCCGCAGCGGCCCACCGGCTCGGCGGCTGGAAGGCGGCCTTCGCCGCCCCGCTGCTCGCCGGCTTCAGCCCGGCCGTGCTGATGGCCTTCACCCCCGGGCGGATCGACCATCACAATCTCCAGCTGGTGCTGGTGATGGTGATGGTGGCGGCCCTTTCCTCGATCGGCGGCGGGCGCCGGCCGGGCGTCCTCGCCGGCGCCGCGGCGGCGCTCAGCCTCGCCGTCGGCATGGAGATGCTGGTGGTGGTCGCGGTCGGCGCCGGCGTCGCCGGCCTCGCCTGGATGCGCGAGGGCGAGGATCTCAAGGAGGGCGTCGTCGCCTTCGGCCTCGCCCTCGGCGGCACCGCGCTCGCCGCCTTCGCCGCGACCGTGTCGCCGGACCGCTGGTCCGTGCCGGCCTGCGACGTGCTCTCGCCGGTTTATCTGGTGCTCGCCGCCGGCGGCGGCTTCGGCCTCGCCCTGCTCGCCGTCACCCTCGGCGGCGGACGCGCCGATGGCCTGCCCGGCTTCGTCATGCGCGGCGCCGGCTTGACCGCGCTCGGCGCCATGCTGATCGCCCTGCTCGCCGCGCTCTATCCGAACTGCCTCGCCGGCCCATACGCCGACCTCGACCCGCGGCTCGGCCCGATCTGGCTCGACGACGTCACCGAGGCGCTCGGCATCGGGGCGATCTTCGCCCGCAGCCCCGCGCTCGCCCTGCTCTACTACGGCCCGCCGCTCGTCGCGCTCCTCGCCGGCCTCTTCGCCCTGCGCCGCATCGAGGGGCCGGCCCGCCTCGCCTGGCAGGTGCCGCTCGCCATGCTGGCGCTGATGCTGGCGGTCGCCGCCTGGCAGATCCAGGCGATCCTGACGGTCGAGGCGCTGGCGGTGCTCGTCGTCGCCGCGCTGGTGCCGCGGCTGTCGGCGGCGGCGACGTCGGCCGCAC
>CALCDT010000284.1 GCA_937900425.1 uncultured Alphaproteobacteria bacterium | reverse complement strand
GGATGAGCCGCTCGGAACGATCGCGCCGCTCCGGATAATCGAGAGCCTGCCCGAGCACTTCCTGATCGTGAATGCGGACGTGCTGAGCGATCTCGATTTCAGCTCCTTTCTCGATCGTCACCGCGCCTCGGGCGCGGCGTTCACCATAGCCGCGACCCGGCGTGAGCAACTCGTCGACTACGGCGTGCTGGGGGTTGCGGACGGGCGTCTCGTCAGCCTCAGCGAAAAGCCGAGTATCGGCCATCTCGTCAGTATGGGCATTTATGCGGCCTCCCGGCGGATCCTTGACTTCATTCCGGCGACGGGCGCATTCGGCTTCGACCAATTGATGATGAGGATGCTGGCCGCATCGGAACGGATCGACGTCTTCCAGCACCACGGCTTCTGGCTCGACATCGGCCGGCCGGACGACTACGCGCTCGCGACGGACGAGGTTGCACAGAACCCGGAACGGTTCCTATGAGCCGACGGGTTTTGGTCACCGGCGGGAGCGGCTTTCTGGGGCGGCACGTCGTCGCGCGCCTGAGCATGGAAGGCTTTGTCGTCGACGCGCCGGGAAGAGAAGTTCTGGATATCGCCGAGAACCGATTTCCCGAGGAGGCGGCGGAGGTCGTCGTCCATCTCGCTGCGCGGACGTTCGTGCCCGACTCCTGGACCGACCCGGCCGGGTTCTACCGCGTGAACACGCAAGGAACGGTCAATGTCCTTGATTATTGTCGGCGGACTGGTGCTGAACTCGTCAATGTCAGCGGCTATTGCTATGGCCGGCCTTCTCGTCTGCCGATAGCGGAAACCGAGCCGCTCCAGCCGAACAATCCGTACGCCTTTTCGAAGGCGAGCGCAGAGGAGGCCGGCCGATTCTACTCCCGAACGCTCGGCGTCGCCGTCACGACCCTCCGGCCCTTCAATCTCTACGGCCCGGGTCAGCCCGCCAATTTCCTTATACCTTCGATCGTTGCCCAGGCCCTCGATCCCGCAACGCCCGCCATCGTTCTGCAGGATACGACCCCGAGGCGAGACTACGTGCATGTCGAGGATGTCGCCGCCGCTATCTGTCTTTTCGCCCGGAGGCGAGGCGGTAGGGAGGTCTACAATGTGGGATCGGGCCGATCCTATTCGGTTGCCGAGGTAGCCGGACTGGTGCTCGATGCAGCCGGCATCGATAAGTCTGTCACGGACCTGGGCAAAGTCCGGCCGAACGAGATCCCCGATACGGTGGCAGATATCTCAGCCATCCGGGATGACGTGGGATGGACGCCGAAAGTCGAATTTGCCGACGGACTGGCTCGACTGGTCGCGTCGCTTCGCTGATCAGGCCCGCTCGTCGAGGCTCCGTCCGGACTCGACGTGACCGAAACCTTCGACGACGCTGCTCAGCGCGGACACGATAGCTCCCTTGGTGATATCGAACTCGGCATCGCGAACGGCGCGTTCCAAAAATTCGAGAACATCCTCGAGTGCACCGCCCGCTCTCCTGTGGGCGACGGCTCGGAGCGTGCAGAAATCGGTGTCGATCAGTTCCTCGCCATAAGCGACGAACTCCTCGTAGGGCTTTTCGCCGCTGGTATCGAGAGGGGTCAGGATCACGGGGTAGCGGCCTCGGCCCAGCTCGGTCGCTACCGAAGTGCGCGCGGCCGTTTCGTCTTCGTAGAAGGCTGCCTCCAGACCGTGCAGGTTCAGTACGGCTTCGGCTATATCGACGAGCGGCCGAAGGTTTTCTTCGGGATCAAGCGTTGGGAACGCGATGCCGCCGTTCGGCCCGACTGCGCCGAGCATGCAGATCTCCCCGGCTTCGCGAACGCTCACGAAATACCGACGCACGTCCCGTGGGACGGCGATAGGTTGCCGCCGTGCCAATCGGAACAGGAACGCCTGCGGCAGGCTCCCATTCGAGAAGGCGACATTTGCAAATCTCGCCGAACTGGCCGTGCCCGCGGCTCCCGTGAACAGCACGTGCTCCATCAGCCTCTTGCTGGCGCCCATGACACTGGTCGGATTGGCCGCCTTGTCGGTGGAGACGAAAAAGCAATGCGCTCCGTGGCCGTATCGGCGGAGCCACGACAATAGCCGGCGGTTCTTCACCACATTAGTGTCGAGCATCTGAAGGACGGATGGAACATCCTTCTCGGAGCGGACATG
>CALCDT010000283.1 GCA_937900425.1 uncultured Alphaproteobacteria bacterium | reverse complement strand
ATCCGGCGACGGGCTCGGCCGCGGCCGCGTTCGCCGGCGTCGTCCACCGCTTCGACACGCCGACCGACGGCCGCCACATGCTGCCGATCGAGCAGGGCGTCGAGATGGGGCGGCCGTCGCTGATCCGGATGGAACTCGAGGTCGTGGCCGGCCGCATCCATGCCGTTCGCATCGGCGGTCAGGCGGTGCTGCTGGCGGAGGGGACGCTGTTCGCCTGACCCTTCAGAGGGCGGCGTCTTCGGCGGGAACGGTCTGCTTGGCGGTGGCCGCGGGCGCCCGGAAACTCTGGAACAGCGGCCTCAGCGCCGTCCGCGCCTCGCGGGCGAGGCAGCGGTCGCGCGGGTCGCGGAGAAAGTCGGCGAGGAGGCCTGAGAGCAGCGTCCGGAAGGCGAGGGCGGCGGTCGCCGGCGTCCACCGCTCGTCGAGCTGGCCGTGGGCGCGGGCGAGTTCGAAGGCCTCGACTAGCTTGCAGTCGAGGCGCTTGTTCACCTCGCGCTGGCGGTCGAGCGCGTTCTCCATGTCGTCGACATATTCGCAGCGGAACATCAGGATCGAGAAGACCCGGAGGCTGCGCGGATCGTCGGCGATGTGGCTGAAGGCGTTGATCGCGGCCTCCTCGACGACGGCGAGCGGGTCGGGATGACGCTCGGCGACGGCCCGCTCCATCAGCCGCTCCTGCGGCAGGCTGATGCTCTCGTGTAGTGCGTGGAACAGGTCGGCCTTGTTGCGGAAGTGCCAGTAGACGGCGCCGCGGGTGACGTCGGCGGCGGCGGCGATCTCCTCGAGGGAGGTGTTGCCGACGCCGCGCTCGAAGAACAGGCGTTCCGCCGCGTCGAGGATTCGAGCGCGCGTCTGTTCCGCCTCGAGCTTCGTCTTCCGCGCCATTCCGCCCCGGTCTCCTTTTCTGTCGGCGGCTTCTGTCAACAGTCGCCCCGCAAACGCCACTCCACGCGTCGAAGGCTATTTACATACATGCATGGATGTATGTAGCGTGCAACTGCGTGATAACCCGCATCCTCCCGCGCGGGTCGCCACTCGGCTTGATTGCACGGACGCACACATGGCCAAGCTCATCACCGTTTCCCGCGCCTGGCGCGGTGCGGCCGCATTCGCCCTGCTCGCCGCAGGCACGCTCGCCATGACGCATCCTGCGACCTCCCAGGGCATGCCGCCTCCGGAAGTCACCGTCATTGAGATGAAGGCCGGCGACGTGCCGCTCTCCTTCGAATACGCCGGACGCATCTCGGCGTTCCGCCACGTCGAGGTGCGGGCGCGCGTCTCCGGCATCCTGCTGTCGCGCAACTACGTCGAGGGCGAGGAGGTGAAGGAGGGCGACGTCCTCTTCCGCATCGATCCCGCCCCCTACGAGGCGGCGCTCGCCCGCGCCGAGGCACAACTGCAGCAGGAACAGGCGACGCTGTCGCGCTTCGAGAAGGACCTCGAGCGCGCCGAGCAGCTGTTCAACCGCAAGGTCGGCACCGAGAAGAACTTCGACGACGCCACCGCCAACGTGGCGCTGTCGAAGGCGCAGGTGGCTGCGGCCGAGGCGCAGGTGAAGACCGCCAAGCTCGATCTCAGCTACACCACCGTCACCGCGCCGATCGACGGCATCACCAGCCTCGACGCGATGGACGAGGGCAGCCTGGTCGGCACCACCCCCGACAACAGCCTTCTGACGGTGATCACCCAGGTCGATCCGGCCTACGTGAACTTCTCCTTCACCGACCGCGAGCTGAACCAGCTGCGGGCGCTGGTCGCGTCCGGCCGAGCCTCGCGTCCCGAGGACGGCCTCAGGGTCCGCATCCAGTTCGGCGACGGCGACTTCTATCCGATCGAGGCGAAGGTCAACTTCACCGACGCGACCATCGACACCGACATCGGCACCATCCGCGCCCGCGCCGTGGTGGCGAACCCGGAGCGCAAGCTGATGCCGGGCCAGTTCGTCCGCGCCATCGTCAACGGCGTGACGCTGCACGACGCCTACGTCATTCCCCAGGCGGCGCTGATGCAGGGGCCGCACGGCCCGTTCGTCTACATCGTCGGGCCCGACAGCAAGGCGGAGGTGCGTCCGGTGGTCATCGGCCGCGAGGTCGAGGGCGGCTGGCTCGTCGAGCAGGGCCTGAAGGACGGCGACCGGGTCATCACCGAGGGCGTCATCAAGGTCCGTCCGGGGGCGCCGGTGACGATCGCCGGCGCGCCGCCGGTGTCCGATGCGGCGCCGCCGGCTGAGAGCGCCTCCGCGCCGATGAAGAAGGCGGAAGTCCAGACCGAGGTGACCCGGTGAGCAGCCGCTTCTTCATCGACCGGCCGGTTTTCGCGGCCGTCATCTCGATCATCATCGTCCTCGCCGGGCTCGTGGCGATGCGGGCGCTGCCGATCGCGCAGTACCCGAACATCGTGCCCCCCGAGGTCACCGTCACGGCGACCTATTCGGGCGCGAGCCCGGAAACCGTCGCCGAGACCGTCGCGGCGCCGCTCGAGCAGCAGATCAACGGCGTCGACAACATGATGTACATGCAGTCGTCGAGCCTCTCGAACGGCCAGATGACGCTGACGGTCACCTTCGACATCGGTACCGACCCCGACCAGGCGACGATCAACACCAACAACCGCGCCCAGCGCGCGCTGGCGGTGCTGCCGCAGGAAGTGCAGCAGACCGGTGTCGTCGTGGCGAAGCAGTCGAGCTCGATCCTCGCCGTCATCACGATGTACTCGGAGGACGGCACCTACGACCCGATCTTCATCTCCAACTACGCGCTGCTCAACGTCGTCGACGAGCTGAAGCGCGTGCCGGGCATCGGCGACGCCTCGATCTTCGGCGCCAAGGACTATTCGATGCGGATCTGGCTGCGGCCGGACAAGCTCGCCCAGTACGAGCTGACGCCGAGCGACGTCGCCACAGCCATCCGCGAGCAGAACTCGCAGTTCGCCGCCGGTCGCTTCAACGAGCAGCCGACGCCGGGCGACCGCGCCTTCACCTACACGGTGACGACGACCGGCCGCCTGCCGGACGCCAAGGCGTTCGAGAACATCATCCTGAAGTCGAACCAGGACGGCTCGACCCTGCGCATCAAGGACGTCGCCCGGGTCGAGCTCGGCGCCCTCGATTACGGCTTCGAGGCGACCTACAACGGCAAGCCGACGATCGGCATCGGCCTCTATCTCGCGCCCGGCGCCAACGCCCTCGACACGGTCGACGCCGTCAACGCGCGCATGGCCGAACTCGCCACCCGCTTCCCGGCGGGCCTGTCGTGGAAGATGCCCTACGACACGACGAAGTTCGTCGAGATCTCCATCGAGGAGGTGGTCAAGACCTTCATCGAGGCGATGATCCTCGTCGTCCTCGTCGTCTTCGTGTTCCTGCAGAACTTCCGCGCCACGCTGATCCCGGTGCTGGCCGTGCCGGTGTCGATCATCGGCACCTTCGCCGGCATGTACGTGCTCGGATTCTCGATCAACCTGCTGACACTGTTCGGTCTCGTGCTGGCGATCGGCATCGTCGTCGACGACGCCATCGTCGTGCTCGAGAACGTCGAGCGGATCATGGCGACCGAGCACCTCGGGCCGCGCGAGGCGGCGATCAAGGCGATGGAGGAGGTGACCGGCCCGGTCGTCGCCATCGTTCTCGTCCTCTGCGCCGTGTTCGTCCCCGTCGCCTTCATGGGCGGCCTCGCCGGCGAGATGTACAAGCAGTTCGCCGTGACCATCGC
>CALCDT010000282.1 GCA_937900425.1 uncultured Alphaproteobacteria bacterium | reverse complement strand
GCGCCGGCATCGCGGTCCGCCCCGTCGTCGGCCGTGCCGGCCTCGCGAGCGGCGGTGTTCGCGGCGCCGGCGCGGGGGGAGCGGGCCGGTTTGCCGCCGGCGGCACGGGAGGGGCGGCCTTCGCGGCCTTTCGAGGGGGTCTTTGCGTCCGTCATGGCGCCGGTGTAGCAGCTTCCGGGACGGGAAGAAATCGGGAGAAACGGGTGAGCGCGGCAGGAGACGGCGACGATGGGCGGGCGGGCCAGGACGACGGCGCGCCGGCGCCGGGCTTCATGGATCTCGCCCTCGCCGAGGCGCGGGCGGCGGCGGCGCGTGGCGAGGTCCCGGTCGGGGCGGTCGTCGTCGCCGGCGGGCGGGTCGTCGCCGCCGCCGGCAACCGGACGCTGGAGCTCAAGGACCCGACCGCCCATGCCGAGATGCTGGCGATCCGCGCCGCCTGCGCCGCGGTCTCCTCCGAGCGATTGCCGGGAATGGACCTCTACGTCACGCTGGAGCCCTGCCCGATGTGCGCCGGCGCGATCTCCTTCGCCCGGCTGCGCCGGCTCTACTACGGCGCGGCCGACGAGAAGAGCGGCGGCGTCGACAACGGCCCGCGGGTCTTCGCCGCCTCCTCGTGCCACCACGCCCCGGAGGTCTATTCCGGTATCGCCGAGCGCGAGGCGGCGGGCCTCCTGACGGGATTCTTCAGGGCGCGGCGGTGAGGGGTGCCGCGGACCGCTCGTCCGTCTCCCGCGCCTCCAGCGCCGCCTCGATCTTGCGCTTCACCTCGTCCCTGACCGGCGCCGTCGCCTTCAGGATCGCCGTCGCCTTCAGGAAGTCGAGCACCTTGAAGGCGTCGACCGAGGGCTTGATCAGGATGTCGGGGCGCCGGCTCTTGAGCTTCTCCGCCGTCACCGACTGCATCAGGATCTGGCTGGCGCCGAACAGCGATTCCGCCGTGGTCGGCCGGCTGCGTCCCGGGCGGCGGACCGGGCCGCCGACGACGTCGACGGCGATGGTGAGGTCGACGTCGGCCGGCAGCTTGTCGAAGGGCAGCGGATTGACGACGCCGCCGTCGATGAAGACCCGCCCGGCGATCTCGACCGGCTTGAAGATCATGGGGATGGCGATCGAGGCGGCGATGGCGGTGCGCAGCGGCCCGGCGGTGAACTCGACCTCGCGGCAGTCGTAAAAGTCGGCGGTGACGACCGAGAAGGGAAGGACGAGCGCGGCGAAGTCCTGCGGGATGGTCTGCGGCAGGAACACCTCGAGGGTGCGCTCGGCGTCGATCTGGGCGATGCCGGTGGCGAAGATGTCGCCGATCCTCGTCGGACGGATCTGCCAGAGCTTCGACCAGACCTCGCCGCTGTTGCGGAAGGTCGCCGCGATCGTCTCGCGGATCTCGGCGCCGGTGAGACCGGCCGCCCGCGCGGCGCCGAGGATCGCACCGATCGAGCAGCCCGAGATCGCCGCCGGCGGCAGGCCGAGGTCGTCGAGCGCCTCGAGCACGTGGACGTGGGCGAGACCGCGGGCGCCGCCGCCGCCGAGGGCGAGGCCGATGCGGGGACCGGTCATGCGAATCTCTCCTCGAGGGCATAGGCGGCGAGGAAGGGCGAAAGGGCTGCGAGCGTCGCCTCCGGGTTCTCCTCGGCGAGGAAGTGGCCGCTGTCGACGCCGTGGCCGGAGACGTCGAGCGCCCAGCGCCGCCAGACCTCGAGCGGGGCCTCGCCGTCGGCGGGAAGGCCGGCGGTGCCCCAGAGTGCCAGCACCGGACAGGTGATGAGGCGGCCGTGGTCGCGGGCCTCGCGGTCGTGCTCGACGTCGACGGTGGCACCGGCGCGATAGTCCTCGCAGGCGCCGTGGATGGCGGCCGGCCGGGCGAAGGCGGCGCGGTAGGCGTCGAGGGCGGCCGGGTCGAAGGCGGAGAGGGTCTTGTCGCGGGTCCAGCTCGCGACCGTGTGGTCGAGATAGGCGACCGGATCGGCGCCGATCATCCGCTCGGGCAGCGGCGCCGGCTGGGCGAGGAAGGTCCAGTGATAGATCCTGAGGCCGAAGACACGGTCGAAGCGCAGCCAGTAGTCGAGCGTCGGCAGGATGTCGAGCACCGCGAGGCGGGCGACGTGGCGCGCATGATCGATGGCGAGGCGGTAACCGACGCGCCCGCCGCGGTCATGACCGACGACGGCGAAGCGGGGAAAGCCGAGCCGGCCCATCAGGCGAACCATCGCCGCCGCGATCCGGCGCTTGGAGTAGGCCTCGTGCGGCGGGCCGCCGGCCGGGGCGTCGCTGTCGCCGTAGCCGGGAAGATCGGGGATCACCAGGGTGTGGCCGCGCGCGAGCGGGCCGGCCAGCCGGTGCCACATGACATGGGTCTGCGGATAGCCGTGCAGCAACAGAACCGGCGGACCCGAGCCGCCGATCCGCAGGTGGAGGCGCAGCCCGTCGATCTCGACGGTCTCGTCGCGAAAGCCCGGAAAGAGATCGATGCCGCCCGCCATCGCCGTCGCTCCACGGTCCGTCTCGGGATCGACCCGAGAGCCCCGAGCCTAACCGGTCGCGGGCAATGGAGGAAACCGCTTTCTCGCAACCCCGGCGACACGAAAGCGCGGATGGTCCCGGCACCGACCGAAGCCCGACCGCCGACCGCCGAAGCCCGAACTCCGCCTATCCCGCGAGCGCCCGCCAGGCGATGTCGCGGCGGCAGAAGCCGTCCGGCCAGTCGATCCGGTCGACGGCGGCGTAGGCCCGCTCGCGCGCCTCGCGGACGTCGGCGCCGACGGCCGTCACCGCGAGGACGCGGCCGCCGTTCGCCACCACGGCACCGTCCTTCTCCGCGGTGCCGGCGTGGAACACCACCGCGCCCTCGACGGCCGCGGCGGCGTCGAGCCCGCCGATCACGCTGCCCTTGCCGTAGGCGCCGGGATAGCCCTTCGCCGCCATCACCACGGTGAGGGCGGCGGTGTCGGAGAAATCGGCGGTCCGGCCGGAAAGGTCGCCGGCCGCGCTCGCCTGCATCAACTCGAGCAGGTCGCTCTCCATGCGCAGCATCAGGACCTGGGTCTCCGGGTCGCCGAAGCGGACGTTGTATTCGATCAGCTTGGGGCCGTCCGCCGTGATCATCAGACCGGCGAAGAGGACGCCGCGAAACGGCGTACCGCGGCGGGCGAGGCAGGCGACGGTGGGCTCGACGATCTCGGCCATCACCCTCGCCTCCATCGCCGGCGTCATCACCGGCGCCGGCGAATAGGCGCCCATGCCGCCGGTGTTCGGCCCCTCGTCGCCGTCGAAGGCGCGCTTGTGGTCCTGGGCGCTGGCGAGGGCCAGCACGTGCTCGCCATCGGAAAGGGCGAAGAAACTCGCCTCCTCGCCGACCAGCATCTCCTCGATCACCACCTCGGCCCCGGCGGCGCCGAAGGCGCCCTCGAAGCAGGCGTCGACGGCGGCGAGCGCTTCCTCGAGAGTGGCGGCGACGACGACGCCCTTGCCGGCGGCGAGGCCGTCGGCCTTGACGACGATCGGGGCGCCTTGCTCCGTGACGTAGGCGCGGGCGGCGGCGGCGTCGGTGAAGCGGCCGTAGGCTGCCGTCGGCACGCCGGCCTCGTCGCAGAGCGCCTTGGTGAAGGCCTTGGAGCCTTCGAGCCGGGCGGCCTCGCGCGAGGGACCGAAGGCGGGGATGCCGGCGGCGGCGAGATCGTCGACGAGGCCGGCGACCAGCGGCGCCTCGGGCCCGACCACCACGAAGTCGACCGCCTCGGCCCGGCAGAAGGCGACGACGGCGGCGTGGTCGGCCGGATCGAGCGCGGCGGTTCCGGCAAGCGCGGCGATGCCGGCGTTGCCGGGGGCGACGGTGAGGCGCGTCAGGCGCGGCGAGCGCGCCAGCTTCCAGGCCAGCGCGTGTTCGCGCCCGCCCGAGCCGATCAGGAGAACGTGCATCGTCGAGGGGTCTCCGGGAGGATCGTCGGTCGTGGCCAGAGCGGTTAGCACGGCGGCGGAGCCGGGTAAATCCGGGCCGGAAGACTTCGGCCGCCGCCCGGCCCACAACCCTGCCGGAGCGGCGGCGGAGGCGGAAATCCGCGGCTGTGGTGATCGTCTGTTAAGATCACGGGCGTAATTTTCCAGATCATGCGATCACCCGTCCCCGAGCCATTCCCAGCCCAGTGACCCCGATGGCCACCTTCACGGATCTGTTCAGGGTCGACACCGGCAATCGCGAGGTGATGCGCGCACAGATGGCGGCGCTGTCGAAGCAGGTCCCTCTGCTTTACTTCATCCTCGTCGTCAACGCCGGCGCCCTCGCCGTCACCTTCCACGGCATCGCCCCGGTGATGCTGACGACGGTGGTCCCCGGCGTTCTCGCCCTCGCCTGCGCCATCCGGATCGCCTCGTGGGTCCGCAACCGCAGCCGCCCGATGACCGACGCGACGATCGTCCGGCAGCTGCGGCGCACCGTGGTGCTCGGTGCCATCCTCGGCGCCGTCTTCCTCGCCTGGTCGCTGTCGCTCTATCCTTACGGCGACATCCGGGCCCAGGACCACGTCATCTTCTTCGTCGGCATCACGGTGATCAGCTGCATCTTCTGCCTGATGCACCTGCGCCCGGCCGCCTTCGTGCTGACGCTCGTCGTGCCGCTGCCCTTCCTCGCCTTCGTCTTCTCCAAGGGCGACGCCACGCTGACGGCGATCGGCGTCAACCTGCTGCTCGTCACCGGCGGCATGATCCACATGCTCAACATCGGCGCGACCGACTTCCGCCGGATGATCGAGAGCCAGACCGAGACGCGCCGGCTCAGCGACGAGAACGCCCGCCTCGCCAACGTCGACAGCCTGACCGGCCTGCCCAACCGCCGGCAGTTCTTCGCCGAACTCGACCGCCGTCTTCGCATCGCCCACGAAAAGGGTGGGCGTTTCGCCGTCGGCGTCATCGATCTCGACGGTTTCAAGCCGGTCAACGACCGTCACGGCCACATCGCCGGCGACCGCATCCTCACCGAGGTCGGCGAGCGGCTCCAACTGGTCGCAGGCGAGGCGGCGTTCATAGGACGGCTCGGCGGCGACGAGTTCGGCATCCTGCTGCCGCTCGTCGGCGGCACCGACGACGCGCTCGCCTTCGGCGCACGGGTCTGCGCGGCGATCGACGTGCCCTTCCGCATCGACGGCGTCGTCGCCAAGATCTCCGCCTCGGTCGGCTTCGCCACCCATCCCCAGGCCGGCTCCGAGGCGGCGACGCTCTACGAGCGGGCCGACTACGCGCTCTATCACGCCAAGGGCAGCTGCCGGGGCCGGGCCGTCCTGTTCTCGCGCGAGCACGAGCGCGAAATCCGCCAGCGCGGCATCATCGAGCAGCACCTGCGCAGCGCCGATCTCGACCGCGACTTCACCCTCGCCTTCCAGCCGCTCCACGACATCCGCGCCGGCCGCACCATCGGCTTCGAGGCGCTGGCACGCTGGACCGATCCGGAACTCGGGTCGATCTCGCCTGCCGTCTTCGTGCCGATCGCGGAACGCTCCGATCTCATCAGCCGGATCACCACGACCCTCTTCGCCAAGGCGCTCGCGGCGGCGGCGACCTGGCCGGACGACGTTCGCCTCTCCTTCAACCTCTCGGCCCGCGACCTCAACTCCTCCGGCGCGGTGATCGGCCTGCTCGACCAGATCGTGCGCAGCGGAGTCGATCCGAGGCGCGTCGACATCGAGGTGACGGAGACCTCGGTGATCGCCGACTTCGACAAGGCCTGCACCGCCCTCGTCACCCTGCGCGCCCTCGGCGTTCGCATCGCCCTCGACGACTTCGGCACCGGCTACTCCAGCCTCAGCCACGTCCACCGGCTGCCGCTCGACAAGATCAAGGTCGACCGCAGCTTCATCAAGGACATCGACCGCCGGCGCGACGGGCGCTCGCTGGTCAAGAGCGTCATCGACCTCTGCGACAACCTCGGCATCGCCTGCGTCATCGAAGGGGTCGAGACCGCCGAGCAGGTCGCGATCCTCGAGGATCTCGGCTGCACCACCATGCAGGGCTACCACTTCGGCCGGCCGATGACGGGCGAGGCCGTGGCGGAGTTCCTCGCCCGCGAGCGCGACGACGCTCCCGTGATCGCCGCCGCCGGCCGCTGACGCCCGTCGTGCCCGAGCGGTCCGCGGCCGGTGAAAAGCCCGCCGAGCCGACCGATCCCCGCCCGGTTGCGCCGACCGGACCGCCGGCAGCTTGACGGCGCGGGGGCGAGCCCTTACCGCATCGGGCATGGACAGCCTTTCCCTCATCCCCGGCCTCGAGGCCATCGCCCCGCACTACGACGGCATCGTCTGCGACGTCTGGGGCGTCCTGCACAACGGCGTCGTCGGCTATGGCGAGGCCGCCGACGCCCTCGCCCGGTTTCGGGAAACGACGGGCCGCCCCGTCGTCCTCCTCACCAACGCGCCGCGCCCGGCCCCCTTCGTCGCCGACATTCTCGCCGGCTTCGGCGTCGGGCCGCAGTCCTATGACGCCATCGTCACCTCCGGCGACGTCGCCCGCGGCGAGATCGAGGCGCGGCAGGAGACGCCGGCCTTCTTCATCGGCCCGGACCGCGACCTGCCGCTGTTCTCCGACATCGAGCCGAATTTCGTCGCCGAGGACGCGGCGGAGCTGGTGATCTGCACCGGCCTGTTCGACGACGACGTCGAGACGCCGGACGACTATCGCGACCGGCTCGCCCGCCCCGCCGGCCGGGGCGTTCCCATGGTCTGCGCCAACCCGGACATCGTCGTCGAGCGCGGCGACCGGCTGATCTTCTGCGCCGGCGCGCTGGCGCAACTCCACGCCGAGCTCGGCGGCCCGGTGATCATGGTCGGCAAGCCGCACAAGCCGGTCTACGACGTCGCCCTCGCCCGCTTGTCGCAGCTCGCCGGCCGTGACCTCGCCTTCGAGAAGGTGCTGGCGATCGGCGACGCCCTCGCCACCGACGTGCGCGGCGGCTGGGGCCAGGGCATGGACGTGCTGCTGGTGACCGCCGGCATTCACGCCGCCGACTTCGGTCCGGTCGAGGCGCCCGATCTCGACAAGGTCAGGCGCCGCCTCGACATCGAGGGCATCGAGGCCCGCGCCGCGATCCCGCGCCTGCGCTGGTGAGGGAAGCGGTCACCGGGACGGGCGATCACACCGGCGATCCCGGTGACGGCTTCGACGAAGAAAATGGCGCCGTCCGGGCGGCTACGGCATCGGGGCGGGAGCACCGGACCGGCGAGGTGTCGCCGATCCGCAGGGAGCTCCGGCGCGGCGACCCGGTGGCTCTGCGAGCCCCCTTTCCCGCGGCGATGGCGGCGGCGATGGCGCCCTGTCGCTCGACCGGAGCGAACGATCGTCGGCGGGCCTCCGGGCTGGCGCTCGCAGCTCCCGCGGCTATCCCACCCGCCGCAGGGGCGACGTCGCGGCGTCGCCCTGGGCCGGTCGCGCCGGAGACCGGCCGCTCCGACGGACCTCGGTCGACGAACGGCCCGTCGGCGGCCTTTCCCTCCTTCCGCTCGCCGGTTCCCCGCTTGCACAGAAATGACGACGCAGGGAGGATCCGGGGAGGTCGATGCGGAGAGCCTGGGAACGCCGGGATACGGCGCCGGGGACGCCGCCGGCGCCCCGGCCGTCCGTCCGCTCACTCCGCCGCCATCAGCTGCTGCACGAAAGCGTGGGCCTCGTCCGGGCGCTCGAAGACGTGGGGGGCGATGCCGCGCTTCGACAGGGCTTCCTGCATCTTGAGGCGCAGGAAGGCGCTGGTCGAATAGCGGGCGGTGGTGGCGTAGTGATGCTCCAGCATGTGGTGGATCATCTCCGCATAGGCGTCGTAGAGGTCGTCGGCGATGCGACAGCCTTCGTGGTTGACCACCGAGTGTACCCGGCGGCCGGCCTTGATGCAGGCTTCCACGAGGATCTTCTTCAGATCGTCGATGTCGCTCTTCTTGCGCACGTTCCAGCCCTCGAGGTTGAGGAACAGGATGTTGCGGTCGCGGTCGTAGGAGACCCGCTCGCAGAGCGTCAGGTTGAGCAGGTCGTTCATCAGCTCCATCGGTTCGTCGCGGAACAGGCGCAGGTCCATCGGCACCGGGCGGATGACCAGCGGGGCGAAGTCCATCCGCGCCAGGATGTCGCGCTCGATGTCGATGCCCGGCGCCACCTCGGTCAGCTCCAGCCCCTCGGGCGTCAGCTCGAAGACGCAGCGTTCGGTCACGTAGAGCACCGGCTGCGAGCGCATCTGGGCGTAGCGGCCGGAGAAGGTGATCTGCTCCACCGCCTTGACGAACTTGCGGGCGCGGCCCTCGCGCACGATGCGCAACTCGCCGTCCTCGATCGCCACCTCGAGGCCGCCGGCGGTGAAGGTGCCGGTGAAGACCACGGCGCGGGCGTTCTGCGAGATGTCGATGAAGCCGCCGCAGCCGTTGAGCCGGCCGCCGAAGCGGCTGGTGTTGACGTTGCCGGCCGCGTCGCATTCGGCCATGCCGAGCACGGTGAGGTCGAGGCCGCGGCCGTGGTAGAAGTCGAACATCTGGTTCTGGTCGATGATCGAATGGGCGTTGGCGGCCGAACCGAAGCTCGACCCACCCGCGAGCACGCCGCCGACCGCGCCGGCCTCCGTCGTCATGGTGATGAAGGGCGTCGCCTTCTCCTCGTTGGCGACGGCGGCGACCCCGTCCGGCGCGCCGACGCCGAGATTGATGACGCCGTTGAGCGGCAGCTCGAAGGCGGCGCGGCGGGCGATGATCTTGCGCTCGTCGAGCACCATCTTCGGCATGGCGTCGACCGGCACGCGGATCTCGCCGGAAAGGGCGGGGTTGTACATCACCCCGTAGTTCATGCGGTGCATCTCGGCGCTCTCAGCGACGACGACGCAGTCGACGAGGATGCCCGGAACCTTGACGTCCTTGGGCTTGATCGAGCCGTGCTCGACGATGCGCTCGACCTGGGCGATGACGATGCCGCCGTTGTTGTGCGCGGCCATGGCCTGGGCCAGCACGTCGAGGGTCAGGCTCTCCTTCTCCATGCTGATGTTGCCGGCCGGGTCGGCGCTGGTGCCGCGAATGAGGGCGACGTCGATCGGCGTCGCCTTGTAGAACAGCCACTCCTCGCCCTCGATCTCGACGAGCTTGACGATGTCGTCCTTCGTCACCGCGTTGACCTTGCCGCCATCGAGGCGCGGGTCGACGTAGGTGTGGAGGCCGACCTTGGAGAAGATGCCGGGCTGGCCGGCGGCGCAGGCGCGGTAGAGCTGCGAGATCACGCCCTGGGGCAGGTTGTAGCCCTGGATGCGGTTCTCGGCGGCGGCCTCGGCCACCTTGGGCATGCGTCCGAAATTGGCGGCGACCACCCGCTGCAGCAGGCCGTCGTGGTGCAGGCGCCCGGTGCCGAGGCCTTTGCTGTCGCCGGCGCCGGCGCACATGATCAAGGTGCAGTTCTTCGGGCTGTCGCTCTCGACGTAGCGCTTCTCCAGTGCCGCGTGCAGCGCCTCGGGAATGCAGCTCTGGACGAAGCCGGTGGTGCAGATCACGTCACCGTCGTTGATGAGAGCGATGGCTTCGGCCGCCGAGATCACCTTGTTCTTCGCCATGTCGGTTCCGTCCCCTTCAGAACTGCGCCGTGGGCGATTCAGATTTTCTATGTATGGCACAAAAGAAAATCTAAAACGCTCGTCGATCCTGATGAATCCGTGCGCTCGTCTGCAAAGGAGATAAGACGAAAGTCGAAACGCCTCAAGTTAACTTCCCTGAGTGCGACACTTGGTTTCGGTGAAGGCCGTGGTGGTTGCTATATGTAATGCCAGAAGGCATTTGTGCAGTGCAGATGAATCGTTTGAAATTGGGGCGGGCGCGACTCCAGGGAGGCCCCGGCGGTGATTTCGCGCGTCAACCTGCGGCAGATGTCCAGAACGCAAAAAGGCGGACCCGAAGGCCCGCCTTTCCGCAATCGTCGTCGGGATGGTCGTCCCGATCCCCTTCGGGATCAGAAGTCCATGCCGCCCATGCCGCCGCCGGGCATCGCCGGGGCCGCGGACTTGTCCTTCGGCAGCTCGGCGACCATGGCCTCGGTGGTGACCAGCAGGCCGGCGATCGAGGCCGCGTCCTGGAGGGCGGTGCGCACGACCTTGGTCGGGTCGATGATGCCGGCCTCGATCATGTCGACGTAGGTCTCGTTCTGGGCGTCGAAGCCCATGGTCTCGCCCTGCTCGGACACCTTGCCGACCACGACCGAACCCTCGACACCGGAGTTCTCGGCGATCTGACGGATCGGAGCCTCGAGCGCGCGGAGCACGATCTTGACGCCGGCCTGGATGTCGGAGTTGTCGGAGGTGATCTTCTCGACCGCCTTCTTGGCGCGCAGCAGCGCGGTGCCGCCGCCCGGAACGATGCCTTCCTCGACCGCCGCGCGGGTGGCGTTGAGGGCGTCGTCGACGCGGTCCTTGCGCTCCTTGACCTCGACCTCGGTCGCGCCGCCGACGCGGATCACCGCGACGCCGCCCGCGAGCTTGGCGAGACGCTCCTGGAGCTTCTCACGGTCGTAGTCCGAGGTGGTCTCCTCGATCTGCTGCTTGATCTGGGCGACGCGGCCCTGGATCTCGGCCTTCTTGCCGGCGCCGTCGACGATCGTGGTGTTCTCCTTCTCGATGCGCACCTTCTTGGCGCGGCCGAGCATGTTGAGCGTCACGTTCTCGAGCTTGATGCCGAGGTCCTCGGAGATGACCTGGCCGCCGGTGAGGATCGCGATGTCCTCGAGCATGGCCTTGCGGCGGTCGCCGAAGCCGGGAGCCTTGACGGCCGCGACCTTGAGGCCGCCGCGCAGCTTGTTGACGACGAGCGTGGCGAGCGCCTCGCCCTCGACGTCCTCGGCGACGATCACCAGCGGACGCGACGACTGCACCACGGCCTCGAGGACCGGCAGCATCGCCTGGAGGTTGGAGAGCTTCTTCTCGTGGATCAGGATGAAGGGATCGTCGAGCTCGGCGACCATCTTCTCCGCGTTGGTCACGAAGTAGGGCGACAGGTAGCCGCGGTCGAACTGCATGCCCTCGACGACGTCGAGTTCGGTCTCGGCGGTCTTGGCTTCCTCGACGGTGATGACACCCTCGTTGCCGACCTTCTGCATCGCCTCGGCGATCATGTCGCCGATCGACTTCTCGCCGTTGGCGGAAATCGTGCCGACCTGGGCGACTTCGGCCGAGGTCGAGATCTTCTTCGAGCGGGCCTTGAGGTCCTCGATGGCGGCGGCGACGGCGAGGTCGATGCCGCGCTTGACGTCCATCGGGTTCATGCCGGCGGCGACCGACTTGGCGCCTTCCTTGACGATCGACTGGGCGAGCACGGTGGCGGTGGTGGTGCCGTCACCGGCGAGGTCGTTGGTCTTCGAGGCCACTTCGCGCACCATCTGGGCGCCCATGTTCTCGAACTTGTCCTCGAGCTCGATCTCCTTGGCGACGGAGACGCCGTCCTTGGTGATGCGCGGAGCGCCGAAGGACTTGTCGATGACGACGTTACGACCCTTCGGGCCGAGGGTGACCTTCACCGCGTTGGCGAGGATGTCGACGCCGCGCAGCATCTTCTCGCGCGCGTCAGCAGCGAACTTGACTTCCTTGGCAGCCATTTTCGGATGTTCCCTTGGAAAGGTGGAAAGACAATAGAAGCGGGATCAGGATCGGCGAGCCGGTCAGGCCACGATGCCCATGATGTCGCTTTCCTTCATGATCAGGAGGTCCTGACCGTCGATCTTGACTTCGGTGCCCGACCACTTGCCGAACAGCACCTTGTCACCGGCCTTGACGTCCAGCGCGACAACCTTGCCGGCCTCGTCACGGGCGCCCGGACCGACGGCCACGACCTCGCCCTGCTGCGGCTTTTCCTTGGCGGTATCGGGGATGATGATGCCACCGGCGGTCTTCTCCTCGGACTCGAGGCGACGGACGACCACGCGATCGTGCAGCGGACGGAAGTTCATGAGATCATGCTCCTCTTGGAACGACATGCGGGGAGTTCGAGAACTCCGCACGGAAAATTCGTTGGCCGTTAGCACTCCATGAAAGCGAGTGCTAACAGGCACCGCGGAAATAGGATCACGGCTTCGTGTTGTCAACGGCGCCACGAGGGCCGGCGCAAAGAATTTTTTGCGGCCGCTGGACCTCTCGCAAATCCGCCGGACTTGGCGCGCAGGATCGGCACGAGGTTCGGCGAACCGTCTCTCTGGCGGCACGGCTCTCAGGGGCTTCGCTTCTGGACTAGCGATGTGGTGACACCGTGACGCCCGCCATGGTCCGCCTTGCGCCCGGGGGGCCGGGCGCTATGCTGTGCCGCAGCATTGCCCGAGGGCAGGACGGCGGGCGTAAGGAGGCTCGATGATCGCCACGATGATCGCCACGCTCGACGGCTGGAGCGGCTTCGCCGTGCTCTGGGGCGTCGTGCTCGCCGTGCTGCTCGCGATCTACTTCGTCCTCGGGACTGTCCTCCACCTCGTCAACCGCCGCTTTCCCGAGCGCCGGATCCAGCAGCGCGCGCAGGGCGCGATCGCCCGCGACATCGGCCAGTCGATGGCCGCCCTCGCCTCGATCGCGGTCTACGTCGCCGGCGGCCTCTATGCGGCCGCCCACGGCTGGACGCCGCTCGCGCCGCTGCCGGCGTCGTGGTGGTCGGTGCCGGTGATGGGGCTGGTCAGCCTGCTGCTCTACGACACCTGGTTCTACTGGCTGCACCGGGCGATGCACACGCCGGCGCTCTACCGCTTCCATGCGCTCCACCATCGCTCGATCACGCCGACCACCTGGAGCAACAACGCCGATTCCCTCGTCGGCGCCTTCGTCGAGCAGTCCTATTTTCTCGTCGTTCCGTTCCTGGTGCCGATCCCGCTCGAGGTGCTGATCGCCCACAAGCTCTACGACCAGGTCACCGGCATGATCAGCCACTGCGGCTTCGAATATTTCGCCTCGCCCTCGACGCGGGCGCCGTGGCCGTTCCTGTGCACGATCTTCCACGACCAGCACCACTCCAACTTCCGCTGCAATTACGGCAACACCTTCTCCTTCTGGGACCGGGTGATGGGCACGCTGCACCCGCGCTACGACGGTCTGGTCGAGAAGATGACGGCGCCGGGGGCTTCCACGCCCGGATCGGACCGAACGCCCGCCGGACGCTGAGGGCGGCTCGCCGGCGCCGGGGCCCTGTCGCGGTCGACCGACGAGGGCGGGCCGGACGAACCGCGAGGCCGCACCCGGATCCTTCCGCGGTTGCCAAACCGGGCGAGGCGGCTAGAACATCGAAGGGCGCCGTCCGCCGGCGCCGCTCCGGGGCACGGCGGGGCGGGAGGGCGGGCGATTGCAAATGCCGGACGCAGGCGCGCCCGGCGGTCTGACGCGAGAGGGACACCCGTTGCCGATGCTGGACGCCGTACTCGACCACCTCCTCGCCTTCCTGCCGCTCTACGGCCTCGTCTACGCGGTCAACGTCGCGCTCTATTTCGTGACCGGATGGACCCTCGTCGCCATCCAGAACCGCCATCCGGAGCGGCGGATCCAGCCGAACCGGCGCGGCGAGAAGCGCAAGGCGCGCGAGATCCGCCAGAGCGTCGTCTCGCTTCTCGTCACCGACTTCTGCCTCGCCGCCGGCATCTACGCCCAGATGCAGGGCTGGACCCTGTTCGATCCGCCGGCGCTGTCGTGGTGGTCGATCCCGCTGACCTTCGTCGTCTCGATCGTCGCCTTCGACGCCTGGTTCTACTGGGCGCACCGGCTGATGCACACGAAGCTGATGTATCCGTTCCACGCCGAACATCACCGTTCGGTGGCGCCGACGGTGTGGAGCACCTACAGCGACGACCTCGTCGACGCCTTCGTGATGCAGTCCTATTATCTGTGGGCGCCGCTGATCCTGCCGATCCCGGCGCTCGTGCTGGTCGGCCACCGGCTCTATGACCACTTCAACGGCACGATCGGCCATTCCGGCTTCGAATTCTGGGCCTCGCCGCTGTCGCGGCTGCCCTCACCGATGGTCTGCGTCACCTTCCACGACCAGCACCATTCCCGCTTCCGCTACAACTACGCCAACTTCTTCTCCTTCTGGGACCGGGTCTGCGGCACCATCGATCCGAAATACGACGAGACCGTCCGCTATTTCGAGACACTGGACGACCGGGAGGCCAAGGCGGGAGAGGAGCGGGGCGAGGCGATGCGCTGACGGCGGGGGATGCCGCCGACCGGATCCGTTCATCGGCACGCAGGCATCTGATGGGGGTGTCGGAGCGGCGGTGGCGGGCGTGGCTCTCGCCGGCAGCGGATCATGACGGAACGAGCGACGTCGGCATCCTTCCGATGGCCTCTCGCCAAAGGGGCTGAAACACCAGTCGCCACCGCCCCGGCCTTTCCCTCGTCCTTCGAGACAGTCGCTTCGCTCCTTCCTCAGGATGAAGGAAAGGGTCAAGCCTCTGGGATGAAGCGAGAAATCTCGAAGGCCTCATCCTCTCGAAGGCCTCATCCTGAGGAAGCCGCGCCAGCGGCTGTCTCGAAGGACGAGGCCGGGTGCTTCTACGCTGACATCCCCTGAACCGGACAGCAGCGCGAAAGCGGGAATGACGGTCGATAGGGCTGCGGGAATGACGGTCGATAGGGCTGCGGGAACGACGTCGGACACGACGCCTCGTTTCGAAGCCGACCCGGTGGCCCGACCGAGCGGCTCAGGGCTGCGGGACGGGTGCCGTGTCCGGGGACGGTGCCTGCGAAGCCGGCGCTGCCGGAGCCGGTGTCCCGGGAGCCGGCGCCTCGCCGGTCGGAGAGGCCGGCGCCGGGGCCTCCGGGGCCTCGGCGTCGGGGATCCGCGTTTCGGGCGCGGGCGTCTGCGGCGCCGGCGTCTGCGGCTCGGCCGGGGGCGTTCCGGTCTCTGCCGGCGCGCCAACATCGGGAGCGGGCGCCGACGGCGGCGTCGCGGCAGTGATGGTGAAGGGCAGGTCGAAGCCGGCGACCTTGTCGGAATGCTCGTCGTGCAGCCGGGTCGTCAGGATGTAGTCGCCGGGCTTCAGGCCGCTGAAATTGTAGGTGATGAACACCTGGAATTCCTTGTTGCGGCGCCGGCTCTTCATCTTGAGGTCGGCGAAGCCCTTCTGCTCGTGCAGGATCTGGCCGGTCGGGGTCTTGAGCTGGAAGTCGGCCTTGAAGTCGATCAGGAACAATTCGCCCTCGCGGCCGTAGCCGAAGCCGAAGGGCTCGGCGTAGACCAGCATGTCCTCGCCCTCGCGGAACACCGACGAGACTCGGGCGTCGTAGATGCCGAATCCCGACGGACGGGCGGCGACGAAGAGGGCTTCGGAGAAGCCGAGCGGGGCGAGATCCCAGGCGGCGTTGAACGACGCCTCCATTTCGGCCAGCGCCTGCACCGGCTTGCCGCCGGCGATGAGTTCCTCGGCGGTCTTCGCCCTGTCGGCGAGTTCTCCGGCGACCGCGTCCGCCGGGATCGGCAGGGCGGCGGAGAGGAGAAGGGCACCGACGAGAGACAGGCGACGGACCACGGACATCGAAGGGGAACCCACGCGATCGGCAGGGGCGGCCCGGCCGTCAGGATGACTTGGTGCGGGCCCGGCGGCCACGAACCGGCTCGTCGCGTCCGCGTCCCGGCGTCCGGGGAGCGGCACCCTATCCGGCGCGGCCTTGCGCCGACTTCGCCGACGCCGACGGATCACCTCGCAACGCCGTCCATCTCTATCAGCCGAATTGCACGAACGGCAAGTCGTCCCGCTCGCCGGCCTCGCGGGCCCGCCGCTTACGGTAAATCGTCGAGGGGCTGATTTCGAGGGCGGCGGCGGCGCGGGCGATGTTGCCGTCGAAGGCCTCGATCGCCTCTTCGATGATCCGCGCCTCGGCCATCCACAGCGGCATCACGGCGGCGGGGGACGGGACGGCGGTCTCGCGCGAGGCGGCCGGCTCGACGGCGCGCAGCGGCTCGCGCGGGGCGGAAAGGCCGCGCCTGAGGCCGAGGCCGGCGTCGGACAGCATCTCGGCCGTCACCACCTCGCCGTCGCCGAGCGAGGCGAGGCGCTGGATCAGGTTTTCGAGTTCGCGCACGTTGCCCGGCCAGCCGTGGCCGGCCATCAGCTTCTCGGCGGCGGCGGCGAAGCGGGCGAGCCGGCTGTCGAGGCGCTCGCCGCAGCGCCGCAGCACCGCCTCGGCGATCGGCAGGATGTCGTCGGGGCGCTCGCGCAGCGGCGGCAGGTGCAGGCTGAGCACGTTGAGGCGATAGAACAGGTCGGCCCGCATCGTGCCGGTGCGCACGAGATCCTCGGGGCTGCGCTCGGTGGTGGCGATCAGGCGGACGTCCGGCGGGGCGCCGGCGAAGGCGGCGCCGGTGATCTCGCCGGTCTCGATGAAACGCACGAGCAGGGCCTGGGTCGCGGTGTCGAGAGCGGCGACCTCGTCGAGCAGCAGGCTGCCGCCGTGGGCGCGATGCAGGGCGCCGGCATGCTCGCCGCCGGCGATCGCCTGCATCAGGTCGGGCCGGTCGAGGCCGGCGCAGTCGACGACGACGAAGGGACCGGCGGCCCGCCGCGACAGCTTGTGCAGAACGCGGGCGCAGGCTTCCTTGCCGGTGCCGCTCTCGCCCGAGATGAAAACCGGGGCGGCGGCCGGCGCGATGCGGCTGATCTGGTCGAACAGCGTGCGCATCCGCGCCGACCGTCCGACGAGGCCGTGAAAATCGGTGGCGAGCAGGGTCTCGCCGATGACGAAATGGCGCTCGATCCGGCGGGCGAAGGCGACGCCGTCGAGCGGCTTCTCGATATAGTCGGCAGCGCCGGCCCGGACCACGGCGACGGCGTCGGTGACGCGGTCGGCGGCGCCGGTGACGTAGGTGAGGCTGCTGCGGGCGGTGGATTGCAGGGTGGCGAAACCGGCCGGCCCGCCGACGGTGTCGAGATCGAGGGTCAGCACGTCGAAGGCCTGCTCACCCAGCATCAGGCGGGCGGCGTCCGGCTCGGCGGTCTCCAGGATCATCAGCGGGCGGGCGATACGCTGCTCGAGGGCCCGTTTCAGGACGGCACGGGCATCCTTGTCGCGATCGACGATGAGGACACGAAGCGCCGACGTGGGGCGTGGGGAAACACCCATACTTTTGCATTCCTTGCATGTCTCACGCGAAATCCTATCGCGCTCGTCCGCCCATCATGACGCCATCGAGGTAAACAAAAGGTAAGCGATGCCGATTTCGGTCGCAGCGGCCGCAACTTGCGAGGGGATCTCCGCCCGTGTTCCTCCTGCGCCGGCGAAACGGTCCGGGCGAGGCGGGCGCCGGCGGTCCGCCGTGCGCCCGGCCGTTCCCGCGGGTCCGCGTCAGGCGGCGACGTCGTAGCCGGCGGCCTCGATCGCCTCGGCGAAGGCCGCGGCCGGCCGATCGGAGGCGATCCGCACCGTTTTCGCGGCGAGGTCGACCTCGACGACGACGCCGGGCTCGACCCGGTCCACCGCCTTCATGACGCTTTTCGCGCAGCCGCCGCAGGTCATCCCGTCCACCTTGAGTTCCAGCATCGTCGTTCTCCTCTTTCGTCGGCGGCACGGTCGCGGAATCCGGGACCCTCGCCCGCCCGGCACCGGCCGCATCCGCCCGGTTGCCTTCGTCGGCTCCGAGATGGTGGTTCCAGCCGCTGGAAGGTCAAGTCCCGGAGACTGCGGACGACGTTCCGCTCGTCCCTCGCCCGCTCGCGACCGGCGATCTGTGGGAAACCGGAGCGTCCGTGGCACCGCGCGGGCCGCGGACCGTGCGAAAACCGCGGAGATCCAGCATGATCATCGCTGATTCGCCCGCATCGGCGCGCACCGGCCCGGTGCCGACGACGCCGGCGGTAAATGCGGAGTACGGAACGGATCATGAAGCGTCTGGCTTCGCTGCTGGTCATCGGGTCCATGGTGATGATCGCCGTGTCGCTGACCGTCGTCCTCACCGTGCTCTTCGCCTTCCCGATGGGGCAGGCGGCGATCCTCGGCATCGCCGCCCTCGGCACCATGGCCCTGTTCCAGGTGCTGATGCAGCGCCGCGGCGACCGGGTCTGGGTCGAAACCCGGATCGGCGAGATCGCCGCCGTCGTCTCCGACGTCAACGCCGAGGTCGCGACCCTCCAGGCCCGGCTGTCGGCACAGATGCGCGCGGTCGACGAGCGCATCGCCGACGAGCGCCAGGTTCTCGCCGGCGACGTCGAGGTCATCGGCCGCCTGCTGAAGCAACTCACCGACGCCCTCGCCGAGATCGAGGACCGGGTCGACCGGCTCGGCGCGCGGGTCGAGCAACTGGCGCGGCCGGTCCCGGCGCCGGCTTTCGTCCCGGACAATGCGCCCGCCGCCGGGTCCCCGGCTCCGGTCATGCA
>CALCDT010000281.1 GCA_937900425.1 uncultured Alphaproteobacteria bacterium | reverse complement strand
GATCCCGCGGCTCGCCGCCCTGCCGCTCGCGCCCGCCGCGCCGCGCGCCCTCGCCGGCGCCAGCCGCCGCGGCTTCCTCAAGGGCGTCGCCGTCGCCGGCCTCGCCGTCGGCTTCATCACGGCCAAGGGGACCGGGACCGGCCTCGCCGCGACCGACCCGGCGGCTGCCGGCACCGTCTTCAACCCCTTCGTCGAGATCGACGGCGCCGGCCGCGTCACGGTGGTGATCAAGCACCTCGACAAGGGCCAGGGCATCGCCACCGGCCTCGCCACCCTCGTCGCCGACGAACTCGACGCCGCGGCGGAACAGGTGACGACCCGCTTCGCCCCGGCCGACAACGAGGTCTACAAGAACCTGTTCTTCGGCCTCCAGGGCACCGGCGGCTCGACCTCGCTGGCCAATTCCTTCGTGCAGTACCGCACGGCGGCCGCCGCCGCCCGGGCGATGCTGGTCGAGGCCGCGGCGAAGGCCTGGTCGGTCCCGGCCTCCGAGGTGAGCATCGCCGGCGGCCGGATCGTCCACGGCGAGCGCAGCGCCGGCTTCGGCGATCTCGCCGCCGCGGCGGCCGGGCTCGAGGCCCCGGCCGAGCCGACGCTGAAGACCCCCGACCAGTGGGTCTACATCGGCAAGGATTTCGCCCGGGTCGACGTGCCGGTGAAATCGGCCGGCGCGCCGAACACCTACGGCATAGACGTCCATCTCGACGACATGCTGGTCGTCACGGTGATCCGCCCGAAGAAGTGGGGTGCCACCGTCAAGTCCTTCGACGCCGCCGAGGCGCTGAAGGTCAGGGGCGTCGTCGACGTGAAATCCGGCCCGTTCGGCGTCGCGGTGTTCGCCGAGAAGACCTGGCCGGCGATCAAGGCCCGCGACCTCGTCACCGTCGAGTGGGACGAGAGCGCGGCGGAGACCCGCGGCAGCGACGCGATCTTCGCCGAATACGCCGAGCTGGCGAAGACGCCCGGCGCCGTCGCCAACGACGGCGACGCCGAGACCGCCCTCGCCGGGGCGGCGAGCGTCGTCGAGGCGGAATACCGCTTCCCCTATCTCGCCCACGCCCCGATGGAGCCGCTCAACGTCACGATCCTCGTCGAGCCGGGCAAGAGCGCGCGGCTGTGGACCGGCGCCCAGTTCCAGGGCGTCGACCAGATGGTGGTCGGCGGCATCCTCGGCCTCGAGCCGGGCCAGGTGGCGATCGACACGCTGTGGGCCGGCGGCTCCTTCGGCCGCCGGGCGGTCTACAACAGCGAATACATCGCCGAGGCCGCCCTCGTCGCCAAGGTCTGGGGCAAGGCCCAGCCGCTCAAGATCGTCTGGACCCGCGAGGACGACATCAAGGGCGGCTACTACCGTCCGATGTTCCTGCACAAGGTCCGCGCCGGCCTCGACGCCGAGGGCAATCCCTCGGGCTGGGAGCACCGGGTCGTCGGCCAGTCGATCTTCACCGGCACCGCCATGGAGGCGATGGTGGTCAAGAACGGCGTCGACGACGCCTCGGTCGAGGGCATCCACGACACCACCTACGCCATCCCGGGCCTTCGGGTCGAACTGCATTCGCCGAGGGTCGGCGTGCCGGTGCTGTGGTGGCGCTCGGTCGGCCACACCCACACCGCCTACGTGATGGAGACGATGATCGACGCCCTCGCCGTCAAGGCGGGCAAGGACCCGGTCGACTTCCGCCTCGCCCTGATGAAGGACGACCCCCGCAAGGCGGCGGTGCTGAAGCTCGCCGCCGAGAAGGCCGGCTGGTCGACGCCGCCGGCCGAAGGCCGCTACCGCGGCGTCGCGGTCCACAAGTCCTTCAACACCTATGTCGCCGAGGTGGCCGAGATCACCTACGCCGACGGCGAGGTCAAGGTCGAGAAGGTGGTCTGCGCCGTCGACTGCGGCATCGCGGTCAACCCGGACAACATCCGGGCGCAGATGGAGGGCGGCATCGGCTTCGGCCTCGGCGCCATCCTTCGCAACGCCGTCACCCTGACCGACGGCGAGGTCGACCAGGCGAACTTCGACGGCTACGAGCCGCTGCGGATGTCGGACATGCCGCAGGTCGAGGTCCACATCGTGCCCTCGGACGAGGCCCCGAGCGGCGTCGGCGAGCCGGGCGTGCCGCCGATCGGACCGGCGGTCGCCAACGCCGTCTTCAAGGCGACCGGCAAGCACCCGCGCATCCTGCCCTTCACCACGGGCGACTTCGCCTGAGGATCGGGGTCGGCCGGGCCGGAGAGGTCCGGCCGCCTCCCGCGGCCGATGCGAACGAGAACGGGCGGCGCTCCCCGCGGGGCGCCGCCCTTTCTTTTGGCGTCGGGGGGCGGCGGGGCCTCCGGTCCGGGCCGTCAGGCGCCGGCTCGCGGATCGAGCGGCAGGTCGAGCCGGCAGAGCAGGCCGTGGGGGGCGCGGTTGGCGAGGGTGAGGGTGCCGCCGTGATCGGCGGCGACGCGGGCGGCGATGGCGAGGCCGAGACCGAAGCCGCCGCGCGGGTCGCCGCGGCCGTCGCCGTCGTCGGCGCGCACGAAGGGGTGGACGAGAGCGTCGGCAAGGCCCTCGTCGATCCCTGGTCCGTCGTCGCCGACCGTCACGACGTAGCGGCCGCCCGCCTCGTCGGCCGCGAGAACGAGGTCGACCCGATCGCCGTATTTGAAGGCGTTCTCGACGAGATTGCCGACCGCCCGGGACAGCGCCTGCGGCCGGCAGGTCGCGACGAGGCGCGGCGGCAGCCGGCAGTCGACCTCGCATCCGAGTTCGGCGAAGTCGTCGCAGAGCGAGGACAGCAGCGAGGCGACGTCGACGCGCTCGAAGGCCTCGCCGACGGCGTCGCCGCGCAGGAAGGCGAGCGCCTGGTCGGTGAGTCGGGCGAGCCGGTCGATCTCGCCGACCATCTCGCGGCGCAGCCGCGGATCGTCCACCGTCTCGGACCGGAGCCGCAGCCGGGTCAGCGGCGTGCGCAGGTCGTGTCCGACCGAGGCCAGCATCTCGGTGCGCGCCCGCAGCATCGCCTTCTGGCGGGCGTCGGCGCGGCTCAGTTCCTCGGCGAGGTGGCGGATCTCGAGGGCGCCCTCCGCCGGGAAGGGCTCGCCGCCGGCCGGCGCACCGGCGCCCGCCACCCGCGCCGCGAGGCGCTCCAGCGGCGCGACGACCGCCCGCCGGCTCCACACGGCGAGGAGGGCGGTGGTGAGCACGACCGCGACAGTGCCGAACAGCAGCAGGATCCAGCCGCCGGGCGGCGGCGGAATGTCGACGCCGCCGTGGGCGTAGCGCAGGGCCGGCGCGCCCGGAACGGCGACGACGACGTCGGGATAGCGGCTGCCGGCGAGCGTGGGCGGCGCCAGGCGGAAACGGGCCTCGGCCGGCAGGCGCGCGGCGAGCGCGCGGGGGATCAGGCGTACCTCGAAGCTCGTCTCGGGAAGGCCGTGGTCCTCGGCGGGCCCGAGACCGGCGACCGGATCGGCGACCGGATCCCGCGACGGCCCGGCGAGAGTGGTCCCCTTCGGAACGGCGGCGAGCGCCAGATCGGCGAGGGCCGGGCGCTCGGCCGCGGGCGCCTCGGCGATCATCGCCGAGACGACGACGATGCGCGAGAGATAGGCGAGCAGATCCTCCTCCTCGCCGGAGAAGGGCGGGTCGGCGCCGTAGCTGCGATGAAGGACCGCCAGCGTCAGCAGCAGCAGGTTGCTGACCGTGATCGCGAGGATCACGGTCAGCATCATCTGCACGCCGATCCTGCGGAGCGCCGGAACCCGCCGCGGGAGCCGCTTCACGGCGCGGCACCGGCGTCGGGGACCTCGCGCACCTCGGCGGAGAAGACGTAGCCGACGTTGCGGATCGTGCGGATGAGGCCGCCGTCGTCGCTGTCGGACTGCAGCTTGCGGCGCAGCCGGCTGACCATGATGTCGACGCTGCGGTCGTAGGGCCCGGCGGCGACGCGGCCGCGGGTCGTCTCGAGCAGGGCCTCGCGGGCCAGAACCTTGCCGGGGTTGCGGCAGAAGGCGACGAGGAGGTCGAACTCGCCGCTCGTCAGCGACACCCTGACGCCGCCGTCGTCGTAGAGCTGGCGCTTGAGGAGATCGACCGTCCAGCGGTCGAAGCGGACCCGTCCGGCGAGCAGGGTCTCGGTACGCCCGCCCCGCTCCACCCCCGGCGGCTCCTCCCAGCGGCGCAGCACCGCGCGCACCCGCGCCAGCAGTTCGCGCGGGTTGAACGGCTTGACGAGATAGTCGTCGGCACCGCTCTCAAGGCCGACGATGCGGTCGGTGTCCTCGCCCAGCGCGGTCAGCAGCAGGATCGGCAACGGTCGATCGCGGCGCAGGCGGCGGCAGATCGACAGGCCGCCCTCGCCCGGCAGCATCAGGTCGAGGATGACGAGGTCGATCGGTTCGGCGGCGAGGATGCGGTCCATCGCCCGGGCCTCGGCCGCGGTGAAGACCGTCAGGCCGTGGCCGGAGAGGTAGCTCTCGACGAGGTCGCGGATCACGCTGTCGTCCTCGACGACGAGAATCCGCGGTTTGTCGGTCATGGGGACACCTTTGCGCGAGGATGCCGGCACGGCGACGACCCAGCCGGCCGGCGACCGCGTCGTTCACCTCAGGGGGACGATCGGGGCCGCCGAAGCGTTCGCGGTCGTCATTCAACACCAGAAGTCGGTGGCCGGAAAGCGCCGGGCCCTTCCCGGCCACCGTGTGTGCGCCTCGGCCGCACCGCCTTTCAGGCGGCCTGGTCGAAGAGCTGGGTCAGGTCGATCGTCGAGGACGAGCCGTAGGCGGAGTTGCCGGCGAGAAGGCTCGCGAGGTCGACCCCGCTTCCCGAGCCGCCACCGGCGCCCCCGGGCGGGGGACCGCCCGGAGGCGGACCGCCGCGCGGAGGACCGCCGGCGCCGCGCTCGGACATCGTCTGCTCGAAGGCGGCGTTCTCGTCCTCGTCGATCTCGCCGTCACCGTCGGCGTCGATCGCCTCGAACAGGGCCGCCGCGTCCTCGGACGCCATGCCGATCTCCTCGCCCTTCGCCGAGAACTCGTCGAGCGACAGGGTGCCCGAGGCGTCGGCGTCGGTGTCGGAGAAGAAGCTCCCGCCACCTGGACCGCCGCCCGGAGGCGGCGGCGGGCCGCCGGCGCCGAACTCTTGGAAACCGAGCAGCGCCCCGGCCGCTTCCGAGGCGAAGGTCTGGATGCCGGTGGCGAGTTCGTCGCCACCCACCAGACCGTCGCCATCGGAATCGAGCGTGGAGAAGATGTCCGAGACCTCGTCTTCCGACGTCTCGCCCGTCGCCGCGAATTCTTCCAGCGACAAGGCTCCGTCGACGTCCGCATCGGCCTGCCCCAGGATACGGGAGGCGAGGCCGGAGGCGGGTGAGTACCCGCCAAGTCCACCAATGTTCATGCCGTTTTCCTCCTCCTTCCAGAGAAAGGATTGGTCGAGGTCCACGCATCGTGCATGGACGATGTCAACGGTCCCACGCGGATTTGAGGAGGAGGGTTTCACTTTGTAACTTCGACGGGGAACAATCTGCCGACTTCGAAGCTGATATGCCCCACCGTCATCATCGGCCGCCACCGCCGCCACCAGCCGTGCCCCGCGTGCGCGAAAGCGAACCGCGGCGGCGAACCCGGCAGGCGGGGCGTACGCACGCAATCGGACGCCTTCGGCTTCGTCATCCTCCCGAGGCCCCCGCAGCCTTGTCGGCGGCGCGGACCGGCCCGACATCAGGGGCGGCGGCGGCAGCCGCGGGACGAGGCCCCCGGCAGGAGAAGGAAGGACGCCATGACCGAGACGACGCGCCGCGAGAGCGATTCCATGGGCGAGATCGCCGTGCCCGCAGACCGCTACTGGGGCGCGCAGACCCAGCGATCGATCGGCAACTTCCCGATCGGCCGCGACCGCTTCCGCTGGGGCCGCACGATGATCCGCGCCCTCGGGCTGCTGAAGCGCGCCGCGGCCGAGGCCAACGCCGAGCTCGGCGAACTCGACCCCAGGCTCGCCGAGGCGATCGTCGCCGCGGCGGACGAGGTGATCGAGGGCCGCCTCGACGGCGAATTCCCGCTGGTCGTGTTCCAGACCGGCTCGGGCACCCAATCGAACATGAACGCCAACGAGGTGATCTCCAACCGGGCGATCGAGATGCTCGGCGGGGCGCGCGGCTCCAAGACGCCGGTGCATCCCAACGACCACGTCAACCGCGGCCAGTCGTCGAACGACACGTTTCCCACCGCGATGCACGTCGCCGTGGTGCTGGAGATCGCCGAGCGGCTGCTGCCGGCGGTCGGCGTGCTGCGCGACACCCTCGCCGCCAAGGCCGCCGCCAACGCCGGCGTGGTCAAGACCGGGCGCACCCACCTGCAGGACGCGACGCCCGTCACCCTCGGCCAGGAGATCGGCGCCTGGGTCGCCCAGATCGACTTCGGCCTCGCGGCGGTGAAGGCGGCGCTGCCGGGGCTGTGCGACCTCGCCATCGGCGGCACCGCCGTCGGCACCGGCCTCAACGCCCACCCCGACTTCGGCGACCGCGCCGCCGCCCGCCTCGCCGCCCTCACTGGCCATCCGTTCCGCTCGGCGGACGACAGGTTCTTCGCGCTCTCCGCCCACGACGCGCTGGTCCAGACCTCGGCGGCGCTGCGCACGCTGGCCGGCGGGCTGATGAAGATGGCCAACGACGTGCGCTGGCTCGCCAGCGGCCCGCGCTGCGGCATCGGCGAGATCGTCATCCCGGAGAACGAGCCGGGCTCCTCGATCATGCCCGGCAAGGTCAACCCGACCCAGGCCGAGGCGATGACGATGGTCTGCGTCCAGGTGTTCGGCAACGACGCCGCCGTCGCCTTCGCCGGCAGCCAGGGCAACTTCCAGCTCAACGTCTACAAGCCGGTGATGGTGCACAACGTGCTGGAATCGATCGCACTCCTCTCCGACACCGCCCTCGCCTTCGAGGAACACTGCGCCCGGGGGATCGAACCGAATCTTGCGCGGATCGCGGAGAACCTCGACCGCAACCTGATGCTCGTCACCGCACTCAACCGCCACGTCGGCTACGACAAGGCCGCGAAGATCGCCAAGGCGGCGCAGGCGTCCGGCTCGACCCTGCGCGAGGCGGCGCTCGCATCCGGCTTCGTGACCGCAGAGGACTACGACCGCTTCGTGGTGCCGATCGACATGACCCGCCCCTCGGCGGGCTGAGCGGGACGGCGCCGGCTGCGGGGCTCGCCGTCAGGACGCGCCTTCAGCGCGACTGCGCCGCCGGTTCAGAAAATACGAAACCGGCGCAAGCCGCGGATTTTCCGGGCTTTCGCCGGGCGGACGGTGCCCTGCGGCATCGTCGCCCGTCGCGGTGGCGCCCGGCCCTCCCCTATCAAGGAGGCCGGATGCGATCGCCGCCGGAGCCGTCCCCACGGCCGGCCGGGCGATCGGCGGATGCCGCAACGAACGAGGAAACGGCGCCATGGCAAGCTCTCTCGCCCGGATCGTTGAGACCGACGCCCCCGTCGCCGACGACGACTTCACCCCCGTCTTCGAGCTGCTGTTCAACCTGCTCGCCGACGTCGTGCGCGTCCGCGAGCCGCGGCTCGTCAAATACCTGTTCCAGACCGGGCCGGAGGTGGCGATTCCCGCCGAACTGCAGGTGCCGGCGCTGCAGGTGACGGGCATCTGGTTCCAGCTGCTCGGCATCGCCGAGGAGAACGTCGCCCAGCGCGCCCGCCGCCAGCTCGAGACCACCGGCGGGCCGGACCAGGTCGCCGGCTCCTTCTCCGACGTGATCGGCTCGATCGCGGCGGCGCGGATCGAGGCGGAGGATCTCGCCGCGGCACTGGCCACGACCGAGGTGGTGCCGACGCTGACCGCCCACCCGACCGAGGCCAAGCGCGTCACCGTGCTCGAGATCCACCGCCGGATCTACCGCGGCCTCGTCGCCCTGGAAGCCGCCCGCTGGACCCCGCGCGAACGCGACGCCCTGGTGCGCACCCTCCGCACCGAGATCGACCTTCTCTGGATGACCGGCGAGCTGCGCCTCGAGAAGCCTTCGGTTGAGCAGGAGATCGCCTGGGGCCTGCACTTCTTCCAGGAGACGCTCTACGAGCAGGCGCCGCAGGTGATCGAGAACCTCACCGCGGCGCTGCGGCGCCACTATCCGGAGACGGCGATCCCGGCGCCAGCGCTGCTGCGCTTCTCCACCTGGATCGGCGGCGACCGCGACGGCAATCCCTTCGTGACGGCGCAGACCACGCGCCATGCGCTCGCCGACTACCGCCGCGCCGCCCTCGACCGGCTGCTCGCGCGGATCGAGGAGATGGCGAAGCTCGTCTCGATCACCGCCGCGGCGGTCGACGTGCCGGAACCCTTCCGGATCGCCCTCGCCGAACTGCTGGAGACGTCGGGCATCGGCGAGACCATCGCCGCCCGCAACCCGGGCGAGGTGTTCCGCCAGTATTTCAGCGCCATCGCCGAGCGGATCGGCGCGATGATCGCGCCTGGCGGCACCGCCAGGCCCTATGGCGCGCCGGAGGAACTGGAGCGCCATCTCCTCGTCGCCGAGCGGGCGCTGCTCGCCATCGGCGCCGACGACCTCGCCCGCAACCGGCTGCGGCCGGTGCGCCGGGAGGTCGAGATCTTCGGCTTCCGCACCGCCTCGCTCGACATCCGCCAGAACTCCTCGGTCGTGAACCGCACCCTCGCCGAGCTGTGGCGGGCGGCCCCGCCGGCGGGAATCGAGACGCTGCCCGAGGTCAACTCGCGCGAATGGCACGCCCTCGTCGCCCGCGAACTCGCCGCCCCGGCCCTGCCGACGGTCGACCGCTCCGCCCTCGGCGAGGAAGCGGCCGAGATGATGGCGGTGTTCGACGCCATCCGCGAGGCCCAGACCGGCGTCGACGAGCGCGCGGTCGGCTCCTTCATCCTGTCGATGACGACGAGCGCCGCCGACATCCTCGCGGTCTACCTGCTCGCCCGCCACGCCGGCCTGCTGCCGGGCGAGGAGGAGAGCGGCCGCGGCATCGCGGTGATCCCGCTGCTCGAGACCATCGAGGACCTGCAGAACGCCGACGCGATCCTGAGGGACCTCTTCGCCGACCCGGTGGTGCGCCGGGTGCTGCGCGCCCGCGGCCTCGCCCAGGAGGTGATGCTCGGCTATTCGGACAGCAACAAGGACGGCGGCTTCCTCTGCTCCAACTGGGAGTTGCACAAGGCGCAGGAGCGGCTGATGGAGACCGGGCGCAAGGCCGGCATCCGCATCTCCTTCTTCCACGGCCGCGGCGGCTCGGTCAGCCGCGGCGGCGCGCCGACCGGACGGGCGATCGCCGCCCAGCCGGCCGGCACCGTCGGCGGCCGGCTGCGGCTCACCGAACAGGGCGAGGTGGTGTCGTCGAAATTCGCCCATCGCGGCGCCGCGCTCTACAACCTCGAACTGCTCGCCGCCAGCGTCGTCTCCCACACGCTGGCCTCGCGCCGCCGGCCGCGGATGCCGTCGGGCGACCACGAGATCCTCGAGGCGCTGTCCGGCCTCTCGCTCGCCTCGTTCCGCAAGCTGATCGAGCAGCCGGGCCTGATCGACTATTTCAACGCCTCGAGCCCGGTGGAGGAGCTCGCCCTCCTCAAGCTCGGCTCGCGGCCGTCGCGCCGCTTCGGCGCCCGGGCGCTGTCGGACCTGCGCGCCATCCCCTGGGTCTTCGCCTGGAGCCAGAACCGCCATCTCGTCACCGGCTGGTACGGCCTCGGCACCGCCTTCGACAGCTTCCTGCGCTTTCGCGGCGACGAGGGCCGGGCGCGCCTGCGCGATCTGTTCGACCGCTCGCGCTTCTTCCGGCTGATGATCGACGAGGCCGAGAAGACGCTCTACCTCACCGACATGGAGATCGCCCGGCTCTACGCCGATCTCGTCCCCGACGGCGAGGTCCGCGAGCGGGTGTTCGGCATGGTCGCGGACGAATATCGCCGCGCCGTCGGCCACGTTCTGGCGCTGACCGGAGAGAGCCGGCTCGCCGAGCGCTTCCCGGTGCTGAGCCGGCGCATCGAGCACGTCCGCCCGATGATCGACCGCACCAACCGCTGGCAGGTCGACCTCCTGCGCGAGTTCCGCGCCGAAAGCGACCCCGTCCGCCGCGAGCGCATCCTCGTGCCGCTGCTCTTGTCGATGAACTGCATCGCCGGCGGCCTCGGCTGGACCGGCTGACGGCACGGGCCCCGGCAAAGGGCCCGATCCGCCTGTTCTTAACGGTGAATGGTGCAGTGCACAGAGCGAAACCCGCCCGAATCCGGCCGCCGTGACGGCGTTGTCATGGCGGAAAACCGGGCTCGATCAATTTGCCGTGAGACTCGAATAAAACTGCACGGCAGCCATGCGCGTGCTGCATTGCAAAACGGGCCGGGATGAGGCATATTCTCCTTGCCCTCTTTAGGGCGTTTCCTCCCTAAGACTTCAGGCCGCCTTCGGGCGGTCTTTTTTTGGCCGTTCGGCAAGGCCGCTCCGGCAGGCGCCGGGCGGTCCGGTGCGCGACGCGAAAAGGCCCCGCCGGCGGCGCCGCGGAGCATTTTTCTCGCGTTGGATCGGAGTGCCCCGCCAAGGGGACGACGCTGCGGCCTCCCGCCGTCAGCGCTGCGCCGTCTTCCAGTTTTCAGCCCGGTGATAGTCCGCGTTGCTCGGGGCGAGCGGAGTGCGGCCGCGGATGTGGTCGGCGGCCTTTTCGGCGAGCATGATGGTCGGGGCGTTGAGGTTGCCCGTGGTGATCGAGGGCATGATCGAGGAATCGACCACCCGCAGCCCCTCGACGCCGTGAACCCGCGCCTCGGCGTCGACCACCGCCATCGGGTCGCTCTTCGCACCCATCTTCGCCGTGCAGGACGGATGATAGGCGCTCTCGACGGCGCGGGCGACGAAGGCGTCGATCGCCTCGTCGGTGACGACGTCGGCCCCCGGCTGGATCTCGCGGCCGCGCCAGCGGTCGAAGGCCTTCTGGGCGAAGATCTCGCGGGTGAGGCGGACGCAGGCGCGCATCTCCTCGCGGTCGTCGGGATGGCTCATGTAGTTGAAGAAGATCTTCGGCGCCTCGCGCGGGTCCGACGACGCCAGCCGCACCCAGCCCCGGCTTTTCGACCGCATCGGGCCGACGTGGGCCTGGAAGCCGTGTTCGGAGGCGAGGCCCTTGCCGTCGTAGGTCACGGCCAGCGGCAGGAAGTGATACTGGATGTCCGGGTAGGGAATGCCCGCGCGCGAGCGGATGAAGCCGCAGGTCTCGAAGTGGTTGGTGGCGCCGAGGCCGTCCTTCGTCAGCAGCCAGCGCAGGCCGATCAGCCCGCGCGGGATCAGGCCCATCGACGAATAGAGCGTGATCGGCTCCTTGCAGGCGACCTGGAAGTAGAATTCGAGGTGGTCCTGCAGGTTCTCGCCGACGCCGGGCCGGTCGGCGACGACGGCGATGCCGTTCGCCTTCAGCTCGGCCGCGGGGCCGACGCCGGAGAGTTTCAGCAGTTGCGGCGTGTTGATCGGCCCGCCGGACAGGATCACCTCGCGGCGGGCGCGCACGAACCTCTCCTCGCCGCCCTGCTCGTAGCGCACGCCGATCGCGCGCCTGCCCTCGAAGACGACGCCGAGCGCCCGGGCGTGGGTCTCGACCTTGAGGTTGCTCCGCTTCATCGCCGGCTTCAGATAGGCGTTGGCGGCGGACCAGCGCACGCCGTCCTTCACCGTCATGTCCATCCGGCCGAAGCCTTCCTGCTGGCCGCCGTTGATGTCGGAGGTGACGGGATAGCCGGCCTGCCGCCCCGCCTCGACGAAGGCGTCGTAGAGCGGGTTCTTGAGGGCGCCGTAGCGGGTGGCGAGCGGGCCGTCGGCGCCGCGGTAAGCGTCGCCGCCCTCGCGCCGGGTCTCGGCCTTGCGGAAATAGGGCAGCACGTCGGCATAGGACCAGCCGTCGGCGCCTTCCTCGCGCCAGCGGTCGAAGTCGGCCGGATTGCCGCGGACGTAGACGAGGCCGTTGATCGACGACGAACCGCCGAGCACCTTGCCGCGCGGGCAGTGCATGCGGCGGCCGCCGAGGCCGGGCTCCGGCTCGCTCTCGTACATCCAGTTGTATTTCTTCATGTTCATCGGGATCGACAGCGCGCTCGGCATCTGGATGAAGACCGAGCGGTCGGAGCCGCCGAATTCCAGCACCAGCACGCTCGCCGTGCCGTCCTCCGACAGGCGGTCGGCGAGGACGCAGCCGGCCGAGCCGGCGCCGACGATGACGTAGTCGAAGGGGGTGTTCTCGGTGGTCATTGGGCCCTCACCGGTCCTGTCCGTCCTCATCGCCCGCCGGGGTCCCTTCGCGCGGAGCCCGGCGCGTCGCCCCTCAATAGGGCGCCTCGACCCTGCCGAGGTTGACGTAGACGCTCTTCAGCTGCGTGTAGTGCTCGATCGCGGCCCGGGAATTCTCGCGGCCGAGGCCGGACTGCTTGACGCCGCCGAAGGGCAGTTCGATCGGCGTGACGTTGTAGTGGTTGATCCAGCAGGTGCCGGCCTCAAGCTGCGCGATCACCCGGTGGCCGCGGGCGAGGTCCCTGGTGAAGACGCCGGCGGCGAGGCCGAAGTCGGTGGCGTTGGCCCGGGCGATCACCTCGTCCTCGTCGGTGAAGGAGAGCAGCGACATCACCGGGCCGAAGATCTCGTCGCGCACGATGGTCATGTCCTCGGTGCAGCCGTCGAACACCGTCGGGGCGACGAAGCAGCCGGCGGCGCAGGCGCCCTCGTTGAAGCGGCCGCCGCCGACGAGCACCTTCGCGCCCGCCGCCTTGCCGGCCTCGATCAGGCCGAGCACCTTGTCCATGTGCGCCTTCGAAATGAGGGCGCCGACCTGGGTCGCCGGGTCCTTCGGATCGCCGATCGTCATCGCCTTCACCCGGGCGACCAGCTTCTGCGTGAAGGCGGCCTTGACGCTCTCGTGGACGAAGACGCGGGTGCCGTTGGAGCAGACCTCGCCGGCCGAATAGAAATTCGCCAGCATCGCCCCGGAGACGGCGTCGTCGAGGTCGGCGTCGGGGAAGACGATCAGCGGCGACTTGCCGCCGAGTTCCAGCGTCACCTGCTTCAGCGTGCCGGCGGCGTCGGCCATCACCTTCCTGCCGGTGCCGACCTCGCCGGTCAGCGACACCTTGGCGATCTTCGGATGGCGGGTCAGCAGGCGGCCGGTGTCGGCAAAGCCCTGGACGACGTTGAAGACGCCGTCCGGAACGCCGGCCTCGGTCATGATCTCGGCGAGCTTCACGGCCGTGAGCGGCGTCAGTTCGGCCGGCTTGAAGATCATGGCGTTGCCGCAGGCGAGCGCCGGGGCCGACTTCCAGCAGGCGATCTGGAGCGGATAGTTCCAGGCGCCGATGCCGGCGACGATGCCGAGCGGCTCGCGCCGGGTGTAGCCGAAAGCCGAGGGTCCGAGATCGACGTGCTCGCCGGTGAGGCCCGAGGCGAGGCCGGCGAAATATTCGAGGCATTCGGCGCCCGAGATCACGTCGACGACGCTCGTCTCCTGGATCGGCTTGCCGGTGTCGCGGGTCTCGAGCAGGGCGAGTTCGTCGTTGCGTTCGCGCAGCAGCGCGGCGACGCGCTTGAGGATGCGGCCGCGCTCGGCCCCGGTCATCGCCGCCCAGACCTTCTGGCCGGCTTCGGCGGCGGCGACGGCGGCCTCGACCTCGGCCTCGCCGGCGATCTCGACGAGGGCGAGGACCTCGCCGGTGGCGGGGTCGATCGTCTCGAAGGTCCGGTGGTCCGCCGCCTCGACAGAGCGGCCGCCGACGTGGTTGCGGACGAGGGGGGTGTCGGTCACGGGGGCGTCTCCGGAAGGCTGGTCGGACGGCCGCGGCTTCAGGGCGGCGAGCTGGGCGTCGATGAAGGCGGTGGCGATAGCGCGGGCGGTGGCGCTGTCGGTCTCGTCGGTGGCCGAGAGGGTGGAGCGCAGCCAGAGCCCGTCGATCACCGCCGCGATCGAGATGGCGATGCGGCGGGCTTCCTCGCGCGAGGCGAGGCCGCGCAGCGGGTGGGCGAGGTTGGAGATCATCCGGCCCTGGTAAACCTTCTGGACCCGGCGCAGCCGCTCCGAATGCAGCACCTGGCCCCAGAAGGCGAGCCAGACCGTGCAGCTCCTGCGGTCGAACTCCTCGGGGGCGAGGTTGGCGTCGATCACCGCGACGAGGCGCTCGCGCGGATGGCGGGCCCGGGAAAGGCGCTGGGCGACGGCGCGGCCGATGCGGCCGGCGAGGTGGCGCAGCGTCGCCTCGAGCAGGCCGTCCTTGTCGCCGAAATAATGGGCGACGAGGCCGGGCGAGACGCCGGCCCGGCGCGCGATCTGCGACAGGGTCGTCGCATTGAAGCCGTTGTCGGCGAGCGACTCGATGGTCGCCTCGATCAGCTGGCGGCGGCGCACGTCCTCCGGGGCGCGGCGGCGGACGTCTTCGGCGGCGATCTCGGCCATCGCATCCTCCTCGGCTCGGCGTGAACGGCTATTGAACGCGGAAACAATACATAGCGTGTCCGGCGATGGCAAACGGCTTTTCGCTAGGGGACGGGGCAGCGCCGCGCAGGGCCGATCGTCCGGAGCTCGCGCGGGAACGGCCTTTTTCCGGGCAATTTTTTCCGTTTTCGCCGAAAAATTATACGTGACAAACCGGACAGAGAAGTATTGAATGTCTGTTCAAGAGAGGCCTCGACGCCTCTCCGCATGCCGAGCGAGACAACAACACACGCCGGCAAGGGGGTCGACGAACAGCCGTCCGGGCGCGAAGCGCCGGACCCGTGTCACGGAACGCTTCTCCCGCGGCGACGCCGCCGCCGGGGCGCGTCGCTCCGTGCCCGGACGCATCCTCCCCCTTGGGGCGGGGAGCGGCGCCGCATTGTGGCGGAGCCGGTCTCCTCGGGCTATTCATGGCGGTGCGGCCGGCCCGGAGGGGTCCGCCCGGCCGACGTCGCCCATCCGGCCGATCGCCGGAGCCGGCGCCTGTAACGAGCGAGAGGAACGGCACCATGAAGAAGATCACCCTGCTGACCGCCACGCTGCTCGGCGGCCTCGTCGCGGCCCAGCCGGCGCTCGCGGCCGACGGCCCGGCCTGCAAGACCGTCCGCCTGTCGGACGTCGGCTGGTCGGACATCTCGGCCACCACCGGCCTCGCCTCGGTGATCTTCACCGGTCTCGGCTACACGCCGTCGGTGCAGCTGCTGTCGGTGCCGGTGACCTACACCTCGATGAAGAACAAGGACATCGACGTCTTCCTCGGCAACTGGATGCCGACGATGGAGGCCGATCTCGCCCCCTTCCGCGACGACGGCTCGGTGACCGTGGTCGGCCCCAACCTCGAAGGCGCGAAATACACGCTCGCCGTGCCGAAGTATCTCTACGACAAGGGCCTCCAGTCCTTCACCGACATCGCCAAGTTCAAGGACGAGCTCAAGGGCACGATCTACGGCATCGAGCCGGGCAACGACGGCAACCGCCTGATCCTCGACATGATCAAGGACGACACCTTCGGCCTCTCCGGCTTCGAGCTGATGGAATCGAGCGAGCAGGGCATGCTGGCCCAGGTCGCCCGCGCCACCCGCCGCGAGGAGGCCGTGGTCTTCCTCGGCTGGGCGCCGCATCCGATGAACGCCAACTTCGAGATGGAATATCTCTCCGGCGGCGACGACGTCTTCGGCCCGAACTACGGCGGCGCCACCGTCTACACCAACACCCGCGCCGGCTACGCCGCCGACTGCCCGAACGCCGGCAAGTTCGTCGAGAACCTCAAGTTCACGCTCGAGATCGAGAACGTGGTCATGGGCTACATCCTCGACGACGGCATGACGCCGGAGAAGGCCGCCGAGAAGTGGCTGAAGGAGAACCCCGGCGTCCTCGACGCCTGGCTCGACGGCGTGACCACCTTCGACGGCGAGCCCGGCCTGCCGGCGGTCAAGGCCAGCCTCGGCCTCTGAGGATCGACGCGGGGGCGCGGCGCACGTCCGTCGTGCGGCGCGCCCTCATCCGGCCCTTCGGGCCACCTTCTCCCCGAGGGGGAGAAGGGATCAACGAACGGCAACTTCGGCGCCCGGCATCTTCCGCCTCGTTTGCGGCGCGTTCCAATCTTCTCCCCGCCGGGGAGAAGGTGGCCCGAAGGGCCGGATGAGGGGGCGGCCCCGCGACGCGAAGCGCCCCTTCTCCACCGGATCGCCACCCCGTTCATCCACCCCCACCGTCCACGAGGATCGCGCCGATGTATCAATGGCTGATCGATCACAAGATCCCGCTCGGGGCGACCATGGCGAGTTTCGTCGACTTCCTGACGACGCAGTTCCAGGTCGTGTTCGACGTGATCTCCATCGTCCTCGAGACCGGAATCGACGGGTTGACCGACGCGCTGCTGGCGATCCCGCCGCTGGCGCTGATCGCCGCGATCGCGGCGGGGGCCTGGTGGCTGCACCGATCGGTCGGGCTCGTCGTCTTCATCGTCGGCGGTCTGCTGCTGGTCGCCAACCTCGGCTTCTGGGACCAGACGGTGATGACGCTGGCGCAGGTGCTGGTGGCCACCGCGATCTGCGTCGCCATCGGCGTGCCGGTCGGCATCGCCGCCGCCCATCACCCGCGTTTCTACGCCGGCCTCAGGCCCGTGCTCGACCTGATGCAGACGGTGCCGACCTTCGTCTACCTGATCCCGACGCTGATCCTGTTCGGCCTCGGCGTGGTGCCCGGCGTCATCTCGACGGTGATCTTCTCGATCCCGGCGCCGATCCGCCTCACCCACCTCGGCGTCTCCTCGGTGCCGACCCAGCTCTACGAGGCCGGAAAGGCCTTCGGGGCGACGAAGCGCCAGATGCTCTACAAGGTCGAGCTGCCCTACGCCCTGCCGACGATCATGGCCGGCATCACCCAGTGCATCATGCTCGCCCTCTCCATGGTGGTGATCGCCGCCCTCGTCGGCGCCGACGGCCTCGGCAAGCCGGTGGTGCGCGCGCTCAACACGGTCAACATCGGCATGGGCTTCGAGGCCGGCCTCGCCATCGTCATCCTCGCCATCGTGCTCGACCGGGTCTGCAAGCGGCCCGAGACCAAGCGGAAGGGACACTGATCATGGCCGCCGTCGAATTCCGCAACGTCGACATCGTCTTCGGGCAGGACCAGAAGGGCGCCCTCGCCATGATCGACGCGGGCAAGTCCCGCTCCGAGATCCTCGAGAAGACCGGCTCGGTGCTCGGCGCCGCCGGGGTGTCGCTGACGATCGAGCGCGGCGAGATCTGCGTGCTGATGGGCCTCTCCGGTTCGGGCAAGTCGACCATCCTGCGCGCGATCAACCGCCTCAACGAGGTCGCCCGCGGCGAGGTGCTGGTCGAGCATGCCGGCCGCCAGGTCGACGTCGCCTCCTGCGACGAGGCGACCCTGCGCGAGGTGCGCATCAACACCGTCTCGATGGTGTTCCAGCAGTTCGGCCTGCTGCCCTGGCGCACGGTGCGCGAGAACGCCGGCTTCGGACTCGAACTGCGCGGCATCCCGGCGGCCGAGCGCAAGCGGATCGTCGACGAGAAACTCGCCATGGTCGGCCTGTCGGCCTGGGCCGACAAATACGCCCACGAGCTCTCCGGCGGCATGCAGCAGCGCGTCGGCCTCGCCCGCGCCTTCGCCACCGACGCCGACATCCTGCTGATGGACGAGCCGTTCTCGGCGCTCGACCCGCTGATCCGCGACAAGCTGCAGGACGAGTTGCTCGACCTGCAGAAATCGATCCAGAAGACCATCGTCTTCGTCAGCCACGACCTCGACGAGGCGCTCAAGCTCGGCAACAAGATCGCGATCATGGAGGGCGGGCGCATCGTCCAGGAGGGCACGGCGGAGGACATCCTGCTGCGCCCGGCCAACGCCTACGTCGCCGAGTTCGTCAAGCACATGAACCCGCTCAACGTGCTGCGCGGCAACGCGGTGATGCGGCCGGCGGCGAGCCTGAAGCGCGAGGACGGCTGCGTGCTGCTCGACGCCGCCGGAGACGTGCGCGTCGCGGTCGATCCCAGCGACCGTCCGGTGGGCGTGACCCTCAGCGGCAAGCGCGGCACCCTCGTCAAGGCCGACGAGGAGAGCGGGACGGTGGAGGGCGACTACGACGTCATCGTCGCTCCGGTCGACCTCAAGCTCAAGGCGGCGATCGCGCTCAAGCGCCAGACCGACCACCCGATCCTGCTCGTCGACAACCTCGGCCGCCTCGCCGGTCTCTGCGACGACGACGAGATCTATCGCGGCCTGCTGCACCGCGCCGGGAACTGACGCGTTCGCCGCGCGCGCCTCACCGGCCGGTCTTGCCGAACAGCGACTGGCGCAGGGACGAGAGGTCGGGCCGCGGGCCGGTGTCGGCGGCGGGCGCCGGATCGGGCGCGGGCGGGCGCG
>CALCDT010000280.1 GCA_937900425.1 uncultured Alphaproteobacteria bacterium | reverse complement strand
GGCTGAAGTCGCCCCGCCAGACCGCGGCGATCGCCGAAACGCCGGTCGACCGGACACCGGATGACGATGAGGCCGCGCGATGAGCCCGCTCCGCCCCGGCGCCACCATCGGCATCCTCGGCGGCGGCCAGCTCGGCCGGATGATCGCCCTCGCCGCCGCCCGCCTCGGCTTCGACGTCCACGTCTACTGCCCCGAAGCCGACAGCCCGGCCTTCCGCGTCGCCGCCGCCCACACCCTCGCCGCATATGACGACGCCGCCGCCCTCGCCCGCTTCGCCGAGGCCGTCGACGTCGTCACCTACGAATTCGAGAACGTGCCGGCCGCGACCGCCGAGATCCTCGAAGCCCGCCGGCCGCTGCGCCCCGACGCCCGTGCCCTGGCGACCACGCAGGACCGCCTCTCGGAAAAGCGCTTCCTCTCGGGCCTCGGCATCGACGTCGCTCCCTTCGCCCCGATCGACGGCGAGGCCGACATCGACGCCGCCATCGCCGCCTGCGGCCTACCCGCCGTCGTCAAGACCCGCCGCTTTGGCTACGACGGCAAGGGCCAGGCCAGGGTGACGAGCCGGTCCGAACTTCAGGCCGCGCTCCTGCGCTTCGGCTCGGGCCTGATTCTCGAAGGCTTCGTGCCCTTCGCGCTCGAAGTCTCGGCCATCGTGGTGCGGGGTGCCGACGGCGACTGCTCGGTCTATGACATCGGCGCGAATCACCACGCCGACCACATCCTCGACGAAACCCGCGTCCCGGCCCCCGTATCGGCGCCCACCGGCCTCGCCGCCGCCGACCTCGGCCGCCGCATCGCCTCGGCCCTCGGCTACGTCGGCGTGCTCGGCGTCGAGATGTTCCTCGTCCGCGATGCCAACGGCGAACGGCTGCTGGTCAACGAGCTCGCCCCGCGGGTCCACAACTCGGGCCACTGGACCGAAGACGCCGCCGTGACCTCGCAGTTCGAGAACCACGTCCGCGCGGTCGCCGGCTGGCCGCTCGGCGCGACGACCCGGACCGCCGACGTCGTCATGAAGAACCTGATCGGCGAGGCCGCGGGCGAGGCGCTCGCGATCGTCGCCGACCCCAACGCCCGGCTGCACCTCTACGGCAAGCGCGAGGCCCGGCCGGGCCGCAAGATGGGCCACGTCAACCACCTCGCCGGCCCGGCGCCGCGGACCCCTTGAACGGCCGCGGCCCGTCGCGGGACGGGTTGCGCGAGGCGGGATGAAGACACCGAGATTTCCGCCACCGGCGGCGGGGATGGCTGTGGACAGCGCAGGGCGCTTCTGCTAAACCGCAGCCACTCGAGCGGCGCCCGGCGCCGCAGGGACCGGTTCTGCCGTGTCCCGTCCGGTGTCCACCCCATCCCGGCCGCCGCACCGCCTTCGCGGTCGACGGGACCGATCGGGCGGAGGCCGGGATTCCTCTATCGAATGGAAGGTTCCGCGTGCAGGTACTCGTTCGCGACAACAACGTCGACCAGGCCCTCAAGGCGCTCAAGAAGAAGATGCAGCGCGAGGGCATCTTCCGCGAGATGAAGCTCCGCGGCCATTACGAGAAGCCGTCCGAGAAGCGCGCCCGCGAGAAGGCCGAGGCCGTTCGCCGCGCCCGCAAGCTCGCCCGCAAGCGCGCCCAGCGCGAAGGCCTGCTGCCCGGCAAGGGCCGCTGACCGGCGGGATCCGTTCCCGCTCCGGGCCTGCGACGGTCCGTACGAGAGGCGATCGCCCGCGCGGTCGTCTCTTTTTTGCGTTGCGCGCGCCGCATCCCTGCGGCCATGATGCCGTCGGGCCGACCGAATCCGCCCTTCGCGAATCACGGCACGTCGCCTCGGGGCGGCGTCGCCCCGACCGGCCCACGCTCCGGCTGGACGATGCGGCGGGAACCGCTTCCCGCACATGGGATCGGCGGATCCTGTCGTGCCCCCGGACGCCACTTCGATCCTGGTCAGGAGATTGAGATCTTGCTGCGCTCGACGACTTTCGCCGGCCCCGCCATCCTCCTCGGCGCTCTCCTGCTCGCCGGGTGCCAGAGCACGCCCGACGGCGCCGCCGACCTCGAGAAGGTGACGCTCAATCCGCAAGCCGCCTCCCCGGCCAACATCTCCTCGATCACAGCGGTGATCGAGAGCAATCCCAACAACGCCGCCGCCTACAACGTCCGCGGCACCGCCTACGGCCAGGCCGGACGCTATCAGGAGGCGATCCAGGATTTCTCGGCCGCGGTGCAGATAGATCCGAACCTCTATCAAGCCTACGCCAACCGCGGCCTCGTCTACCGCCGCACCGGCCAACTCCAGCTCGCCCTCGCCGACTACAACCGCGCCCTCTCGATCAATCCGCAATACGGGTCCGCCTACCGCCAGCGCGGCGCGATCTACCGGCAGATGGGCCGCACCGACCTCGCCCTCGCCGACTTCAACTCGGCCATCTCGATCTCGACCTCCGACGCCGGCGCCTATTATTCGCGCGCCCTGATCTACCAGAGCCAGGGCCGGCACGACGTGGCGATCGAGGAGTTCACCACGGCGATGGCGCTCGATCCCAATCTTCCGGACGCCTTCAACGGCCGCGGCCAGAGCCTGCTCGCCCTCGATCGTCCGAAGGAGGCGCTGAACGATTTCGCCGCGGCGGTCAACCGCGACAAGGAATCGGCGATCTTCTGGACCAACCTCGGCATCACCCAGCTGCGCCTCGGAGACCGCGAGGCCGGCCTCGCCTCGGTGCGGCGCGGCCTGTCGCTCAACCCGAACTATCGCCCCGCCAAGGCGGCGCTGCAGCAGGCCGGCGTCGCCTGAGCGCGATGCGACAGGCAGCCAGAGGCTAGGCACCGCCGGCCGGAAAATTGCCACAGGGCTCGCTCCGGATCGGACGGTGACCGGTCTCAGTCGACCAGCTTCAGGCTCTTGTCGATGACCTTGAGCACGCGGCCGAGTTCGTGGCCGCGCTTGAGGACGACCCCGCCCTGTGCGATCACGCAATAGGCGCCCTGACGGCGGGCGAGCGCGGGCTCTTTCTCGACCCGGTAGAGCGGCTGTTCGCTGGAGCGGCGGAAGATCGAGAACACCGCGCGGTCCTTGAGATGATCGACCGCATAGTCGCGCCATTCGCCGGCCGCCACCATCCGCCCGTAGACCCGCAGGATCTCCGACAGTTCGCTCCGGTCGAAGGCGACCACCGGCAGATGGGTCTGCCGCTCGGCGACGAGACGCGGCCCCCTCTCGGAACTGGTCGCCTCGCGCGGACGCCCGTTCCAGCCGCCGGCCGGTGCGACGACCTTGCCGCTCGCCTCTCCGCCGGGGCTCGCCGCCCGGCTTCCATCGTCGAATTCGTCCAAGAGGACCTCTCCGGATCACCCCGTCACCGATCCGTCATGATCACCCCGCGCGGTCCGCGACGCAACCGCCGGCGCCGGAAAAGTCGTGGCGCGGGACGGCCACCGTTGCTTGCCGGAGCGGCCGGCTTCCCGATCACTCGATTTTGCTCTCCCGTTGGAGCCATGCTATCTCTCGCGCCGCGGAGGTGGACGGTTCGATGAGCGGAACTGCAGCAGTGGCGACGCGGAGCTTCGTGGCGATCATCGCCGCCTATCTGCTGCTGCTGCAGTCGGTGCTGCCGGGCTATGCCGTTCCGGCCGACGCTCCGGGCATAGCGGGGTCGATCCTCTGCCTCACCGGCGACGGCTCCGGACAGGATCGTCCCGGCGGCGCGGTTCCGGCGCACGGCAGCGCCAGTTGCATCCTCTGCCTCGCGCCCTCCCTCGCCGGCGGCGGCGACCCCGCCCGCCTCGCCCTGCCGCTCGACCGCGGACTGCTCCTCCCGGAGCGGCGCGCCGCTCCCGCCACCCTCCCCTCGCCGCACGAACTCGACGGCATCCGGCCGCGGGGACCACCGCGCCTCACCTGACGGGCGGCTGCCGGCCCCGTCCGGGTCGCCGCATCGCGCCGGGTCGATCGACTCCCCGGCGCATCCCCCTGTCCATACGGATCCCCGGCGCGTCGCCTCGCGCCCGGCTCCGAGACCACCCTGCCGCGGATCAGGTTTGAAGCGTCCGTCCGGTCCGTCGCTCCATCGGGGCGGCCCGGCGCGGGGGCACACCGTGGCATCTTCGATCATACGGATACCCGAGCATGACCACGATTTCCTCCGCATCCCCCTCCCGCCGCGGCTTACTCACCGTCGGCGCGCTCGCCCTCACCCTCGCCCTCGGCATGTCCGCCGCCGCGGCCCACGGCTACAAGTTCGGCGCCCTCGAGATCGACCACCCCTGGACCCGCGCGACCCCCGACGGTGCCGCCGTCGCCGGCGGCTTCCTCACCGTGACCAACACCGGCCCGCAGGCCGACCGCCTGATCGGCGGCACGGCCGCCTTCGCCGGCGAGGTTGAGGTCCACGAGATGGCGATGGAAGGCGACGTCATGAAGATGCGCCATCTCGCCGACGGCCTCGACATCCCGGCCGGCGCCGAGGTCGTGCTGAAGCCGGGCGGCTACCACATCATGTTCATGGGCCTCACCACCGGCCTCACCGAAGGTGAGACGGTCAAGGGCACGCTGGTCTTCGAGAAGGCCGGCACGATCGAGGTCGAGTGGAAGGTCGAGGCGATGGGCGCCCGCGAGCCGGGCGGGAAAGCCGTTCATGGCGCCGAGAGCGGCCATGATCACGGCGCTCACGGCCACGGCGGGCCCACGCAATGATCCGCCGGCGTCTCGTCCTGCTCGCGCTGGCCTGGGGGGCGGTCGCGGTCGCCGCCGGCGCCCTCGTCTACGGCATGGGTCCGGCGCCGAGCGGCACCGAGGGAGGGGGCGCCATCGGCGGCCCCTTCACGCTGCGGGCCGCCGGCGGGCGCACCCTCACCGACGAGGACTTCCGGGGCGCGCCCTTCGCGATCTTCTTCGGCTACACCCGCTGCCCGGACGTCTGTCCGACCACCCTCGCCGACCTCGACGTCGCCCGCGATGAACTCGGTGCCGCCGGGGATGCGCTGAAAGTCGTCTTCGTGTCGGTCGACTACGAGCGCGACGATCCCGACGGCTTGCAGGACTTCGTCGGCTCCTTCGCCCACCCGGTGATCGGCCTCACCGGCTCGCGCGAGGAGATCGAGGCGATCGCCGCCGCCTACCGGGTCCATTACGAAAAGGTGCCCGGAGAGGGCGGCGACTACACCGTCAACCACACCGCCGCGGTCTATCTGATGGACGGCGAGGGCCGCTTCACCGGCACCATCGGCTATGGCGAGGCGCAGGACAGCGCCTTGGCCAAGCTGCGCCGGCTGATCGAAGCCGGGTGACGGTACCGGGTGATGGATGGGCCCGCCCGTGGCGGCCGACGACGACCGTCCGCATCGGCGGCTGCGACGTCGATTGCGGACGCCTCTTTTTCTCCGGTGCGATGATCGAGATCATGGCATCCCGCTTCGCGATCCTGAACGATCGGCCGGGAAGCGGCGTTGGAAAGCCGTGCGGACGCCCGCCGGCCGGCGAGATCGCCGGCCGGACGCGGCGAGCCGCTCCCCCGTCACCGCCGCGATAGAGGAGCGCCGAAATGACCGATCTGAAAATCCCGCGCCATGGCTGGGTCGTCGTATGCGACGGCTCGCGAGCCCTGTTCCTCGCCAACGGCGGCGACGAATTCCGCCCGGCGCTCGAGACGCGTCATCAGATGGAACAGGAGGTTCCTGCCAACACCGACGTCGGCACCGACCGTCCGGGCCGCGTCCACCAGTCCGTCGGCCCGAGCCGGTCCGCCGTCGAGGAGACCGACTGGCACGACCAGCAGGAGGAGGCGTTCCTCGCCGCGGTCGCCGAGGAACTCGAACGGCTGCGCACCGGCAACACCCTCGCCGATCTCATCGTCGTCGCGCCGCCACGGGCGCTCGGCGTGCTGCGGGCCAAGATGCGTGAACCCCTGCGCCGGCTGGTGATCGGCGAAGTCGACAAGGATTACGTGCGGCTTCCGGTCGCCGAGATCGAGAAGCGGCTGACGGCCTGATCCGCCGCGCGACGCCCCGTTCGACGACTGCGGGTACCGCGGCGACGCCCGGCGCCGGCATCGCTGCACCTCACCGCGCGGTGGCGGGCAGGGTTTCGAGGGCCTGGCGGATGTCGTCGCGGCCGAAGGGTTTGGCGACGACGATGGACCCGCCGGAAATCTTCTCGATCGACGCCGGCCCCGCCACCATGTCGCCGGTGACGAAGATGAAGCGCCGGGCGAGTGCAGGGTGCTGCCGCGACAGGCGCACCTGAAGGGCGAGGCCGCCGCCGTCGGGCATGTGCAGATCGCTGAACACCACGTCGAAGCGCCGCGATCCGGCGAGCCGGACCGCCTCGGCGATGGTCGAGACCACCGTCACCGCGTGGCCGTCGCTCTCGAGCAGGGCCGCGAGCGTCTCGCCGACGTCGACCTCGTCGTCGACGACCAGCACGGCGAGGGCGTCCCGCGCCCGCTGCGACGCCTGCCGCGTCGCTTCGGCACCCGCCGTTCCCGATCCGATCGGCAGCACGATGCGAAAGCGCGCGCCCCCGCCCGGGCGATCCTCGACGGTGATGGTGCCGCCGTGGGCCTCGACGATGTTGCGGCAGACCGCAAGGCCGATGCCGGTGCCGACGCCGAGCGGCTTGGTCGTGAAGAAGGCCTCGAAGATGCGCTCGCGGATCGCCTCTGGAACGCCGGGACCGTTGTCGGAGACGGCGAGGAAGACGCCGTCCTCCCAACGGCCGGTCTCGATCCAGATCCGCCGGTCGCCGGAGCGTTCGCGCAGCGCCTGCTGGGCGTTGAGGACGAGATTGATCACCACCTGCGTGATCTGGTCCTGGTCGACCTCGACGTCGGGCAGATGTTCCGCTCCGCTGCGCAGGATCTCGACCCCGGCCGAGCGCACCCCGTAGGCGGCGATCTCGAGCGCGCTGTCGACGATCGTCCCGAGCGGGGCGGCGCTGCGCGTCGGCGCCTGCTGGCGCACCATCGTCAGGAAGGTCTTGACGATGCGTCCGCAACGTTCGGCGGCGGCACGAACCTTGCCGATCCGGTCGCGGTTGCGCGGGTCGTCGGGCAACTCGTCCATCAGCGTCGCCTGCGCCACGACGATCGCCAGCGGGTTGTTGAGTTCGTGGGCGAGGCTCGCTAGCAGCGAGCCCATCGCCGACAGCTTTTCGGCCTGATGCAGGCGTTCGCGCTGGGCGGCGATCTCGGCGGCGCTGCGACGGGCCTCCGTGAGATCTCGGACATAAGCTGCGAAGTGGACGCCCTCGACCGCGTCGAGGGCGTGGATCTGCAACTCGATCGGGATCAGGCCACCGTCGGCCGTCAGCGCCTCGACCTCGATCCGCCGGCCGAGCACGTGGGCCTGCCGGGTCCGCTGGAATCGTTCGAGCCCCTCCTCGTGGGCGCGGCGCATCTCGCCCGGAACGATGAGGTCGCCGACCGGCCGGCCCCTCGCCTGGGCGGCGGTGTAGCCGAAGATCTTCTCGGCGGCCGGGTTGAAGTCGATCACCCGGCAGGCGGCGTCGACGGTGATGACCGCGTCGAGCGCCACCTCGATCACCGCCCGGGTCTTGCGTTCGGCTGCGGCCAGGCGGCGGTTGCTGACCGTGAGCCGGTCGTAGGCGTCAACGATGCGTTCGGCCCAGGTCCGCCACGGCCCCGGGAAGGACGACAGCGATCCCTTGACGTCCTCGCCCTCCGCCAGCCCTTCGACGAGGCCGGCGAGATGGATCGCCGGACGGACGAAAGAGCGCGCGATGGCGAGATAGGTGAGAAGCAGCACGCAGACGAAGGCGACGAGGAAGGTGAGATAGGGCGCGACCTGCTCGATCGCCACGAGCCGCACCTCCGCCGCCGGCACGGCGTAATGGAGCGTCCATGGCGCGCCGGCGACGGCGAGGTCGGCATGATAGTCCGCGCCGAACCGGACGAAGCGTCCCGGCGGCGCCTCGGTCTTCGGTGGCAGGGTCATCAGGCTCGTCGCCGCGAGGATGGCGTCGGCTGTCTTCGCCCGCCCGCGCGAATCGGCGACGACGTTGCCAGCCTGGTCGGACAGCACGTAGAGCCCCGCCTTGTCCCCTGCCGTCGCCAGGGCGTCCGAGAAGACGTCGAGGGTGACGTCGGTGCCGATCATGCCGATCTGGCGACCGTCGACGTCGACCGGCACGTTGTGGGAGACCATCAGCCCGGCGCCGCCGGCGTCGAAATAGACCGCGGTCCAGATCGGCAGACGCTGCGGATTGTGCTCGATCGTCGTCAGCTTGAAGACGTCGTAGTCGAAATAGGAGGCGAGGGTCGCTTCCTGGCCCTCCGGCGGCCCGAGCATCTCCTCCGCCGGCGCCCACGGCCAGACCGCGACGAAATCGCGGGTGGCACTGAAATAGTAGCTCCAGCGGAAGAAGCGCTGAACCTTGTGGCTCGCCGCCATCTGCGGGAACAGACCGGCCAGCGCCGTGATCTCGCCATCGTCGGGCGCCCGGGCGAGAAGTCGGGAACGCGATCCGATGACTAGACCGGTGCGGAAGGCGTCGCGGTCGTCCGGCCGCGCCGTACCGACCAGCGGCGACGTCTCCTCGCCGGTGAAGGCGAGGGCATACAGCGCCTGCGGCGCGACCGGGGCGAGGTAGCTGGCGAGGAATCCGGCCTTCATCGCGTCGACGTGGACGTCGGCGGCCCGTACGATCGCCTCGACGACGGCGAGCCGCTCGCGGACCGACCGCTCCCGAAGGTCGAGTTCGCGGGTGAGATTGGCGTCGTATTCGCGCCAGATCAGCACGGCGAACAGCACGACGAGCAACAGCCCGCCGGCGAAGGCCGTGAGGCGGTGGCGCCGCGCCAACTGTCCGGCCTCAGCTCCCAGACGGATCATAGCGATAGCCCTCTCCGCGCACCGTCCGGATCAAGGTTCCCCCGCCCGCCGCTTCGAGCTTCTTGCGCAGGCGGGCGATGCGGATGTCGATCGAGCGGTCGGCCGGGTCGAGGTCGCGCCCGTCGGCGATCCGGGCGATGGTGCCCCGAGTCAGCAGCCGGCCGGGACGTTCGGCGAAGATTCGCACGAGGTCGAATTCCGCGCCGGTCAGGGCGACGTCGCGCCCCTCGGCGTCGACGAGTTGCCGTCCCTCGGCCATGACGAGGAAGCTGCCGAAGGCGAGCGGCGGGGCACCGGGACGGGGGGCAGGCGGCGCCGGAATGGCCGGCGAAGCCGGAACGGGCGGCCCCTCCGCCGGTTCCGGCCGGGCGACGCGCCTCAGCACGCTGCGGACCCTCGCCAGCAGTTCGCGCAGATCGTAGGGCTTGACGACATAGTCGTCGGCACCGACCTCGAGTCCGACGACACGGTCGATCGGCTGGGCCGACCCGGTGGCCATGATCACCCCGCAGCCGATCTCGCGCCGCAGCCAGCGGCAGAGCGACAGCCCGTCCTCGCCGGGAAGGGCGAGATCGAGCAGGACGAGATCGACGTCGCGCTCGGCGACGAGGCCCCTGAGGCCGTTGCCGTCGCTCGCCCCGATCGCCTCGTAGCCCTTGGCGAACAGGTAATCGACGACAGCCTCCCGAAGATCGGCCTCGTCCTCCACCACAACGATGACCTGGGAATTCATCGCCCCGACCGCCCTGTCCCGCCTTGAGAAATAATTGACAATACCCATCGATATCGACGAATTGGATACACCTGCGACATCGGCGTCGCAACGATCTCGCACCCCGTCCCCGGAGGTCCGGCCGCACCGTGGCTCCCTCACCGCAGCGCCCGCGCCTGCTCGTCGTCGACGACGAGATCGATTTCGCCGACGCCGCCGCGACCTACTTCGAGCGCCGCGGCTTCGACGTCGCCATCGCCACCTCTGGCGCCGACTTCTTCACCGCCCTCCTCGCGAGCCGCCCGGACATCGTCCTGCTCGACCTCGCGCTCGGCCGCGAGGACGGCATGCAACTCGCCGCCCGCCTGCGCGAGGATGCCGCGATCGATCCCCAGCCGGCCCTCGTCTTTCTGACCGGGATCGCGACGCCCGTCGACCGCGTGCTCGGCCTCGAGCTCGGAGCGGAGGACTTCGTCGAGAAGCCGGTGTCCTTCCGCGAATTGCTCGCCCGGCTGCGGGCCATCGCCCGGCGGCGCGGCCTTCGCGCCACGAGCGGCCGGATGCTGCTCGTCGGCGAGGTCGGCGTCGATCTCGACGCCCAGACGCTCGTGGACGCCGACGGGGGTGAAACCGCGCTGGGGCCCGGCGAATTTGCCTTGCTCAAGGCCTTTCTCGACAATCCCGGCATCGTTCTCGACCGCGACCGGCTGCTGCTGCTCGCCCCGGCCTCGGACGAGGACGCCGCCGATCGGTCGATCGACCGGCGCATCGCCCGCCTGCGCGCTCGCCTCGGCGAGGACGCCGAGAGCCAGACCGTGATCGAGACCGTCCGCGGCCACGGCTACCGCCTCGCCGCCACAGCGCTCCGCCGGCTCACCTGACCGCCCGGGGGCGGTTCCCGCATCCCTCGGCCAGCCGACGCAGGGTCGGCGGAGCGCGGTGGCCATCCGGACCTCGGCTCTCCCCGAGCGGAGTACACACGGCCTCAGCTCTCCCGGAACGCCCGCTCGATCTGGTCGCTCAGCGGCTTGACGAGATAGGACAGAATGCTGCGGCTCTCGGTCTGGATGAAGGCCTCGGCCGGCATGCCGGGTAGGACGGCGAGGTCGCCGAGCCGGTCGAACTGGTCCTGCGGGATGTCGATGCGGACGGTGTAGTAGGCGGCTCCGGTTTTCTGGTCGACGGTGAGGTCCGGCGACACTTCCTCGATCACCCCGTCGAGTTCCGGAGTGACGCGCTGGTTGAAGGCCGACATGCGGATCACCACACGCTGGCCGACGCCGATTTCGTCGATGTCGACCGGCGAGACCTTGGCCTCGAGCCGCAGGTCGTCCGACACCGGCACCACGAGCATCAGCGGCTCGCCGGCCTGGATCACGCCACCGATGGTGTGGACGGCGAGCTGGTGGACGACGCCGTCCTGCGGGGCGCGGACGTCGATCTTGGCGAGGTCGTCCTCGGCGGCGATGCGCCGTTCGGTGTATTCGCCGGTCTGCGCCTCGATCTCGCGCAGCTGGCCGGCGACCTCGGTGCGCATGTCCTGGTCGATCTGGATGATCTGCAGCCGCGTCTCCGAGATCCGCCCCTCCACCTGGGCCTGCGCCGCCACCAGCTGGCCCTGCTCGCCGGTGAGGCGGGCGGCGTCGCGCTCGGAGGCGGTGATGCGCTGGAGCGAAACCAGCTTCTTCTCCCAAAGGCCGCGCAGGCTGCCGAGTTCGTCGCCGATCAGGCGGATTTCCTCTTTCTTGGCGCTCTCCTGGACGACGAGGCCCCGCAACTCCTTCTCCAGCTGGCCGATCCGCTCGGCGAGCTGGGCCTTCTGGCCCTCGCGGGCGGTGCGGCGCAGTTCGAAGAACCGGGTCTCGCTGACGATCAGATCGTCGATCACCGGATCGGTGCGCCGGGCGAGCAGCGCCTCGGGGAACTCGATGGCGGCGAACCCGTCGCGTTCCGCCGAAAGCCGGGCGCGCCGGGCGGCGAGTTCGTCGAGCCGCTTGGTGACGATGCCGAGGCGGGCGCGGGTCTGGGTGTCGTCGAGACGCAGCAGCACGTCGCCGGCCTTCACCGCCTGGCCGTCGCGCACGTTGAGGGTGCCGACGATGCCGCCGGCCGGGTGCTGGACCTTCTTGACGTAGCTGTCGACGACGAAGGCGCCGTGGGCGATCACCGCACCGGAGAGTTCGGTCGTCGCGGCCATGGCGCCGATGCCGCCGCCGATGCCGATGGTGAGGAACAGGCCGAACAACAGGTGGCGCCGCACCGCCTTGTCGGCCGGCACCCGCACCGGCTTTTCGTCCGCGCCGTCGCTCCCCGTGCTCATTGACCGTCTCCCTCGATCGAACTGACCACTTTCAGCGCAGGCCCGGCAGCGCCCTGGACCCCGCCGGACGTCGCCGTCGCGGCGGCGGGCTGCGCCGGCTGCGGGCGGGCCAGAACCTTGCGCAGCACCTCGTCGCGCGGGCCGATCGTCTGCATCTTGCCGCCCGCCATCACCAGCACCTGGTCGACCGCCTCGAGTGCGCTCGGCCGGTGGGCGACGACGACGACGATGCCGCCCCTCGCCCGCACCGCGCCGATCGCCCGCGTCAGCGCCGCCTCGCCCTCCGAATCGAGGTTGGAGTTCGGCTCGTCGAGCACCACGAGAAAAGGGTCGCCGTAGAGCGCCCGGGCGAGGGCGACCCGCTGGCGCTGGCCGGCGGAGAGCGCCGAGCCGCCCTCCCCCATCCGCGTCTCGTAGCCGTCGGGCAGGCGAATGATCAACTCGTGGACGCCGGCGATCTTGGCGGCGCGCACGATGTCGTCCGATTTCGCTTCCGGGTCGAAGCGGGCGATGTTCTCCGCCACCGTGCCGTCGAACAGCTCGACGCTCTGCGGCAGGTAACCGACGTGGCGGCCGAGTTCGTCGACGTCCCACTGGTCGAGTGCGGCCCCGTCGAGCCGCACCGCGCCGCGGGCCGGCGCCCAGACGCCGACGAGGGCGCGGGCGAGCGAGGACTTGCCGCTGGCGCTCGGGCCGATGACGCCGAGGCCGGAGCCCTTGCGCAGTTCGAAGGTCACGTCCTGCACCACCACCCGACGGTCGCCGGGCGGCACCATCGCGAGATTTTCCACCGACATCCGCTCGACCGGGGCCGGCAGCATGGTTCGCTCGCCGCCGTCGGACAGCGCGGCGAGCAGGTCGCGCAGCCGCTTCCAGCTCTGACGGGCGCCGACGAAGCCGCGCCAGTTGCCGATGGCGAGTTCGATCGGCGCCAGCGCCCGCCCGACGACGATCGAGGCGGCGATCATGATGCCGGCGGTCGCCTCTTCGCGGACCACCAGCCAGGCACCGATCGCCAGCACCGCCGACTGCAGCATCATGCGGGCGATCTTCGAGGTGCTGCCGAGCAGGCCGCCGACGCTGCTCACCCGGGTCTGCGCCCCGAGGAACTCGTCGTTGATCACACCCCAGCGCCGGGCGATCTGATGGCCGAAGCCCATCGCCTGCAGCACCTCGGCGTTGCGGCGCGTCGCCTCGGCGAGGGCATTGCGACCGCTGGCGAGTTGCGTCGCCGTCCGGGTCGGCGCCCGCGTCAGCATTTCGGTGGCGACGGTGAGCGCGATCAGCAGCAGCGCGCCGGCGAGCGCGGTGTAGCCGATCCATGGATGGAAGATGAAGCAGATCCCGATGTAGATCGGCATCCACGGCATGTCGAACAGCGCGCTGGGACCGCCACCGGACAGGAAGCCCCGGACCTGATCGAGGTCACGCAGCGGCTGCAGGCCGTCACCGCTCTGCCGCGTCTTCAGCGGCAGCCGCATCATCGCGTCGTAGACCTTGCCGCCGAGCTTCTCGTCGAGAGAAAGGCCGATGTGCAGCAGGATGCGCGAGCGCAGGACTTCCAGGAAGCCCATGAAGACATAGAACGAGGCGGCGATCACCACCAGCCCGGTCAGCGTCGGCAGGCTGCGGCTCGGGATCACCCGGTCGTAGACCTGCAACATGAAGAACGATCCGGTGAGCGCGAGAACGTTGATGAGACCGCTCATCAGCGCCGTGCCGGCGAGGGCGCCGCGAAAGGCGGCGACGACCTTGCCGAGAGACAGGACGGCCGCACCGGGTGCAGAACTGGACATGAAGATACCGCCGGGGACGATGACTAAAAATACGAATACACGAATTGAGACTGGCAGGAAAACCGCTCACGCGAGGTTACCATGGAAACCGCGTGGCGAAAATCGCCACGCTCCGCGGCAGCCCGCACACGGTGCGCCGTCACCCCCCGCCCTGCCAGGTCCGGATCGCCTCGACCGGCCAGAGCAGCATGATGACGTTGAGCGTGAGATTGTCGCGGATCAGCGCGCCGACCACCAGTTCCATCGCCAGCGCCGACAGGATGGTGACCCACACCGGCAAGCGGGCGGCGAGCAGGAAGCCGGCGATCATCGCGACGATGTCGGCCACCGAATTCAGCACGCTGTCGCCGGTGTAGCCCTGGGCGATGGTCGCCTCGCGGTAGCGGTCGATGATCAGCGGGGAGTTTTCGAGGATCTCCCAGCCGGCCTCGACCAGCGTCGCGAGGAACAGGCGGGCGGAAAAGCCCATCGGCAGGATGCGGGCGAGCCAGACCGCGGCGGCGAAGAACAGGAAGCCGTGGATGACGTGGGAGAAGGTGTACCAGTCGGTGAGATGCTGGGAATTGCCCGGCCCGTCGACGTCGCCCTCCCAGAGCTTGACGAACCCGCAGGTGCAGATCGGCTCGCGGCCCATGGCGAGCAGGATCGCCGCGGTGGCGGCGACGGCGGCGAGGATCGACAGCGGCCAGAACCACCGGCCGCGACGGGCGGAGGAGACGCCGAGGCCGCCGGCGCTCACTCCCCGGCCCCGCGCGTCTCCGCGCTCTCGCCGATGGCGTGCCGCATCAGCAGCGGCAGCTGCGCCGCCGAGAACACGAGGGTCAGCGGCAGGATGCCCCAGACCTTGAAGGCGACCCAGAAGTCGGTCGACTGGGTGCGCCAGACCACTTCGTTGAGCACGGCGAGCAGCAGGAAGAACAGCGCCCAGCGCCAGGTCAGCGTCTTCCAGCCGGCGTCGTCGAGCTTGAAAGCATCGTCGAAGACGTAGCCGACCAGCGACTTGCCGAAGCCGAGGCCGATCAGCAGGGTGACGCCGAACAGCGTGTTGACGATGGTCGGCTTCATCTTGATGAAGGTGTCGTCCTGCAGGATCAGCGTCAGCGTGCCGAATACAGCGACGACGACCCCGGTGACGAGCGGCATGATCGCCAGCCGGCGCGTCATGGTCCACGACACCACCAGCGACACCGCCATCGCCGCCATGAACACCGCGGTTGCGAGAAAGATCGGCTTGCCGATGGCGCCGAGCACGGGGAACCGCTCGATCAGCATCTCGCCGCGCGAGTTGACGAAGAAGAACAGCACCAGCGGCCCGAGCTCGAGGGCGAGCTTGGCCAGCGGGTTCTGCTGCTTGCGCGCGGGGTCGTTCGGCTCTCGTTCGAGTTTCATCGATGCATCCGTCCTCAGAGTCCCGCGATCGCCCGGGCGAAGTCCTCGGCTTTGAACGGCTCGAGATCGTCGACGCCCTCGCCGATGCCGATGAAATGCACCGGGATGCCGTGCCGGGCCGCGATCGCGACGAGGATACCGCCGCGCGCCGTGCCGTCGAGCTTGGTCATGACGAGGCCGGTGACGCCGGCGGTGCGGCCGAACACCTCGACCTGACTGAGCGCGTTCTGGCCCGTGGTGGCGTCGAGCACCAGCAGCGAGGCGTGGGGCGCATCGGGCACGACCTTGCGGATCACCCGGATCACCTTCTCGAGCTCGGCCATCAGCTCGGCCTTGTTCTGCAGCCGGCCGGCGGTGTCGACGAGCAGGACGTCGGTCCCGGCCTCCTGCGCCGCCTTGACCGCGTCGAAGGCGAGGCCGGCGGCGTCCGAGCCGACCGCCCGGGCGAGCACCGGCGTGCCGGTGCGCTCGCCCCAGACCTTGAGCTGGTCGATCGCGGCGGCGCGGAAGGTGTCGCCCGCCGCCATCATCACCGACTTGCCCTCGGCGCGGAACTTGGCGGCGAGCTTGCCGATGGTCGTGGTCTTGCCCGAACCGTTGACGCCGACGACGAGGATGACGAAGGGCTTCTTGCCCGCGTCGATCGCGAGCGGCGCCGCCACCGGGGCGAGCACCTTCGCGACTTCGGCGGCGAGGATCGTCTTGACCTCCTGCGGGGCGATGTCCTTGCCGTATCGCCCCTTGGCCAGCGCCTCGGTGATGGCGGTGGCGGTGGAAACGCCGAGGTCGGCCTGGATCAGGACGTTTTCGAGTTCCTCCAGCGTCTCATCGTCGAGCTTGCGCTTGGTGAAGATCGAGGAGATGCCCTCGCCGATCGCCGAGGACGACCGCGACAGGCCCTCCTTGAGCCGCTGGAACCAGCCGGCCTTCCTCACCGGCTCCGGCATGGCGACCGCCGCCGCCTCCGGGGCGATCACCTCGACGACCGGCTCGGGCGCCTGCACGGGGAGGATCGGCGCCGGAACGGCCGGTTCGGCGGGCGCGGCCTCGGACGGGGGCGGGGTTGCGGTCTCGGCCGTCGCGGCGGCCGTCCCGCTCGT
>CALCDT010000279.1 GCA_937900425.1 uncultured Alphaproteobacteria bacterium | reverse complement strand
ATCGGCTCCAGCTCGATCGCGCCGACGAGGCCGATGTTGCGGATGTCGATGACGTGCGGCATGCCGCGCAGGGTGTGCAGCGCGGTCTGCCAGTAGGTGCCGAGGCCCTTGCCGTCGCCGCTGTCCTCGCCGTCCATGGCGCCCTTGGTCAGCAGGCCTTCCTCCATATAGGTGTCGAGGGTGGCGAGTGCAGCGGCGCAGGCGAGCGGATGGGCGGAATACGTGTAGCCGTGGAAGAATTCGATCAGATGCTCCGGCCCGTCCATGAAGGCGTCGTGAATCTTCGACTGCACGAAGACCGCGCCCATCGGCACGGTGCCGTTGGAAATGCCCTTGGCGGTGGTGACGAGGTCGGGGACGACGCCGAAATAGTCGGTGGCGAAGGGCGTGCCGAGGCGGCCGAAGCCGGTGATGACCTCGTCGAAGATCAGCAGCACGTCATACTTGTCGCAGATCTCGCGCAGGCGCTTCAGGTAGCCCTTCGGCGGGATCAGAACGCCGGTGGAGCCGGCCACCGGCTCGACGATCACCGCGGCGACGGTGGAGGGGTCGTGCAGCAGGATGACGCGCTCGAGGTCGTCGGCGAACTCGGCGCCGTGCTCCGGCTCGCCGCGGCTGAAGGCGTTGCGGCCGAGGTCGTGGGTGTGGCGGATGTGGTCGACGCCGGTCAGCAGGGTGCCGAACATCTTGCGGTTGGAGACGATGCCGCCGACCGAGATGCCGCCGAAGTTGACGCCGTGGTAGCCGCGCTCGCGGCCGATCAGGCGGAACTTGCCGCCATTGCCCTTGGCGCGGTGATAGGCGAGCGCGATCTTCAGCGCCGTCTCCACCGATTCCGACCCGGAGTTGGTGAAGAAGACGTGGTCGAGCGGCGAGGGCATCATGCCGACGAGGCGCGAGGCGAGTTCGAAGGCCTTCGGGTGGCCCATCTGGAAGGCGGGGGCGTAGTCGAGCTCGCCGGCCTGAGCGGCGATCGCCTCGACGATTCTCGGCCGGGCGTGGCCGGCGTTGACGCACCAGAGGCCGGCGGTGGCGTCGAGCACCTTCCGCCCTTCGGTGGTCGTGTAATACATGCCCTTGGCCGAGGCGAGCATGCGCGGGGCCTGCTTGAACTGCCGGTTGGCGGTGAAGGGCATCCAGAAGGCGTCGAGATTGTTGGTCCCGATGCGGGTATCGGCCATGGCGGCTCTCCGGAAGGGCCGGACGGCCGCTCGCCGCCCGCCCCGGCGGCCGCGGGGCGATGGGCGGAAGGGCGGCGGCCCGGCGGGGCGGGGCGATGAACTGGGCTCGCGGCTGATCGTCTTTCCGCTGTCCGGGCGGGCCGGCGGGCGCCCCGGGAGCGCGCGGCGCACACGCTGCGCGGGAGCGCTTGCAAAAAAACTGACTGTCCGGTCAAGATCACGCTAAGGGATGGCCAGACTCGCCTCAAGCGCTTTTTTGCCCGGCCCGGCGCCCCTCTCGCCGCGGCCGCGGGCGGGCTCGCCGTGGAGGACGGACCGATAACGATGATCGTCGACAACACCGCCCGGGCGGCGCAGAGCAAGAAGCGGACGCGCATCCAGGTGGAGAACGAGGAGCGCATCCTCGACGCCGCTCTCGGCTGCTTCTCGTCCTACGGCTTCCGCGGCGCGACGGTGGACCAGATCGCGGAGGCGGCCGGCATGTCGAAGCCGAACCTCCTCTACTATTTCCGCCGCAAGCAGGACATCTACATCGCGGTGCTGACGCGCACGCTGGAGAACTGGCTGGCCCCGCTCGGCGACCTCGACCCGGCGGGCGACCCGCAGGAGGAGATCCTCGCCTACGTCGTCCAGAAGATGGAAATGTCGCGCGACAAGCCGATGGAATCGCGACTGTTCTGCACCGAGATCGTCCAGGGCGCGCCGATGCTGATGCCGCTGCTGCGCACCGACCTCAAGGAGATCGTCGAGGAGAAGGCGGCGGTGATTGCCGGCTGGATGGCCGACGGCCGCCTCGCTCCGGTCGACCCGGTCCATCTCATCTTCATGATCTGGGCGATGACCCAGCACTACGCCGACTTCGACACCCAGATCGTCGGCGTCACCGGCACCAGCGTCGCCACGTCGGCGGCGACGTGGGAGACGGCGCTCGCCACCGTCTCCACCGTGCTGTTCCGGGGCATCCTGCCGCGCTGACGGCCGGCGAGCCCGTTCTCCGGGAACCGGCCGCGGAGCGGCGCGCCGCGGGCGTGACGCCCGGGCCGGATGCTTGCGCCGCCCGCGCCGCACGGCTACTGATTCGTGTAAGGAAACCTGTTCTTTCTGCGCAGGATAGCGGCCGGCCATCGTTTCGCCGCAGGTCGCCAGCAGAGACGCCCACCCTCCACCGTGCACCGCACGTGAACAGACCGCCAGTGCCGACGACTGAAAGGCCGCCGCTCATGAAGATTTTCGACCGTCTCCCCCGCGCGATCGCCCTCGCCGCCCTCGTTCTCGTGCCGGGCGTCGCCTCGGCGGCCCCCTGCGGCAACGATTCCTCCGGCTTTTCGGCCTGGCTCACGGACTTCAAGTCGCTGGCGCAGGCCAACGGCATCTCGGCGGGGGTGATCGATCAGGCGCTGTCGCGGGTATCCTACGACACCAAGGCGATCGGGCTCGACCGCGGCCAGAAGAAGACCTTCTCGCAGAGTTTCGAGAAGTTCGCCAGCACCCGGGCCAACGCCGGCGCCATCGCGCTCGCCAAGCGGGCGATGAATCGCAACGCCAGCCTGCTCGCCGCCGTCGAGGCGCGCTACGGCGTTCCGAAGGAGATCATCGTCGCGCTCTGGGGCCTCGAGACCGGCTTCGGCAACTTCTCGGGCAACAAGCCGGTGTTCCCGCCGCTCGCCACCCTCGCCTACGACTGCCGGCGTTCGGCCTTCTTCACCAACGAATTGCTCTCGGCGCTGAAGATCCTGCAGCGCGGCGACCTGACGCTCGACGAGATGAAGGGCGCCGGCTTCGGCGAACTCGGCCAGACCCAGTTCCTGCCGTCGAAGTATCTCGCCTATGCGGTCGACGGCGACGGCGACGGCCGGCGCGACCTGCTGCGCTCGGTGCCGGACGTGCTCTACTCCACCGCTAACTACCTGCGCGGACACGGCTGGCAGCCGGGCGCCGGCTACAACGAGGGCGAGCCGAATTTCGCCGTCCTCAACGAGTGGAACCGCTCGACGGTCTACCAGCAGACCATCGCCTACTACGCGACGAAGATCGCCAACTGAGCCCACGCTCGCGGTCGGCGACGAAGAAAAGCCCCGGATCTCGCGATCCGGGGCGCAGGCGTCTTCGGAGGAACCGCGCCGGGGGTGGACGGCGCGGGAGGGAAATGAGCGACGGACGGAGCGTCCGCCGCGGGGGCCCGTCGCTCCGCTCGGCGGCGGGCGATTTTGGTAGCCTGTTCGGGCGCTGCTCAGAGCCGATAGAGGATCTGGTCGGTCCAGAACCGCTCGAGCCGCTGCAGCGACACGTTGAGCTGCTCGAAGTCGCCGCGGGCGACGCCGCCGACCTTTTCGATCGAATGCATGTGGCGGTCGTAGAGCCGCTGGATGATGCCGGCGACCTCCTGGCCTTTCGGCGTCAGGCTGACGCGGACCGAACGGCGGTCCATCCGCGAGCGCTGGTGATGGATGTAGCCCATCTCCACCAGCTTCTTCAGATTGTAGGACACGTTCGAGCCGAGGTAGTAGCCGCGGGTGCGCAGTTCGCCGGCGGTGAGTTCGCTGTCGCCGATGTTGAACAGCAGCAGCGCCTGCACCGCGTTGACGTCGGTGCGCCCTTCCCGGTCGAACTCGTCCTTGATGACGTCCAGCAGGCGGCGGTGCAGACGCTCCACGAGGCGCAGGGCCTCCATGTAGAGCGGCTTGATCTCGTGCTGTCCGGCGGTGTCGGGGGCGACGTCCCGGGCGCGCTTGGCGTTCATCATGGTCTGTGCCTCACTGTCGATCTTGGCGTGGCTCTACGTCCACCTTGATTCAAATCTAACCGACAGTCTTGAAAGGACGCTTAAAGCGCAGCATGAAAATTAGCTTAACTCAAATGTTCGCCTTGAGACATAAAGTCCTATCGTAGATTAACCCTGACCATTCTTAACTTAATATTCGATAAAATCTTAAGTATTCTCCAGATCAGGACTCGGCCCGATCGACGAGATAGGTGAAAAGGGCGTAAAGCACCACGCAAGCGAGGTGGAAACCGATGATGAACGGTGCCTCTCCGTAAGTCTGGGGAAAGAAGCCGTGGAGCGCGACCTCGGTCAGCGCCGCGATCAGCCAGACCACCGCCCCCCAGGACGCCAGCAGCCACAGGCCGACGGCGGCGACGAGATCGAACACCGCGAAGAAGGCGGTGACGATGCGCATCTCCATCGGCAGGTCGAAGAAGGCGGCGGCGCCGTCGACGGGACCGAGGATCACGCTCCAGGCCCTGAGGCCGGAGACGAGGAAGACGACCGCGAGCAGGCGGACGAAGACGACCAGCCCGAATTGAGGGTCGAAGCGGCGCGCCGCCCCTTCCGGCCGGGCGATGGCGTTCATGGCGTCGTCGTCGGATTTCGGCATCGGCACGGGTTCCGTTATCGAGGCGGTGCGGCGCGGGGCTTCGGCGCGCTCCGATTTCCGAGGCTATACGCGCAGAAGACGGCCGCGGAAAGGTCGGCGGGTTTGAAGCGCGGCGAACGGGCTGATAGAGAAGGGAGCCGACGGGGCCTGCCGCGGGCCGGCCCGGCCGCAGCCTCCCGCAGACGGACCCCGATCATGACCTATCAGCACGCCCCCTCCTCCCGCGCCCCGCAGGATCTGTCTCCGGCGCTGCAGGGTCAGCGGATGCGGCGCAACCGCAGGACCGACTGGTCGCGGCGGCTGGTGCGCGAGAACACGCTCTCGGTCGACGATCTGATCTGGCCGATCTTCGTCGTCGCCGGCACCGGGGTGCGCACGCCGGTCGCCTCGATGCCCGGGGTCTTCCGTCTCTCGGTCGACGAGGCGGCGGCGGAGGCCCAGCGGGCGGCGGACCTCGGCATTCCGCTGATCGCGCTCTTCCCCTACACCGACCCGGCCCTTCGCGACGATACCGGCAGCGAGGCCCTCAATCCCGACAACCTCGTCTGCCGGGCGACCCGGGCGATCAAGGCTGCGGCGCCGGGGATCGGCGTCATGCTCGACGTCGCCCTCGATCCCTATACGAGCCATGGCCACGACGGCCTGCTGGTCGGCGAGGAGATCGTCAACGACCCGACGGTGGAGCAGCTCTGCCGGCAGGCGCTGGTGCAGGCCGAGGCCGGCGTCGACGTCATCGGCCCCTCGGACATGATGGACGGGCGGATCGGGGCGATCCGGCGCCGGCTCGACGACAACGGCTTCTCGTCGGTGCAGATCATGAGCTACGCGGCGAAATACGCCTCGGCCTTCTACGGCCCGTTCCGCGACGCCATCGGCACCTCGAAGACGCTGGTCGGCGACAAGCGGACCTACCAGATGGACCCGGCCAACACCGACGAGGCGCTGCGCGAGGCAGAACTCGACCTCGCCGAGGGTGCCGACATGATCATGGTCAAGCCGGGCATGCCCTATCTCGACATCCTGTTCCGCCTCAAGGACACCTTCCGGGTGCCGACCTTCGCCTACCAGGTCTCCGGCGAATACGCGATGATCGAGGCCGCGGGCGCGGCCGGCTGGATCGACGGCGAGCGGGCGATGCTGGAGAGCCTGCTGGCCTTCAAGCGCGCCGGCGCCGACGGCATCCTGACCTACTACGCCCCGCGGGTCGCCGAACGGCTCAAGACCGGCCTCTGAGCGGACCGGCCGGGCCGTGCGGCGCCCGCCCCGACCCGCGGCCCGGATCGGCGTCCTCCTCGCCCTGCTGGTCGCGTCGCTGGCGCTGACGGCCTGCCGGGGGGCGGACATCGAGCAGGTCCGGCTCTGCCGGCTGGTGCTCGCGGCGGTCGAGCCCGAGGGGCGGCTCACCGTGCTCGACGAGGCCGAAGACGGCCGCGCCCGCCACGGCGTGCTGCTGTTCTACCGGGTGACGACGGCAGAGGGCGCCCGCGAGGGCGTCGTCGGCTGCGCCTTCGCCGGCGGCGCCCTCGGGCGCGATCGCAACCGCCTCGTCGGCATCGAGGTGGCGGGCCGGGAACTCGACCGCACGCGGATGTATCTGCTCCACCGCTTCTGGCTGTCCGATCCGAAGGCGCCCGCCGAGGCGGCGGCGCGCTTCGACGACGGCGACGGCACGCCGGGGGCGCTGGTGACGCGCCCGCTGCCGCCCGCCCTCGCCTACGCCCTGCAGCAGGTCGTCAGCGCGGCGCCGGTCGGCATGATCTACGCGCTCACCGCCGTCGCCTTCGCCCTGGTGCTCGGCGTGCTCGACCGCATCAACTTCGCCTTCGGCGACATCGCCGGCCTCGGCGGCATCGCCGCCTTCACGATGATCGGCGCCGCGGCGGCGGGCGGCTGGTCGCCGGGCGCGGCGCTGCCCCTCGCGCTGCTGCTCGCCCTCGCCACCGGGCTCGCGGCGGGC
>CALCDT010000278.1 GCA_937900425.1 uncultured Alphaproteobacteria bacterium | reverse complement strand
TGGCGACGCCCATGACGTTGTAGTGCGGCATCACCTTCTCGGCGCCGTAGTAGGTCAGCGTGACGATGGAGCCGCCGTTCGTCATCAGCTTCTCGGCGCGCTGGGCGACGGCGGTCAGCGAGTAGCAGGAGATCGCCATGGTCTTGTTGAAATTGTCGGCCGTAGTGTCGACGTAGCGGCCGGTGAGCTGATCCTTGTCGGAGAAGGCGATGGCGTGGACGAGGAAGTCGAGGCTGCCCCACTCCTTCTCGACCGTCTCGAAACAGGCGTCGAGCGAGGTGGTGTCGGTGACGTCGCAATGACCGGCGACGAGGCCGCCGACTTCGGCGGCCAGCGGTTCGACGCGCTTGCGCAGGGCGTCACCCTGGTAGGTGAAGCCGACGGTGCCGCCCTGGGCGTGGATCGCCTTGGCGATGCCCCAGGCGATCGAGCGATTGTTGGCGACACCCATCACGAGGCCGCGCTTGCCCGCCATCAAACCCTGCGCTTCAGCCATACCCGTCTCCATCTCCGTCCGGCGCCGCTCCGTATCAAAAAGGGAGAGGCACGTCCATTTGCACGCCGGGAGGGCGAGCCTTCCGGTATGCCGCCGTTCCGCGGCCCGCTCCACGAATGCCGGCGCCGCGATCCGTCGCCGGGGCGGGCACGGCGAGCGCCGTTCCGCAGCGCAGCGAACGAGGCGTTGTCTTACCCGACCGCGAATGCGGTGGAAACCTGAAGCGTCGGACCTGCCGGCGCCTCCGGTTCACTTTTTGATTCAGCACCTTTCATTTCCGATTCCACATGAAGGGACGATGACGGTGCCGCCACTCACCGGCGACGGCGAAGGCGTCGGGAGCGCGCTGCGGCGACGCTTGAAGCGAACGACAATTCCCTATATCCCTCAATTTGTTGCAGCCGCCTGCGCAGAATTCGAGTCCTCGCGCTCGACCGCCCCTCGAACCGCTTCACGCACCCTTGACCGGCACGCGAGCCCGGCCAGCCCGGTCCGGGCGGAGGATCATCCGATGGATCACGACGCCCTCGCCGACCGCTTCGCGGCCATCGTCGGCCGCGACGGCGTGCTGACCGCCCCCGGCGACATCGCCCCCTATCTCGTCGAGTGGCGCGATCTCTATCGCGGCCGCACGGCGATGGTGCTGCGGCCGAAGACGACGGCGGAGGTCTCGGCGATCCTCGCCCTCGCCCATGGCGAGGGCGTCGCCATCGTGCCCCAGGGCGGCAACACCGGCCTCGTCGGCGGCCAGACACCGGACGGCAGCGGCCGCGAGGTCGTCCTCTCGCTCGGCCGCATGGACGCGATCCGCGACATCGACCTTTCCGGCGACACGGTCACGGTCGAGGCCGGCGTCGTGCTGGAGCGGCTGCACGAGGCGGTGGCGGCGAAGGGCCGGTTCTATCCGGTGACGCTGGGCGCCCGCGGCTCCTGCCAGATCGGCGGCAACATCGCCACCAACGCCGGAGGCACCGCGGTGCTCGCCTACGGCAACACCCGCGCCCAGGTGCTCGGCCTCGAAGTGGTGCTGGCCGACGGGCGGGTGTGGAACGGCCTCAAGCGCCTCCACAAGGACAACGCCGGCTACGACCTCAAGCAGTTGTTCATCGGCGCGGAGGGCACGCTCGGCGTCGTCACCGCCGCGGTGCTGAAGCTCCATCCGCAGCCGCTCGCCACCGAGGTCGCCTTCGCCGGCGTCGCCAGCCCCGAGCACGCGCTCGCCCTGCTCGGCCTCGCGAAGGCGGGCGCGGGCCCGATGCTGACCGGCTTCGAGCTGATGATCCGCACCGCCCTCGACTTCACGCTCCGCCACATGGCAGGCGCCCGCGATCCGCTCGCCGCCCCCCATCCGTGGTACGTGCTGCTGGAAGTTTCGAGTACGACGGCCGGCGAGGCGGCGCGGGAGGCGCTGGAAGCCGTTCTCGCCGGCGCGATCGAGCGCGGCGTCGTCACGGACGCGGTGCTCGCGGCCTCGCTCGACCAGGGCCGCCGGTTCTGGGCGCTCCGTCACGGCATGTCGGAGGTGCAGAAGCACGAGGGCGGCTCGATCAAGCACGACGTCTCGGTGCCGGTCGATCTCGTCCCGGCCTTCCTCGACGAGGCGATCGCGGCGGTCACGGCCTTCCTGCCCGGCTGCCGGCCGGTGCCTTTCGGGCACATGGGCGACGGCAACCTGCACTTCAACGTCAGCCAGCCGGTCGGCGCCGACCGCGACGCCTATCTCGCGCGCTGGGACGAGATGAACGAGGTGGTCCACGCCATCGTCCACAACTTCGGCGGCTCGGTCGCCGCCGAGCACGGCGTCGGCCGGCTGAAGCGCGACCTGCTGGCGCGGGTCAAGGACCCGGTCGAACTCGAGCTGATGCGGACGCTGAAGCACGCGCTCGATCCGAAGGGCATCCTCAACCCGGGCAGAGTGGTCTGAGGCGGCCGCGAAGCCGCCGCCGGAGGTCGATCAGAACAGCTCGCCCTGGCGCTTGCGCTCGTGCGCCGGCTTCGCCCGCTTCCCGCCCGGCTCCGCCCGTCGCTGCGGCGGCGCGGCCTCCTGCGCGCGATCCACCGTCACCGGCTCCGACAACGGCTCGATCAGGCGGGCGTCGTCGTTGCGCACCGCGTTGACCCGCGACGACACCGGGATCGCCTCGAGCAGGTCGTCCGGCGCCGGGACGAGCAGGTCGCCGACGTGGCGCGGCTCGCTGCCGTCGGTGTCGAACCAGCGGTCGAAATGCGCCGGGGCGATCACCACCGGCATGCGGTCGTGGATCGGGGCCATCAGCGCATTGGCGGAGGTGGTCAGGATCGCGCCGGTGTCGATCTCGTTGCCGGCGGCGTCCTGGTAATATTCGTAGAGCGCGGCGAAGGCGAGGAGGCCGCCGTCGCGCGGCCGGATGAAATAGGCCTGCTTGTCAGGACCGACGCGGCGCCATTCGTAGAATCCGCTCGCCGGAACGAGGCCGCGGCGGTGGCGCATCGCCGCGCGGAAGGCCGGCTTCTCGGCGGCGCTTTCGGAGCGGGCGTTGATCAGCAGCGGAAACTTCGCGGTGTCCTTGACCCAGCCGGGCAGCAGGCCCCAGCGCATAAGGTGGAAATGCCGGCCGTCACGCCCGCCGCGGACCACGGCCACCGGTTGGGTCGGCGCGATGTTCCAGCGCGGGGGGAAATTCGGCTGCTCGGCGTAGCCGAAGGCCCGGCGGACCTCGTCCGGCGTCGCGATCAGGGTGAAGCGTCCGCACATCGTTCCTGCTCCCTCGGTCCCCGCGTCGCGAGGTCATCGTCCCCGGCCCCGGAGGTGCCGGTTTCGTAAGCACTTTCGCAACTATGTCGCGCCTACCATCTTCGGCGAAACAGGGTGACGGGGCGAGATTGTGGCAGGCCTTGGCGAGATGACGCGCGACAAGCTCGGTGAAGGATCCCTCTGCGCGGATCGCCTCGCCCATGCCAACATCCATCCCGAGACCGGCCTCGCCACCGACTACCTCAACCACTTCAACGAAGTCGTCATGCTGATCGACATGCTGCCGATGATGCCCGAATGCATCGGCGACGTTCTCGACTGGCGACCGCGCAGCTACATCGAACATTTCGAGGCGTCGCATTTCAAGGAGAAGGCGCTGGCGATCGCCGCCTACGCCGCCGTCGAGCCCGCCCGCCGGGCCGCGCTCGAAAACACCGCGGCGATGGCCGACCTCGCGCTCGGCTCGATCCAGCGCCTGATCGAGAACGCCGACGACGATCTCGACGAGACGCTCGAACGGGTCGCCCACCTCGCCGACATCCAGGTGAAGCCGCTGCTCGAACACGCGAGCGGCCTCATCAACGGCGGTCCGGTGGCCCATCCCGAGGCCAGCGACCATACCATGCAGACCACCATCGACGCGCTGTTCCCGTGACCGGGGCCGCCGGTGTGATCGTTCCGCGGCTCGGCGTCAGCGCCGGCGTCTGGCACCATGGCCGGGTGCTGCTGGTGCGCCGCGGACGGGCACCCTTCGCCGGCCTCTGGAGCTTTCCCGGCGGTCATGTCGAGGCCGGCGAGCCCCTCGCGGAGGCGATGCGCCGCGAAGTGCGCGAGGAATGCGGACTCGCCGCCGAACCGGTCGGCGAGCCGCGGCTGCTCGAAGCGATCCGCCGCGACGATGCGGGTACGCTGCTCTCCCACCACGTCGTCGCCGTCTTCGCCGCCCGCCTCGCCGAGGGCGAGGCGCCGGTTCCGGTGCCGGGCGACGATGCGGCGGCGGCCGCCTTCTTCGAGCCGGCGGCGATCGCCGGTCTCGACACCACGCCCGGTCTCGCCGGTTTCGTTCATGCGACGTTCGGGATCGCCGGGGCAGGATCACGGACGGACGGGGCGTGACGCGGACGGTCGCCGCAGCGGCGCCCCGGGGACGTGCGACCGGTGGACCAGCGAGGGTATCTGGAGGCATGAGAGGCTTTTCGACGAGGGTTCTGCCGCTTCTGCTCGCGCTCTGCGGCCCGGCGCCGGCGGCGGAGGACGCGGACCTTCGCGACCTTCATCGCCTGTCGGAGATTCTCGGCGCGCTCAGCCACCTCGACGGGCTCTGCCACGGCGAGACGGCCGGCGCTCTCTGGCGCGAGAAGATGTCGAACGTCCTCGGCGTCGAGCCCGGCGACGCCGACAGGCGCCGGCGCCTCGTCTCGGCCTTCAACCGCTCGCGCCGCGAGTTCGCCGCGCTCTATCGCCGTTGCACACCCAACGCGGAGGCGATCATCGACGCCTATCTCGCCGAGGGCGCCGAGCTCTCGACCCGGCTCTCGGCCGACTGAAACCCGCCGTCTTCCCGCTTCCCTCCCCGCCCGTCCCGCACTAGCCATGCGATCATGCTCGGAAAATCGGGGGATTAACGCGCGTTAACGTCCCGGCGTTAACCGAAATTAACGAACGGCGTTGATCCCGTCCCCGACGCTGCTAGGGTCGGCCCGACAACGACGGACGGGAATGCGGCGATGACGGCCCTCGACGAAGCTCACGAAACGGAACGGCGCGAGGCCGACGCGGTCAAGCAGCGGGCGATGCGCCTGATCGAGAACGCGATCGAGGCCGCCGACGCCGACGGCGTTCCCGCCGACGCCTTCGCCCACGTCGCGCTGTTCGCGGCGATCACCACCTTCGTCGACCTGTTCGGCGAACCGGTGGTGGCGGCGATGATGACCAAGATCCCCGACCGCATCGTCGCCGGCGACTACACGCTCGACCGCACCCTGCAGTAGGGCCGTCCCGGCGCTGCAGCAGGATCGTTCCTGGGCCTACCCGACGAGGGAGCGGCCCGGCCGATGCGGGCGATACGCCGGCCTCCTCGCCCTGCCCGGCGACCTGCACCCCGGTCCGCGGCTGACCGCTCGACGACCCTCCGGCCGCCCGCCGTCGTTGCGGCGAGGCCACAGCGCCCGGCCAATCGCGCCGCCCTCGCCGCGCCATGAGGCCTCGCGGCCGACCTTTCCGCCATTTTCCGCCGTCGCGCGCCGATGGCGCGCGTGACGAGGCCGTGACAAGACCGCGCCGGCGAGCCTATAGGAAGACCGTGTCCACGCCGCCCGGCCGGAAGCCGGGTCGCGGCAGGCGACCCGCCGGCCTTCGCCGCGACGCCCGTGCGAAGTGCAGCGCCCGCCGCCCCGCGCCGCGGCCGACCCGCAGCCTGGAGAGATGCCTTGCGGATTTCGCTCATCGTCGCGCTCGCGCTGCTCGCCGCCACCGCCCCGCTGCACGCGGCGACCGAGGTGCCGACCCAGCGGATTTTCCTCGATCCGCCGCGGGATGCCCCCGACGAGGACGAGCCGGCCAATCCGTCGGCGATCCCCTCCGACGCCTTCAAGCCCTATTCCGCCGCCCCCCCGGCGACGGGCCTGCCGATGCCGCAGGTCCACTACGGCGATGACGGCCTGCCCGAACCGGTGAAGGCCAAGCGCGACGCCCTTCTCGCCGCCGCCCTCAGCGGCGACCCGGAGGCGCTGCGGCCGATCATCGAGGCGCAGCCGAAGCCGCCGCATTTCGCCGAGCAGGAATCGGAGGACAAGATCGACACGCTGAAGGCCGAATCGGGCGACGACGACGGCATCGAGATCCTCGCCATCCTCGCCGACATCCTCGACGCCGGCTGGGTGGTCGAGAAGCCGGGCACGCCGGAGGAGACCTACGTCTGGCCGTGGTTCTCGCAGGCCCCGCCCGACAAGCTGACGCCGGCGCAGATGGTCGAGGTCTACCGGGTGCTGACGGTCGGCGACTATGCCGAGACGGCGGCCACCGGCGCCTACACCTTCTACAAGGTCAAGATCACCGCCGACGGCACCTGGACCGACTTCTCGATGCCCGAGGTCGGCGACGACGACCAGTGAGAGAGGCGCCGGCGCGTTGGAACCGGCCTCTCGGTCCCTTCCCTCGTTGTTCGCGCCGCCCCCTCCGCCGTCATTCCCGCGACCGTGTTGTGTCCCGTGAGATTGGCGAGGAGTTCCGCGGGTGCCTTGTAGTCGAGG
>CALCDT010000277.1 GCA_937900425.1 uncultured Alphaproteobacteria bacterium | reverse complement strand
CTCCTTCCCGATCCCGGAAGTGGTGATGGGCATCAACGCCTTCATGCTCGGCGCCCAGTCGGTCAATCCCGACTTCAAGGTCAAGATCGTCTGGGTCAACACCTGGTTCGATCCCGGCAAGGAAGCCGATGCCGCCAAGGCGCTGTTCGACCAGGGCGCCGACATCATCGTCCAGCACACCGACAGCACCGCCCCGCTGCAGATCGCCGAGGAGCGCGGCCTCAAGGGCTTCGGCCAGTCCTCCGACATGATGAAGTTCGCCCCCAAGGCGCAGATGACCTCGATCGTCGACGACTGGGGTCCCTACTACGTCAAGAGCGTGCAGGCGGTGCTCGACGGCACCTGGACCGCGACCGACACCTGGGCCGGCATCAAGGACAAGGAAGTCGTGATGGCCGAATACGCCAACATGTCTGACGAGACCAAGGCGCTCGCCGAAGAGACCGAGGCCAAGATCGCCTCCGGAGAATTCCATCCCTTCACCGGCCCGATCTTCGATCAGGAGGGCAAGGAGCGCTACGCCGCCGGCGTCGTCGTGCCCGATGGCGATCTCCTCGGCATGAACTGGTACGTCAAGGGCGTCGACGACAAGCTGCCGGAGTAACCGGACGACCCGGCTCGGCACCGCCCGGCACGGATGATGCTTCTCCCTCGCGGCCGCCGGCCGCGGGGGAGATGGCCCGGCGCCGCCGGACCGCTGCCCACCGCTCTTCGCGGCGGCGATCGCATCGGCGCGGCAGGGGCTTCCCCGACGACCGTGTTTCCGAGAGACCAGCCGACGGCCCGCTGCCGGACCGTTCCCATGACCGTCACCGGACGCAAAGGACGCAAGACCAGATGACCGCCTTCATCGCCGACTGGCTGAACCTGCTGCTGCGCTGGGCCCATCTCGTCGTCGGCATCACCTGGATCGGAACGTCCTTCTACTTCATCGCCCTCGATCTCTCGCTGCGCGCCCGCGAGAAGATGACGCCCGGCGTGTTCGGCACCGCCTGGCAGGTTCACGGCGGCGGCTTCTATCACGTCGAGAAATTCACGGTCGCCCCCGACTTCCTCCCCGAGGACCTGCAGTGGTTCAAGTGGGACGCCTATCTCACCTGGGTCACCGGGTTCGGCCTGCTGATCACCCAGTATTATTTCAACGCCTCCGCCTTCCTGATCGACAAGTCCGTGCTCGACATGCGCCCGGCCGAAGCCGTGCTGATCTCGATGCTGTCGCTGGTGCTCGGCTGGCTGGTCTACGACCGGATCTGCCGCTCGAAGATCGGCGAGAACACCGCGCTGCTCGCGCTCGTCGTCTTCGTCGGCATCGTCGGCGCCGCGTGGCTGTTCACCCACGTCTATTCGGGCCGCGGCGCCTTCATCCACGTCGGCGCCCTCGTCGGCACGATCATGGCCTGCAACGTCTTCATGATCATCGTGCCGAACCAGAGGAAGATCGTCGGCGCCCTGATGCGTGGCGAGGCGCCGGACGCGAAATACGGCAAGATGGGCAAGCAGCGGTCGGTCCACAACAACTACCTGACGCTGCCGGTGCTGGTGATGATGGTGTCGAACCACTATCCGCTGATCACCGGCCATCCGCAGTCGTGGCTGCTGGTCGCGCTGATCCTCGTCATCGGCGCGATGATCCGCCATTTCATCAACCGCCACGAGGCCGGCGACCATTTCCGCCAGATCGCCTGGACCCTGCCGGTCGCAGCCTTCGGCCTCGCCGTGGCCGTCGTCATGACCGCGCCGCGCGCCAATTCCGCCTTCGCCGGGCAGGCGGTCGCCGAAGCCGACGTCATGGCGGTCGTGCGGACGCACTGCACGGCGTGCCACTCGGCGCGCCCGACCCACGAGAGTTTCTCCGAGGCCCCGAAGGGCGTCATGCTCGACACGCCCGCCGAGGTCAGGCGCTATGCCGGCCTGATCGACATGCAGGCCGTGAAATCGACGGCGATGCCCCTTGGCAACGAGACGGGCATGACCGATGATGAGCGCCATATTTTAGGGGCTTGGATCGCAGGATTATGAATGGCGCCATCGGCATAGATCTCGTCAACGCGATGTCGCGGGAGGATTTCCTGCTCCGCTTCGGCGATGTCGCCGAGCACACGCCCTGGGTCGCGGCCCTCGCCGAGCTGGAGCGCCCCTTCGACAGCCGGGACGATCTCGTCGACGCCTTCGTCGGAGCGATCCGCATCGCGCCCGACGCCGAGAAGCTCGATCTGATCCGCGCCCATCCGGACCTCGCCGGCAAGGCGGCGATCGCGGGCACCATCGCCGACGCCTCGAAACGCGAACAGGCCGGTGCCGGACTTGCCCACCTCAGCGAAAGCGAGTACCAGCGGTTCACCACGCTGAACACGCTCTATCGAAGGCGCTTCGGCTTTCCCTTCATCTTCGCCGTCAAGGGTGCGACCAAGGACCAGATCCTCGCCGAGTTCGAACGACGGGTGAAGAACGATCCCGCGGTGGAACTGGAGATGGCGCTGGCGCAGATCGGCCGCATCTTTCGCTTCAGGCTGGAAGACCTCGTTCGCCCGTGACCTCCCCAGACGACCCATCGCTGCCGCCGTCCGACGTCGAGACCCTCGGAGCCCGCGCCCAGCGTCTGATCTCGGCCCTCGGCGCGATCTCCGACGAGCCCGGCCGGCTCACCCGCCTCTATCTGTCGCCGGCCCACCGCCGCGCCGCCGACCTCGTCGCCGACTGGATGCGCACCGCGGGCCTTGCCGTCACCGTCGACGCCCTCGGCACGGTCCGCGGCCGCCTGCCGGCGAGCGGCGCCGCCGCCTCGCCGCGCCGGCTGCTGATCGGCTCGCACATCGACACCGTCACCGACGCCGGCAAATACGACGGCACCCTCGGCGTCGTCGCCGGCATCCTCGCCGTCGACGAGATCCGCCGCCGCCGCATGACGCTGCCCTTCGCCGTCGAGGTCCTGGCCTTCGGCGACGAGGAGGGTGTGCGTTTTCCGACGACGCTGCTGTCGTCCTCGGCGATCGCCGGCCGCTTCTCGCCGGCCGATCTCGACAAGGCCGACGCCGACGGCGTCACGGTGCGCGACGCGCTCGCCGCCTTCGGCTGCGACCCGTCCGCCGCGGGCGATGCCGCCTGCGATCCCGCCGAGATCCTCGGCTATCTCGAAGTCCACATCGAGCAGGGGCCGGTGCTCGAGTACGAGAAGCTGCCGCTCGGCGTCGTCACCTCGATCGCCGGCCAGACCCGCTTCAAATGCGTCGTCCTCGGCGAGGCCGGCCACGCCGGTACCGCGCCGATGCATCTGCGCCGTGACGCACTCGCCGCCGCGGCCGAGATCATGGGCGAGATCGAGCGCATCGCCCGGGCCGGCCGCGACGACAGTCTCGTCGCCACCGTCGGCCAGATGCTGGTGACGCCGGGAGCGGTCAACGTCGTGCCGGCCCGGGTCGACTTCAGCCTCGACCTTCGCGCCGCCTCGGATCCACCCCGCCAGGCCGCCATCGCCGAAGTCCGCGCGAAGGCCCGCGAAGTCGCCGAACGACGCCATGTGGCGGTGATGATCGAGCCCTACCACGAAAGCGCGACGACGCCCTGCGCCCCGGCGCTGCAGCAGGCATTCGCCGACGGCGTCGCCAGCCTCGGCCTGCCGGTCCGCCGCCTGACCTCCGGCGCCGGCCACGACGGCCACGCCATCCACCACCTCACCGACGTCGGCATGCTCTTCGTGCGCTGCCGTCGCGGCATCAGCCACAACCCGCTGGAGTTCACGGAAAAGGACGACATGGGCCTCGCGGTCGAGGCCCTGATCGGCGCGATCGGGTCGCTGGCGCGCAGGGAGGAAGAGACCCCATGAAGCCCCTCGTCGCGGCCGCCTTCGAGGAGGAGGTCGCTTTCCTCAGGGCGCTGGTGCAGGTGCCGAGCGATAATCCGCCCGGCGACTGCGACCCCCACGCCGACACCGCCTGCGCCCTGCTCGAAAGCCTCGGCTTCACCGTCGAGCGCCTGCCGGTGCCCGAGCCTTTCGTCCTGCAGAACGGCATGCGCTCGGTCACCAACCTCGTCGTCCGCCACGTCTTCGGAACGGGCAGGGGGCCGGTGATCGCCCTCAACGCCCACGGCGACGTCGTCCCGCCCGGCGAGGGCTGGACCGCGGAACCCTATGGTGCCGAGATCCGCGGCGGGGCGATCTACGGCCGCGGCGTCGCCGTCTCCAAGTCGGATTTCGCCACTTACGCCTTCGCGCTCAAGGCGCTGATCGCCTCGGGCGCCGCGCTCGACGGAACCGTTGAACTGCACTTCACCTACGACGAGGAGGCCGGCGGTTTCGTCGGCCCGAAGTGGCTGCTCGAGCACGAGATTTCCCGGCCGGACTTCGCGATTTCGGCTGGCTTCTCCTACGCCGTCGTCACCGCCCACGCCGGCTGCCTCCACCTCGAGGTCGTCGTGCGTGGCCAGCAGGCCCACGCCGCCATGCCGGAATCGGGCGTCGACGCGCTGGAGGCGGCGACGCCGATCCTCGCCGCGCTCTACGCCGAGCGCCACCGCCTCGGCCTCGCCGTCAGCGCCGAGAAGGGCATCGGCTCGCCCAAGCTCACCGTCGGCCTGATCTCCGGCGGCATCAACACCAACGTCGTGCCGGACCGCGTCGTCATGCGGCTCGATCGCCGGTTGATCCCCGAAGAGAAGGGCGAGGACGTCGAGACGGCGCTGATCGACCTGATCGAGACCGCGGCCCCGAAAATCGAGGGCCTCGAGATCGAGTGCCGGCGGATCATGCTGGCCGAGCCGCTGCGTCCGGTGCCGGGCGTCGAGCGCCTCGTCGAGGTCTTCACCCGCCACGCGAGCGAGGTTCTCGGCACCCCGGTCGAGCCGACCGGCGTTCCGCTCTACACCGACGCCCGGCATTACGCGAGCGCCGGCATTCCGACGATCCTCTACGGTGCCGGCCCGCGCTCGATCCTCGAGGCCAACGCTCATTCGGCCGACGAGCATCTGCAACTCGCCGACCTGCGCGCCGCGACCGAAGTCGTGGCGCTGGCCCTCGCCGAGCTTCTGAAGGCCTGACACCGGGCACGCACGCACTCGACCTGGCGGCGATCATCGAGCCGGTGACGTTGTCGCAGGCGCCGGCACGATCGGGTGCCGGCCCGGCTGCGGCCGCATGCTCACCGGAAGAAGGTCCGCAGCACCGCGAGGTCGCAGAGCCTCGTCGCCGCTTCGTCGTCCGACACCGCCGCCCGCAGGTCGGACCGGTTGAGGCCGAGATCGTCGAGCTGCCAGTCGGGACGGCCGGCGAGATCTTCCAGCACCCGCCGGCGCCTGGCCTGTTCGATGCGGGCATGACGGCCCCGCCAGAAGGCGGCGAGGCGGGCGGCGATGCCGGCCGCGAGCGTCGAGAGGGCGCTTCTGCGGGCCGCAGCGGGCTTCACGAGGTCGATGGTCATGGTCGTCTCCTTTCACGGATCAGACTGCCGCGCCTCCATCAATTGAACAAACGAATGTTTTTTGGTACTTTCATCGAGAAAGACGATTGATCACGGCGGAACGTCCCGATGCAGCACTCCATCGACCCCGACTACCTGCGCAGTTTCCTCGCCATCTCCGAGACCGGCAGCTTCGGTGCAGCCGCCGAGCGGGTTCACAAGACCCAGTCGACGGTGTCGGCGCAGATGAAGCGGCTCGAGGACATCCTCGGGGCCGCGCTGTTCGAGCGGTCCGGCCGGCGCAACGTGCTCTCGCCCGCCGGACTTCGACTGCTGGAATACGCCCGCCAGATGGTCCGTCTCAACGACGAGACGCTGAAGGCCTTCCATCCACCCGGCATCGCGGGCGCGATCCGCGTCGGCACCAGCGACGACTACGCCCAGGCTTTCCTGACGCCGACGCTCGCCCGCTTCGCCCGCCGCTATCCGGCCGTCGAGGTCGAGATCTACACCGACGACAGCGCCGGGCTGATGGACCGGCCCGACCGCGACGACTTCGACGCCATGCTGATCGCCCTCAGCCGCGGCGGGGCCGACGTCGAGCCGCTGCGCACCGACCGGCTGCACTGGATCGGATCGCAGGCCCACGGCCGCCATCAGGACGAGCGCATCCCGCTGGCGCTGTGGTCGGACGGCTGCGCCTGGCGGACCAAGGCGCTGGCCGCGCTGGCCGCCCGGGGGCGGTCGTGGCGGATCGCCTACACGACGTCGAACTCGCCGCTGCTGATGGCGACGGTGCGCGAGGGCCTCGGCATCACCGTCGGGCCGAGCTGGTACGCGAGCGCGGGCCTGCGGATCCTCGAGGATCTCGACGCCGAATATCCCCTCGGCTTCGACGGCATCGGCATCCGCTTCGGCTCGGGCCAGCGGACGGCGCCGCTGGAAGCCTTCCTCGACGAGGTGCGTCTCCAGTTCCGCGGCCCGGCCAGCCTGGCGGCCTGATCGGCCCGGCAACCCCGCGATAGCCGCCCGCAGATCGGCGCGGCTGTGACCGATCAACTCATTCCCTCGGGCGCCGCGACGGTTATGATCCGCCCGGAATAGAAGATTCTCCCTCGTCTGCCTTGGCGGGACGGCGGGGGAGGTGCTTGAACAACGAACTCACATGCACCGAAGGGGGAAATCGTGGCCGACAAGCCGAAGGTTCTCGTCACCCGTCGCTGGCCGGTGGCCGTCGAGGACAAGCTCAAGGAACTCTACGACGTCACGCTCAACGAGACCGACGTGCCGATGACGGCGGACGAGATGCGCCAGGCGCTGATGGACTACGACGCCTTCTGCCCGACCGTCTCCGACAAGGTCGACGCCTCGGTGCTCGACGTCTCCGGTGCCCGCGCGAAGATCATCGCCAGCTACGGCGTCGGCTACAGCCACATCGACACCGAGGCGGCCAGGAAGGCCGGCTTCGTCGTCACCAACACGCCCGAGGTGCTGTCCAACTGCACCGCCGACCTCGCCATCACCCTGATGCTCGCCGCCGCGCGCCGCATCGGCGAGGGCGAGCGCGAGGTCCGCTCCGGCAACTGGACCGGCTGGCGCCCGACCCACATGATCGGCACCCGCGTCTCCGGCGGCACCTTCGGCGTGCTCGGCTTCGGCCGCATCGGCCGCGAGGCCGCCCGCAAGGCGCACTTCGGCTTCGACATGAAGGTGATCTACTACGACGCCTTCCCGGTGAAGCCCGAACTCGCCGCCGAGACCAGGGCGGAAGCCCGCGGCTCGATCGAGGACGTGCTGCGCGAGGCCGACGTCGTCTCGCTGCACATGCCGGGCGGCAAGGACAACTACCATCTGATCAACGAGGCGCGGCTGAAGCTGATGAAGCCGACCGCCATCCTCGTCAACACCGCCCGCGGGGAGGTGGTCGACGCCGCGGCGCTCGCCGCCGCGCTGCAGGCGGGCACCATCGCCGGCGCCGGCCTCGACGTCTACGAAGGCGAGCCGAAGGTCCATCCGGCGCTGCTCGAGTGCGAGAACGCCGTCCTGCTGCCCCATCTCGGTTCGGCGACGAAGTCGACCCGCGACGACATGGGCTGGCGCGTGCTGGAAAACCTCGAGGCCTTCTTCAAGGGCGAGGCCCCCCGCGACCGCGTCGCCTGACCGGGGACGTGCCGGCCGGCTCCCTGAGCCGGCGCGGCTGACGAGCAATGAAAAGCGGCCTGCCGGATGGTGATCCGGCAGGCCGTTCTTTTGTCCGCAGGGCGTTCTCCGCCTTGGGAGGAGCGGGCTTGAAGAGGGCACGGCGGGCCTCACGCAGACGGCGGGCCGCCGGATCCCCCAGCCTCGTCACGGCCGCTTGTCGAACACCTCGCGCGTGCCTTCCTCGCGGCGTCGGTTCTCGGTCGACGTCAGCTTGCCGGCACGGTGGCGGCCCCAGAGAAAGGCGGCGGCCAGCAGGATCGGGCCGATCACCACGGCGACGAACCAAAGTCCGTTTGCAGCGTCCAAGAGTCGGTCTCCTTCGTAAGCTCCGGATGCGCGTCGCGGGGCGAGCGGGCCGAACGCCCGTGCCACCGCGCATCTCTCGAAGGTCTAACCGGCGATGACCAGAAAAGTTCGCCGCCGCCGGGACTTGGTCGCGGGGAGGGGGCGCGGAGGGCGCCGCGGGTGCACCGGGCCGCAAAGCGGGCGTTCGCCGCCTCGCCGCCGCTCGCGCCCGGACGCGGAGGGATGGGCGGACGCGGTATTCGAGCGGATGCGATAGGGGTGAGGCAAGTGCCCCGGCGCCGGCGATGCCCCGGACCGGGCGATGCCATCTGCGTGGTGTATGCCGCAGCAACAGGTCATCACCGGCGCGGACGCTCGCCGCGCCGGCACCGGAGTCGTCCGTCCGTCAGCGAGGTCGTTCAGTGGATCGCCGGGGTCGACAGCCGATAGTCGCCGTCCGGCGTCACGTCGAAGATCTCGTCGATCTGCGGATGGCGGACCGGCAGCCCCGATTCGTCGCGAACGAGGTTCTGCTCCGACACGTAGGCGATATACTCGGTTTCCTCGTTCTCGGCGAAGAGGTGGTAGAACGGCTGGTCCTTCGACGGGCGAACGGCCTCGGGGATGGACTGATACCATTCCTCGGTGTTGGCGAAGACCGGGTCGACGTCGAAGATCACGCCCCGGAAGGGAAAGACGCGATGCTTGACGGTGTCACCGATCTGGAATTTCGCGGTTCTGATCTTGCTCATGGTCCGATCTTGACGATTTGTGGCGGGCGGGGTGGCACCTCTCTGGCCCGAGGTGCCTTGCGCCGGCGATGGCCTTCGCCCGGCGATGTGTGCTAGTCGGTTGGGAGGATCCGAAAGGGCAGCACGCACCGTCTCGCGGCGACGATCCTAGCACGATTGTGCGCGCTGACAACCGGAGTGCGGGGCCGACGCAGGCCCGCGGACATCCGCCGGCCTGCGCGCCGCGTATCGTTTCGCGGGTCACGGCACCAATCCCCCACCGTCCGACCTGCCCTCGCGGCGAACCTGAAAGGTGAGGACGGGCGATGGGATGCCGGGGTCGTGATGCCAGGGTCCGGCCGCAAGCCAGCAGGACGCACGACGCGTCCGTAGCGCAGGGATTTCGATGACGATCACGTCGCTAGACACTCACGGCGCGCCTCCGCGCGCGACGTCGCCCGCCGCCCGCGGCAACGGGGCCGTGCGGGCATGGCTCTGGACCGTCGCCTTCCTCGTCATGGCGATGGTCGTCGTCGGCGGGGCGACCCGGATGACCGAGTCCGGTCTCTCGATCACCGAATGGAAGCCGATCCACGGCGTCGTGCCGCCGCTGTCCGACGCCGAATGGCAGGAGGAATTCGAGAAGTACCAGCAGATCCCGCAGTATCAGGTCATGAACAGCGACATGACCCTCGACGGCTTCAAGACCATCTTCTGGTGGGAATGGGCGCACCGCCTGCTCGGCCGCGCGATCGGCTTCGTCTTCCTCGTGCCTTTCCTCTATTTCGCCGCGACAGGGGCGATTCCGCGCGACATGCGCGGCCGGATCGGCCTGCTGTTCGTGCTCGGCGGCCTGCAGGGCGCCGTCGGCTGGTGGATGGTGGCGAGCGGGCTGACCGAGCGTACCGAGGTCAGCCAGTTGCGCCTCGCCATCCATCTCACCTTCGCCTGCGTCATCCTCGTCGCGACGATCGCCGCCGCCGAGCGGCTGCGCCCGCCCGCAAGGGGCCCCGCCGAACCCGATCGGCTCGGCCGCGGCGCGCGGCTGCTCGTCCTGCTGCTGCTGGCCCAGGTCTTCCTCGGCGGCCTCGTCGCCGGACTGCGCGCCGGCCTCATCTACAACACCTGGCCGCTGATGGAGGGGCAGATCGTGCCCGCCGGGCTGCTGTCGATGTCGCCGTGGTGGCTCAACTTCTTCGAGAACCACCTCACCGTCCAGTTCGTCCACCGCATCGGCGCCTATGTGCTGATCGCCGCCGTGCTCTGGCATTTCCTGATCGTCCGCCAGTGGGCGCTCTACGGCTCCACCGTGCGGAGCGCCGCTCTCCTCGTCGCCGCCGTTCTCGCCCAGGCGGTGATCGGCATCGTCACGCTGCTGCTGGTCGTGCCGATCGAAATGGGGCTGCTGCACCAGGGCTTCGCGGTGGTGGTGCTGGCGGTCGCCACGGTCCACGCCGTCCGCCTCGTGGGGCGAGGGGTGCCGCTGGCGCGGGCGAGCGCCTGATCCGGGCGCGGCCCCGAGCGGAGGATGATCCGGCGAGGGGAGGGCGACCCGCCCTCTCCGGCCGGTCGCCGGAGCACAGCTTGCGGCCGGTCGCCGGACCGTCATTCGCGCATCACCCGGCCATCAAAGCCCCGTGAGGCGGCGCGTCGATGCCTTGCCATCGCCCGGCTCCCGGCGCCTCTATGGCGCGGAACCAAGCCGGGAGACCCGAGACATGACCTCAAGCCGCACCGCCACTGCGCTCGCCCTCGCCGCGGCGCTTCTCGTCTCCGCCGCACCAGCGTCGGCCGCCGAACGCACCGCGATCTTCGCCGGCGGCTGCTTCTGGTGCGTCGAGGCCGACTTCGACAAGCTGCCGGGCGTCACGGCCACCGTCTCGGGCTATATCGGCGGCACCGTGCCGAACCCCACCTACAAGCAGGTCTCCGCCGGCGGCACCGGCCATTACGAGGCGGTCGAGGTGCACTACGATCCGGCCAAGGTGTCCTACGAGACGCTGGTCGGCTACTTCTTCCGCTCGGTCGATCCGCTCGACGCCGGCGGCCAGTTCTGCGATCGCGGCGACAGTTACCGCACGGCGATCTTCACCGACGGTCCGGAGCAGGCGAAAGCGGCGCAGGCGGCCAAGGCGGCGGCGGGCGCGGAACTCGGACGCAAGGTCGCGACGGTGATCTCGCCGGCCTCTACCTTCTACGCCGCAGAGGACTATCACCAGAATTTCTACGAGACCAATCCGGTGCGCTACAAGTACTACCGCTTTCGCTGCGGGCGCGACCAGCGCGTCCAGCAGCTCTGGGGCGAAAGCGCCCACAAGGCCGGACCGTCGAGCTGAGCGGAGCGGCGTCGCCCGCCGGCGGCGACGCCGCTCACGCGGCGGCGTCCGCCGTCGCCGGTGTCTGTGCCGGCACGACCTCCGCCGGCGTCCGCCTCGTCATCGAGGTGTCGGTGGAGGCGACGGTGCGCTCGTCGACGAAGGCGATGTACTCGGCGGCGGGGAGCGGCTTGGCGTAGATGAACCCCTGGGCGAAGATCACCCCGATCGACTTCAGGTATTCGATCTGGTGCGGGCTGTCGACGCCCTCGGCGATCACCTTGAGATCGAGCCGCTTGCCGATGTCGTTGAGGCTGTTGACGATGGTTTCCGAGGTCACGTCCTTGCCGATGCCGTCGATGAACATCTTGTCGATCTTGATGACGTCGAAACCGAGCTTCTGCAGGTAGGCGAAGCCGCCGTGGCCGGTACCAGCGTCGTCGAGCGCCAGCGTCGCGCCGAGGGCCTGGATGTCGCGGATGATCCGGTAGGAGAGGTCGAGATCGCGCAGCGGGTGCTGCTCGGTGACCTCGAGCATCAGCTGGCGATAGGCGATGCCGGAATCCTGATAGATCTCGCGGATCTCCGAGACGATGTCGGTATTGTCGAAATGCGACGCCGTCAGGTTGATCGAGATCTTGAGCGCCGGATGCTGCCGGTGCAACTCGCCGACGTCCTCCACGGTTTTGGCCATGAGCTGACGGGTGATGTCGCGGATCAGGCCGGTCGCCTCGGCATAGGGCAGGAAGGCGCCGGGCGGAACCATGGTGCCGTCCTCGCGGATCCAGCGCACTAGCACCTCGCAGCCTGCGACGGCGCCGGTCTCGATGTTGATGACGGGCTGGTAGTAGGGCACGAATTCCTGGGCGGCGACCGCACGGCTGAACTCGTCGCTGCCGTCGTTGTGCTGCCACGACAGCCAGAGGCCGAGCAGGAAGGTGAAGACGCCGATCGCGATCGCGCCGAAGAAGGAGATGTTGCGCAGATCCTCTACGATCGGCTGCATCGCCGAAGGCGGCGCCGCGATCTCGACGATGACCGGGAGCGACTGCGAGCGCACCTTCTCGACGACGACGTCGGAAGCGGTGATCGCCTCGCCGGAACTCGCCTTCGACCACCACTGCGAGCCGTCGTCGAGGTGGATGGAAATGGCGGTGGCCGCCGCGAAAACCGGGTGCCCGGCCTCGATCTCGATCGCCCGCTGGTCGAGCCGCGCGACCAGACGAAGGCTGTCGGTCATCCGCAGCGTCACTGTGGCCTGGGCCGCACCGGACGCTCCGCGCAGGATCCCGAGCATGACCGCGGGATCGCCCGCCGTCGTCGCCGGCAGGCGCACCGGCGAGGCGAGCGCCCCCATCGGCTCACCGCAGAGCAGAACGCCGTCGTTGGTCGCAAGGCCGATCTGGTGGATGTAGGTCGCGTTGAAGGCGGCCAGGCCGAAGCGCTGGCGGCTGTCGACGCTGCAGTCGGCCACGTCCTCCTGCTTGAGGGCACGCAAGGAGGTGAGCGCTTCGGCGACCATGGCGTCGGCGCGCTCCACATAGGCCGTCGCCATCTCGCGCATCTCGCCGCGCCCATAGGAGAGGGCGTGATGGGAGAGCACGTATTCCGCGATCAGCATCGGCAACGCGATGATGGCGAGCGTCGGCCCGACGATCCTGATCCAGCGGATGATCTTCCTGTTCAGCATCGGCGGTCCGCGGGGCGGCCGAAGGCCGGGGCGACGGGCAGGGCCCGACGGGGACGCGCCGGCCCGGCGGCGCGAGGATCGGTCCGGCCCGCCCGCGCGGGGTGGAGGTGCGCGTGGCGGAGGACCGGAACCGGACCGATTGTCACCCCGTCAGGGTAAACGTCGCATGAATCGTCCTGGCCGGCGCGCCCGCCGCCGGTGGCCTCACGCCGCCGCGGGTCCCGCGGCGTCGCCCATCGCGGGGAGAGGGCCCGCCGCGGCCCGCTCGGGGCGCGGCGCCAGCCGACGGCTCGGCTTCTCGCGCGCCACCGGCGCCTCGTCGGTCCGGCGAACGAGGTCGATGAACTCCTCCGCCGGAACCGGCCGCCCGAACAGGTAGCCCTGCGCGCGCTGGACGCCGCGCTCGCGCAGATAGAGTAGCTGCTCGTAGGTCTCGACGCCCTCCGCGACGACGTCCATGCCGAGGTGGCCGGCGAGGCTGACCAGCGTGTCGATGAAGGGAGAGCCCTTGCCGTCGCGGCCGATGACGTCGACGAAGATCTTGTCGATCTTGATCGTGTTCATGCCGAGCTGCTGCAGATAGGCGAGGCCGCTGTGGCCGGTGCCGGCGTCGTCCAGCGAGACCTTGACGCCGATCGACTGCAGCTTGCGGATCACGACCCGCGCCCGCTCGATGTTGCGCAGGGGACGCCGCTCGGTGATCTCGACCGCGGCGTAGCTGACCGGCAATCCGGCGCGCTCGAAGCTGTTTTCGATCGTCGAGACGATCTTGAAGGAATCGAAGTGTCGGTCGACGAGATTGAAGCCGATCTTGAAGCCGGGGCGGGAGAGGCAGAGCTCGCGCATCTCGACGGCGGCGCGGGCGATCAGCTGGTCGGTGATCGGCAGGATCAGGCCGGTGGCCTCGGCCTTCTCGATGAATTCGGACGGCGGCACGATCGCCCCCGATCCGTCGCGCCAGCGCACGAGCACCTCACAGCCGTCGATAACGCCGGAGTGGATGTTCACGATCGGCTGGAAATAGGGAATGAAGCCGCCGCTGCCGAGCGCCCGGCGCATCCGCGCCTCGAGGCTGTAGGCCCGCCGTTGCAGCATTAGGCAGCCGAAGATCGCGAGGATGGCGAAGAGGACGCTGAGGATCGCGACGATGAGAAGCAGACCGTCGTAACTGCGCCACGTCTCCGCGAAGGGCGTCGTGACCGCGACGCAGAGCGGAAAGCTCACGGAACAGAGCCGGGCTTCCACCATCTGCCGGTCGGGTCGCGAGGCCGGCAGCGTGCCGGCCGCCGCATGGCGGGCGATCGTCAACAGGTCGGCGGGCAGGCTTCCGTCGGCACCGGCGGGCCGCTCGGCGAGCGTCAGTTCGGCGTCGAAGCCCTCGACGACGTGGATCATCGCCCGGTCGATGGCGATCGCCTCGGGCCGTAGGAGGGCGCCCACCAGCCGGCCGCCGCCGGTTCGCCGCGTCAGCAGCAGCGTGGCGGAGCGGAGCGACGACGGATGGACGACCCGCAGGCTGCTGCGCTCGTCGATCGTCACCGCCGAACCGACCGGCACCATCTCGCGGTCGCCGAGGTCGGGGCAGAGGAACGAGGTGTCGCTGTCGAGCGGGCCGATGTTCTGCAGCTCGAACGAGGTGTAGATCTCGCGTCTCAGCATGGAGACGGTGCCCGGTTCGCAACCGAACGGCCCGGCGGCGGCGTAGCGCGCGAGGCGCGTGCCGGTGCGCTCGAGGGCGGTTTCGGCCTGCGCGAGCATCGCGCCGGCCACCTGCCGGTTCTGGGTCTGCGCGCGATCCTGGGCGTCGGCCATCAGGAAGGCGTAGCCGCACAGCGCCGGCAGCAGCGCGCCGAGACAGGCGCACAGAATGACGAACACGGGCTGGAACTTGCGAAACACGGGCGGTCTCCTTGCCGAAGTGATCGTATCAATGGCAAGGTGAACGTAATGCTAAACACGACCTGTCGCGGGAAGGTTTCGCACCCCCGGATTCTTGGGGGTCGATCTCCAACATGAAGCGACGCCGCGCGCGATCAAGATGACGGGATGCGGCTTGTTTGAACGTTCAGGCAAATCCCGCAAGCGCGCGCCCCGATCCCTTCTCCCCGCGCTCTCTCGACATCGCCCGGCGAAGGGGGCGCCGCCGGGCTGCTCCGTCGCAGCCGGGCGGGAGCGGGTGCGGGGCGATGCCGCCACCCTGGTTCAGGCAACCCGCGAGGAGAGGGCGGCAAGGGCGTGGCCGCTCGTCGCCGATCCCTCAGGCGCGCCGGCGCTGATGGCTGGCGTCGAGGGCGGGCATCACCTCCATCACCCGCGCCCGCGGGAAGGTGACGGTTACCGTGGTGCCCTCGCGCAGCTTGGACTGGAGGTTGAAGGTGCCCTCGTGCATCTGGACGAGCGCCTGCACGATCGGCAGGCCGAGGCCGGTGCCCTGTTCGGCCGACTTGATGGCGATCGAGCCCTGGCCGAAGGCGGAGAGCACGATCGGGATCTCCTCCTCGGGAATGCCCGGTCCGTTGTCGCTGACCGAGACATACTGACCGCCGCCGGCGGTCCAGCCGAGCTTGATGACGATCTGGCCGCCGTTGGGCGTGAACTTGACGGCGTTCGACAGCAGGTTGAGGACGATCTGACGGGCGGCGCGCTCGTCGGCCCAAATCTTCGGCAGGTCGTGCTCGAACTGCTCGTGGATCGTGATGTTCTTGTTCTTGGCCCGCAGCTTGACGAGATGGTGGCAGTCCTCGACCACGTGGGCGAGCGTCACCACCTCCTCGTTGAGCTTGTAGCGCCCGGCCTCGATGCGCGAGAGGTCGAGGATCTCGTTGATGAGGTTGAGCAGGTGTTCGCCGGAGCTGTGGATGTCGGAGACGTATTCCTTGTAGCTCGCGTTGCCGATCGGCCCGAACACCTCGCCCTTGATGATCTCCGAGAAGCCGAGGATGGCGTTGAGCGGCGTGCGCAGTTCGTGGCTCATGGTCGCCAGGAACCGCGACTTGGCGAGGTTGGCCTCCTCGGCCCGGCGCCGGGACTCGTCCGAGATCGCGTTGGCGTGCTCGAGTTCGGCGATCAGCGCGTCCTTCTCCGCCCGGTGCTCCAGCATGGCGAGCGCCGCCTGGTTGAGGCGGATCGTCAGCCAGATGAAGAACACCTCCGCGGCCAGAACGAAAGCCGCCATGCCGAGCGAGACGACGTCGCGGTCGAGGGCGAAGACGAGGGCCCCGCCGATCGCGATCGGCGCCGTGCCGGCGATCACCGCACGGGTGATGTTGCTGGCGATGATCGCGGTGACGGCGATCGTCAGCAGCAGCGTGGCGAGGTGGAAGACGATGACGTCTCCCCCCGCACCGGGAAGCACCAGCAGCGCGGCGATGGCGCTTCCGACGAGGAATTCGCCGAGATAGAACCGCCGCACCCACGTGGCGAGGCGCACCTTGCTCTGGGGCAGGCGGGTGAACTGGCGGCAGGTCAGGCCGAGAGCGAGATGGAAGAAGAGGACGGCGCAGGCCCAGGCCCCGATCACCTCGAGCGGATACCAGTGCAACCCGACGCCGGCCACCATCGCGATCAGCAGCGTGACGGCGGTCCAGCTCGTGTTGCGGTAGCGGGCGTAGCCGAGCACGAGTTCGTGGTCGAAGGCGGGACGGGTGCCACTGGTCGAGGACAGCTTTTCGCGGACGTCCTTGACCGCGCGACTGATCTCGCGCCGGCGCATCGCGCGGGCGCGGTTCTTTTCCGTTCGGTCCGCCGTTCTTCCGACAATCTCGTCCGTCATTTCGGCCGCATCAGACCCCGGGGGCGCGAGAGGGGACAGTCACCGCGGAACGCGGTTCGGCATCAGCTTCGGGAGACTAGCGGCGGGATCGTTAATTTCTGCCTGCGGGACGTGGTGAAAGAATGATTGACGACGACGATCGTGCCGCGGCGACGGCGAGCCGGGCCGGTGCGGTCGAGGCCCTTTCGGCCGCCATCCGGGCCTGCCGGATCTGCCGCGACGCCCCGCGCGGCGCGGTGCTGCCGCACGAGCCGCGCCCGGTCGCCTGGATCTCGCCGACGGCACGGCTGCTAATCGCGGGCCAGGCGCCGGGGACGAAGGTCCACGCCAGCGGCCGGCCCTTCGACGACGCCTCCGGCGACCGGCTGCGCGCCTGGCTCGGTGTCGACCGGGCGACCTTCTACGACACCAACCGCATCGCCATCGTGCCGATGGGCTTCTGCTTTCCCGGGCAGGACGCCAAGGGCGGCGACCTGCCGCCGCGCCGCGAATGCGCACCGGCGTGGCGGGCGAGCGTGATGGCGGCGATGCCCCAGGTCGAACTCGTGCTCGCCATCGGCCTCTACGCCCAGGCGTGGCATCTGGGCGCCGCACGCGGGCCCTCGTTGACGCGGACCGTGTCCGACTGGCGGGCGATCTTCGACCGGCCGGTGCGCCCGCGGGTGCTCCCCATGCCGCATCCGTCCTGGCGCAACACCCACTGGCTGCGGCGCAACCCGTGGTTCGAGGCCGAGGTGCTGCCGGTGCTGCGGGCCGAGGTGGCGAGGCTGACGGGATGAGGGCGCCGAGCACTTCCGATCGTCGCGAAAAAATATTCTAGAAAATCACCTCGTTCCCCGGTATCTCGGCAAAACCGTTTCCGCTCCCTCCGAGGTCATTCGCGATGGACCGCCTCGACCGCAAGATTCTCTCCATCCTCCAGGAAGACGCGACGATCCCGGTCGCGGAGATCGGCCGCCGGGTCGGCCTGTCGACGACGCCCTGCTGGCGGCGGATCCAGAAGCTCGAGGAAGACGGCGTGATCCAGCGCCGGGTCGCGGTGCTGGAACCCAAGAGCATCAACGCCAAGGTCACGGTCTTCGTGTCGATCACCACCAGCCAGCATTCGGAAGACTGGCTGAAGCGCTTCGCCGAGCTGATCCGCGAGTTCCCGGAGGTGGTCGAGTTCTATCGGATGAGCGGCCAGGTCGACTATCTGCTGCGCGTCGTCGTGCCGGACATCGAGGCCTACGACGCCTTCTACAAGCGCCTCATCGCCCGCATCGACATCGCCGACGTCTCCTCGGCCTTCGCGATGGAGCAGATCAAGTACACCACCGCTCTGCCGCTCCAGTACATGCTGCTCGAGAAGGAGCGGCCGGCCTGAGGCCGCGGCTTCCGCCGGCGATGCGGCCCGCCGGAGGGGCAGGCCCGCCCAACGCGCAGATCGCCGCTTGCGAGCTTTGCCTTCCGTAAAAAGCGTGTTAATGACCGGCGCCATCTTTTCCCGTGCGGCGACGACCGACAAGGGCCCGTGATCTTCGACGCGGCCCCGCGATCGATCCTATCCTCGCCGCCGACCCCGCTGGAGATTTGACCGGATGGCGACCTTCTTCGATCCCGCACATGGCGGCTCGCTCGCGCTCACCTTCGACGACGTGCTGCTGATCCCGGGGCACTCGGAGGTCCTGCCGGCCGAGACCGACCTGCGCACCCGGCTGACGCGCGAGATCGAGCTCAACATCCCGATCCTGTCTTCCGCCATGGACACCGTGACCGAGGCGAGACTCGCCATCGCCATGGCCCAGGCCGGCGGCATCGGCGTGATCCACCGCAACCTCACCCCGGAGATCCAGGCCGAACACGTTCGCCAGGTCAAGAAGTTCGAATCCGGCATGGTGGTGAACCCGGTGGTGATCGGGCCGGACGCGACCCTGCAGCAGGCGCTCGACCTGATGAAGGCTTACACCATCTCCGGCATTCCGGTGGTGGAGAACGCCGGCAAGGGCGGCCAGCTCTCCGGGCGGCTGGTCGGCATCCTCACCAACCGCGACGTCCGCTTCGCCAGCCGCGCCGACCAGCCGGTCCGCGAACTGATGACCCACGAGAACCTCGTCACCGTGCGCGAGGGTGTCAGCCAGGACGAGGCCAAGCGGCTGCTGCACCAGCACCGCATCGAGAAGCTCGTCGTCGTCGACGATGCCTACAACTGCATCGGCCTGATCACGGTCAAGGACATCGAGAAGGCGCAGCTCAACCCCAACGCCGCCAAGGACGACCAGGGCCGCCTGCGCGTCGCCGCGGCCTCGACCACGGGCGAGGCCGGATTCGAGCGCTCCGAGCGCCTGATCGACGCCGGCGTCGACCTGCTCGTCGTCGACACCGCCCATGGCCATTCGGAGAAGGTGCTCGACGCGGTGCGCCGGGTGAAGCGCATCTCCAACCGCACCCAGATCCTCGCCGGCAACGTCGCCACGGCGGAGGCGACGCGGGCGCTGATCGACGCCGGCGCCGACGCCGTCAAGGTCGGCATCGGCCCGGGCTCGATCTGCACCACCCGCATCGTCGCCGGCGTCGGCGTGCCGCAGCTCACCGCCATCATGGAATCGGTCAAGGCCGCCGCGGACGCCGGCGTCCCGGTGATCGCCGACGGCGGCATCCGCTTCTCCGGCGACGTCGCCAAGGCGCTCGCCGCCGGGGCGTCGGCCACCATGATCGGCTCGCTGTTCGCCGGCACCGAGGAAAGCCCCGGCGAGGTCTATCTGCACCAGGGCCGCAGCTACAAGGCCTACCGCGGCATGGGCTCCGTCGGCGCCATGGCCCGCGGCTCGGCCGACCGCTACTTCCAGTCGGAGGTGACGGATTCGCTGAAGCTGGTGCCGGAGGGCATCGAGGGTCAGGTGCCCTACAAGGGTCCGATCGGCGCCGTCCTCCACCAGCTCACCGGCGGCGTGCGTGCCGCGATGGGCTACGTCGGCGCCCGCACCATCGGCGAGTTGCAGGACAAGGGCCGCTTCATCCGCATCTCGCCGGCCGGCATGCGCGAGAGCCATGCCCACGACGTCACCATCACCCGCGAGAGCCCCAACTATCCGGGCAACGTGTGATGACGACGGCCGCCGCGCTGCTCGCCGCCAGCCTGCTCGCCCAGATCGTCTGGACCTTCGCGGCGATGCTGCGGGCCGGCTCCGCTCGCTTCGCAGCGGCGCGCGCCGGCCTGGTCGATCTGGAGCGGGCCGCGCTGCACACGGCGGCGTGGCCGGACGACGTACTCAAGCGCGTCAACAACATGAACAACCAGTTCGAGACCCCGACGCTGTTCTACGCTCTCGTCCTGCTGGCGCTGGTGTTGCGGATCGAGACGCTGGCGCTCGCCGTCCTCGCCTGGGTCTACGTCGCCTCGCGCGTCGGCCACGGTCTGGTCCAGACCGGCTCCAACGCGATCATGGCCCGCTTCCGCGTGTTCTTCCTCGGCGTGCTCTGCCTGATGGTGATGACGGCGATGATCGCGATCGACCTTCTGCGCGCGGCGCTCGTGTCATGAGGGACGGCGGACGCCTTTCGGCGGCGATGGAGATCCTCGCCGACATCGAGACCCGGCGCCGGCCGGTGCAGGACGCCCTGAAGGACTGGGGCCTCACCCATCGCTTCGCCGGCTCGCGTGATCGCAACGCCATCGGCAACCTCGTCTACGACGTGTTGCGCCGGAAGGCCTCCTTCGGCGCCCTGATGGGCAGCGACGCTCCCCGTCCGCTGGTGCTCGCCACCTACGCGCTCGGCTGGGGCCGTGGCGTCGACGGGCTCCTCGCCGCCTGCGATCCGGGCGACCGCCACGCTCCGGCCCCGCCCGAAGCCCGCGAACTCTCCGCCATCCGTTCCACGACCCTTCCGGCGGACACGCCGGACCACGTCCGCGCCGACCTGCCCGAGTGGCTGATGGCCGACTTCCGCCGTGCGCTCGGCGCCGACGTGGTCGAGGAGGGCAGGGCGCTCGCGGACCGCGCCGGCATCGACCTTCGCGTCAACAGCCTCAAGGCGTCGCGGCCGGCCGTCCTCGAGGCGCTCGCCCCGCTCGGCGCGACGCCGACGCCCTACGCCCCGCTCGGGCTGCGGCTTCCAGCCGGCACCGCCGACGACAAGGCGCCCCAGGTCACCGCCGAATTCGCCTACAAGCGCGGCGAGATCGAGATCCAGGACGAGGGCAGCCAGATCGCCGCGGCGATCGCCGCCGTCGGCGGAGCCGGCCTCGCCGTCGACCTCTGCGCCGGGGGCGGGGGCAAGTCGCTGGCGCTCGCCGCCGCCTTCGCCGGCGCGGGACGGATCTACGCCTACGACAACGACAAGCGCCGCTTCGGCGACATCTTCGACCGCATCGCCCGGTCCGGCGCCGCCAACATCGACGTCGTCGAACCCGCTGCCGGCGACAGCCTCGCCTTCCTCGACGCGACCGCCGACCTCGTCGTCGTCGACGCGCCCTGCACCGGAACCGGCACCTGGCGCCGCCGGCCCGACGCCAAGTGGCGCCTCGCCCCCGGCGCCCTCGACATGCGCCTGAAGCAGCAGGCCGAGGTGCTCGCCCGCGCCGCCCGGCTCGTGAAGCCAGGCGGCCGCATCGTCTACGTCACCTGCTCGCTGCTGCCGCAGGAGAACGAGGACCAGATCACGGCCTTCCTCGGCCGCGATCGCCGTTTCCGCCTCGCCGATACCGCGGCCCTGTGGCCGGAGGCGCTCGGCGTGCCGCTGCCGGACGGCCTGCGCCTCGAGCTGTCCGGCGGCACCGCCCTGCGCCTGACCCCGCGGCGCTGCGGCACCGACGGCTTCTTCATCGCCCGCCTCGACCGGCAGGCCGGTTGACGAAGCCTGCGACGCGGACGCGCGCATATCTCTGAGACCGGGCATACCGGCGAAACCGCGAGGCACTGCGCCTTACTCTTCCGCCTTCGGTTGCGGTATCGGCGATCTAAACTAATAGATTGTGAATTGGGTTGAGGCGACCGTAGACTGCAGGACGAGATCTTCCACTGCGGTCCCGCCATGTCGCGCGCCTCCCCACGTCCCGGCTTCTCCAAATCGGCCGCCGCCACGGTCCTCACCGCGCTCGCTGTCGCGGCGGTCCTGCTTTCCGGCTGGTTGCTGCTGCGGGCCTGCGGCATCGAGGTCTTCGGCCGGCGGCTCGCCTGGTGCGGCCCGGCTCCGGGGGGAGGTGGCGGACGGATCGCCGTCCTCGTCGACGAACTGCGCGGCCTCGAACGTCAGGCCCGCACGGCGACCTCCTGTCCGCCGGTGGCGCTTGCCCCCGAGCCGATGCCCGTCGAGGAGGCTCCGCCCGCCGAGCCGACGCCAGCCGTCGACGAGCCGACGCCGCCGGACGCTCCCGCGGTCGGCGACAGCCTCGACCTGACGCCGGATTTCGACCTCTCCAGCCTCGAAGGCTGCTGGCAGTCCGACACGTCGAAGCTCTGGATCACCACCCCGGCCGGCCAGGAGATCACCCGCCAGACCATCACCTTCTGCTTCGATCCGGGCGGAACGAGCGGGCGCCGCATCACCGATCGCGAGGACGGCCATCGCTGCGACGACGCCCCGCTCGCCACCCGGTTCCAAGACGGCATTCTCCATTTCGACTATCCCGGGGTCACCTGCGGGGGCGGGCTGGGCGGGATGGCGCCCGGCCGCGTCGTCTGCCGGGCGGCCACCGACGGCTCGTCGTCGGCGATCTGCGATCTCGTCGACATCATCGACGGCGCCGACGAGCCGGAAACGACCCGCATCCTCGGCGAACGGTTCCGCAAGGTGAACGATCGCTGAGGGGGGGCGCCGCGGCCGGGCCGGAGGTCGCCGGAGGTCGAGGCCATACCAGGCCCGGGCGGGCCGGCCTTCGTCGCGAGCGGCCCGTGCGGCCTCTCCCATGGACGCGGAGCGCAGGCGATCAGCGGCCGCGTCCGGCGATCCGTTCGACGAAATCGGCGCGGGCGGCGATTTCGGTGGTGAGCAATTGGCGCGCCCCGGCGTCGATCCGCTGCCGGCGGAACGCGTCGGTGACGGCGGCGGCGACGGCGAAGTCGGAAGTGCGGGGGTCGAACCGGGCGGGGAGGGGGACGTTCGCCGCCGCCTCGGCGACCGCCGCGCGATGGCTG
>CALCDT010000276.1 GCA_937900425.1 uncultured Alphaproteobacteria bacterium | reverse complement strand
GGCGAGCGTCTCCGGCCGCGGCGTCGCCGGCAGCGTCGGCCAGCCGGCCGCACCGCCGCGCTCGAACCCCGGCAGCCGGCCGCCCGCCTTGCGCAGCGCCTCGACCACGCCGACGCCGCCGGCCTTGCGCACGTCGTCCTGGCTCCAGACCACCTCGCCCTTGTGCACCACGCCGGCCGGCTCCTTCCGCCCGCCCGGCCCGGTGTAGCCACCGGCATCGAACCCGAAAAGGCTCAGAAGCCCGCCGACCTTGCCCGGCTCCGCCACCATCCCGAACAGCGCCGCGAGCGGTCCCTGCCCCATGAGCAGGGCCTGGAACGAGGCGTCGAGAAGGCTTTCGATCAGCCGATTGACCGCCTGCTCCGCGGCGTCGCCGCCTTCCGCCATCGCCCGGAACACGCTGGTGACGCCGCTCGCAAGAAACTGCTGGGAGTCTGCAACCTCGGCGATCCGCTGCCCGGCCTGCTCCGCCGCCACGTCGACCGCGGCCATCGCCTCGGCGACGGCGTGCAACTGCGCCCGCTGCTCCGGCGTGAGGTCGAGGCCGGCGGCGACGGCGGCGTTGAGCAGTTCCTGCTCGTGCCGCAGCGTCGCCGCTGCCTGCGCCGTCATCCCCAGCGCGTCGACCTCGAGGCGCTGCATCGCGATGTAGCGTTCGGCTTCGGCGATCAATTCGGCGTAGCTGTCGGCCCGCCGCTCGTCGGCCGTGAGGTTGCCCGACGCCCGCCGCGCGCCGCCCGCCCTGCGCTCGGCGTAGGCGATGGCGTCGTCGACCGTACGTCCGCCGCCGAGGATCGTCGGATTGGCGGCGATCGAGGCTTGCGAGATCAGCCCGGCAAGCGGCGTCCCCGGTGCCGCCTTGAGCACCTTGGCCGCGTCCCCGGCTCCGAGGAAATGCGAAAGGTGCAGCGCCGCCTCGTTCACCGCGACCCCGGCCCGGCGCAGCACGTCGGCGTTCTCGCGGGCGTAGGCCTCGATCATCTGCCGCGAGATGTCGGCGTCGGTCCGCAGCGCGAGGATCGTCTCGCGCGACATCGAGGCCGCCCGATCCGGAAAGTTCTCCTTGAACAGCCGAAGCCAGGTGGATTCGATGAACTGCCCGAGCCCCGTCGCCGACGAGGCCGGATTGCGCGCCCGCCGGTTGCCCCCGCTCTCGGCGGCGACGACGTTGTCGACATAGGTCGAAACCGCCCCGTCCGGGAACGGGTCACGGTCCTTCGCCGGCGTGGCGTCGGCCTTGCGCTCCTGCTCCAGGCGGGCCGCCGCCCGCGCCTCGGCTTCGGTGATCGCGACCCCTGCCTCTTTGGCGAGCTTGAGCAGCTCCGCCGTCCGCGCGTCGATCTCCTTCTGCTCCGGCGAGCGCAGTTCCTTCGCCAGTTCCCCGGCCAGAAAGCTCGCCGCCTCGCTGCGCCGGCCGAACTCCTGCGCCGCCAGCACCGCCTCGGAAGGCCCGCGCCGCACCAGCACCGGTTCGGCCGACTGACGTGCCACCCGCTCCGCCTCGGCCGCGAGCGCCCGCATGTAGGGCAGCGCCGCCCGCACCGCCTTCAGGATCCCTTCGAACCGGTCCGACACCTTGATCTTGGCGATGGCGTCGAGCCGCTTCTCGAAGTCCTCCATTTCCATGTTGCCGGCGACCACGGCCTCGACCAGCGCCGAAAGCTCGCGCGCCGCCTCGCGCTCCTGCCGGCTCGCCGCCTGCCGCGGCCCGGTGATCGCCGCCAGCGAGGACCGGATGTCGCCGAGAGTTTCCGGGCCCCCGCCGAACATCGACGACCACGACCGCTTCTGCATCCGGTCGAGTTCGTCGTTGATTTCGGCGAGCCGCGCCCGGATCTCCTCCGAGGCCATGGCGCGCAGCGCCTCGCCGGCCCGCTCGGCACCTCCGGCCGCGCCGTCGGCGAGGAGCCCGAGATCCCGCAGCTCGCCCTTGAGCCGCTCGGTCCGCTGCGCCGCCGATTGAGCCTCGAGTGCGAACGCCCCGACGACGAGTGCCGCGACACCGATCGCCGCGCCGAGCGGCCCCGCCGCTCCGGCCGTCCCGGCCATCGCCGCGAGCCCGGCCGTGCGCAGGGCGACGAGAGCCTTGATCAGCCGCGCCACCTCGACGCCGGCGGCGCCGAGCGCGATCACCATCCCGCCGATCGCCCGGCCGACCAGCGCCGCCGCGATCACCGCCGCGACCTTGAGCGTCACGTCGGCGACGTCGTCGAAATCGTCGGCCAGTTCGTTGAGGCCCGCCGACAGCATCGCCGAGGCCCCGAGCGCCTGGTCCTGCCGGCCGATGTAGCGCGTCAGTGCGTTCTCGATCTTGGTGTACCCCTGCGCCAGCGTCTGCGTCGCATTGGCCGCCATCGCCTCGACCGCCGGAAGGCCGCGCAGGAAGGCCTCGAAGAACTGCCGGTTGCTCACCGCCCCGTCGTTGACGAGGGTCTTGAGTTTGGCCACCGACCCGCCGGCCGCGTCGAGACCGTTGGCGACGGCGATCAGGATCGGCCGCGCCCCCTCGTTGATCGAATTGAACTCCTCCGCCATCACCCGCGCCGACCCGAGCGCCTGGGCGAGCTGCATCAGCGCCCCGCTCGCCTCCTGCGTCGACTTGCCGGCGACCTTGAGCGAAACCGCGACGCCCTCGGAAAACCGGATGAGATCGGCTTCGCTCGCCCCGAGCTCCCTCTGGGCCTGGGCCGCGGCGCCGTAGAGGCGGGTCAGCGCCTCGAGCGGAGCCCCGTTGCGCTGGGCGGCCTGGTAGAGCGTATCGAGCAGCGCCGCCTGCCGCCGGCCTGTGACGCCGGCCACCGCGAGGCTGTTGCCGGCCCGCGTCCAGGCGTCGGCGTAGCGCAGCACCTCGCCGGTCGTCAGCGCCGCGGCGATCACCCCGAGCCCGGAGGCGAGCCCGCGTCCCATGGTCGACGTCATCGCGTCGATCCGCTTCGTCATCGCCTGCGCGCGCTTTTCGATTGCCGCCGACTGCCGGTTGACGCCGGCCGTCGCCCGCTCCCAGGATCGCTCGAAGCGCCGGACGTCGGCGCTCAGCGTCAGCAGCATTCTTTCGAGGTCTTCGGCCATCGATCGGCTTTCCGCTCACGCACTGGAAATCGGTGAAAGGGTAGAGAAATGAGAACCTTGCGGATGCGCTTCAACGTCCTCGGCTGGCTCGGCGCCGCCTTCGTCGTCATTCCACCGTCGACGCTGTCCTTCATGGCGGTGTCGGAGCTCCGCAGCGCCGAGCGCACCTATCGCCTGCGCTCGGAACTTCTCGGCTCCGGCGACTTGATGCCGCCGTTGCCGGGCCTCCCGCCGGAGGCATTCGCTCTCGTCACCACGATGTTTCTGATCGGCTGCGTCCTCGTCGTCGTCGGCCGCGAGCTACACGAGGTTCCCCCGGCGCCGACGCCGGAATGAGGCCGCGGCGCACTCAGCCGAACGCCGCCGCCTCCATCGCCGCGTGTTCGTAAAGCGCCCGGTCGAACTCGTCCGCGCTCGGTGCGGCCGCCTTGGCGGCGCCGTTCGCCCTGAGGTAGCCGTCGGCGGCGGCATGGAACTCCCACAGCGACATCGCGTCGACCTCGCGCGGCGAGAACCCCATCACGGCGCCGAGGCCGAGGATGTCGGCGAAGCGGATCCGGCCGCCGTCTTCTTCCGCTTCGCCTTCGGTTTTCCCACCGGCGTCTCCGCAAAGCCGGACAACACCGCCGAAAGCACCGCCAGAGCCGGACGAACGCTTTCCAGAAGCGGCCGGTTTTCCACGTAGCGGATCACCAGCGGCAACGCCTTCGCCGGCTCCATGCCCCCGCCGATCAGGCCGAGCCGGATCGTCTCGCGCAGGTCGTCGACCCGCCACTCGCCGGCCATGATCCGCTTGAGCAGCGCGTGCGGCCCGACGCCGGTGACGTCCTGCAGCTCGCGGATTTCCCCGATCCCCAGTCGGAAGACGTGGACACCGTCCGCCCAGGGAAAGGAGAAGCGCGCGTCGCCGCCCATCAGGCGGCGACCACGTAGGCGGCGATGACGCCGTCGCTCTCGATCGTCACCGAGGCCTGCGCCTTGCCGTTGCGCCCGCCCGTCACGTCGAAGGCCGAAAGCTTGGCGTCGAACTCCCAGTGGCCGTGGGTCCCGGCCCACACCTGGATCGCCTTGGAATCGCCGCTGCGATACCAGGTGTCGAAAAACGGGATGTCGGCGAGGTTGAGCGTCCCGGCCCCGCTCACCGTCGCCCGCAGGCCGTCGACCTCCGCCCACTGGTAGCCCGGCGCCTCGGGGAGGTCGCAGTCGGGCGTCGTCCCCCGCGCGATATCGGACTGAAACTGAATGCCGCGATCGGTGTTGATCAGGCACTTCGCCACGAAAACACCGCTCTCAGGCGCCGTCTCGAACTTGATCATCAGCTGGCGGGCGGAAAGCTCCGAAGGTCCGGCCATGGTCCTGTCTCCTTTGGAAATCGGCCCGAACGGCCGTCAGACGCTCTTCTCGAGCAGGAACCGGAAGGTGACGACGCCGTGTCGCGTCTTGCCGTCCCCCTCCCGGAAACCGATAGTGTCGCGGTGCTCCGCGTCGATGACGGCGTAGCCGTCCACGACGAGACCGCTCGCAAGAACCCGTTCCACCGCCGCGGCGATCCGCTTGTTCTCCGGCCAGCCGATCGACCGCGTCCAGACGTGGATCGTCGACACGATCTCGGCTGCCTCGACGCAGTCGGTGCTGTCGTCGATCACCTGGTCGTCACCGACCACGACGTAGCCGAACGTCGGCGCCGCCGGCGGCTCGTCGTAGATCCGCCCCGCGACCAGCGCCGTCAGCGCCGCGTCGGCCTTGAGCGCGGCCACCTGGGCCGCCTGCAGGGCGAGCGAGGCCTCCGACCCGCTCACGAGCGCGCCGTCCTCTTGATCGCCTTGTTGACCTTGCGCGCCACCCGCCCGCGGATACCCCGCCGCCGCAGCCGGTAGGCCGGAAAGAAGAAAGGTCGCGCCGGCGCGCCGGGGTTCTGCGTTCCCGCGAACCGGCCGTCGTTGACGTGGGGCGCGGTCCCGAACTCGACGAGATGGGCGTAGCGCACCGCCGAATTGCCGGCGGTGATCCGCACCTGCAGGTCGGGGTCGTCACCCGCCCGCCGCCGCGAGCCCGTCAGCCGCCGTGACGCCGATCGGAAGGCCGCATAGGCCGGTGAATCGTCGCCGAAAGTCCGCGTGATCGACTTCGCCAGCGCGCCGGTCTTCCTCGGCGCGGCCCGCTTCTGGGCCTCGACGATCTCGCGCGACGCCTCGTCGAGCGCCTCGCGGATCGCCGCCCGGATCGCTGCAGGAAGCCGCGCGGCCTTGCGGTTGAACCGGTCGAGGCCGGACCACTTCGCGCCCATCGTCCCTCCTGATCGATCCCGGATGACACGTCGAGCGCGCCACCACACGGTCACTCGCCGCGCGGTTCCGTCGTTGCCGACAGCGACAGTGTCACTGCCCCGTACCGGCCACCGCCATGATGTCGAGGTAGCGCCGCCGTCCGTCCATGTCGGCCACGGCGGTGATGTCGTAGGCGACCCCGCTGCGCACGTCGCGGGCTCGCATGTCGGTCGTCACGCTTCGGGTCTCGCTCGACGAGCGCACCCGGATGATAACCGGCTGCCGGCCCGCGAGCCGCGACGCCAGCACCTCCTCGCCGCCCTTGATCGGGATCACCTGCGCGGCGCAGACGGCCACCGTCGTCCATGCCTCGCCGACGGTGTTGCCGTAGCCGTCGACGGCCGCGTCGCGCCGCTCGAAGGCGACGCGCTCACGCAGCGACCCGGCGCCGCTCATCGGCGATCTCCTCTTTCGTCGCCCGCCGGGCGGCGCCGACGGCCAGCGCGTCGCGGGCCTGTGCCCGCGTCACCAGCCGCACGGCCCCCTCGCGAAATCGCAGCGTCACCATGTTGCCCCGCCGCGGCGCGTGCCAGCACCACAGCCGCAGGAACACCAGCCACATCAGAGAGCGACGCCGGACGCCTGGATCTTGACGTCGAGCACGCTCGCCGAGGTGGCAATGCCGATCAGGCAGACGTATTCGCCCGATCCGACGTCGGCGACCGGACAGATGCCGCCCGGCGTGTCGGAAAGGTAGTAGGCGACGCCCGGCGTCAGCGTCGCTCCGATGGTCACCGGCCCCTCGGTCACGATCGTCAGCGGCTGGCCGTCGGCCGCACCGTTGAGCGCGATCCCCGCCGGCCGGCGCACCTCCGCCGTCGCCGAATTGCTGTCGGCGAGCCCGAAGCGCGAGGTTTCCGCCGCCTCGTAGACCACCTGTCCCGCCGTCACCGCCGCGCCCGCCGCCCCGGCCCGCTTCTTCGCCGTCACCCCGGCCAGCACATTCGCCGCCGTGATCGTGAGATCCGCCATCGTCGTCTCCTGTCAGTTAAGAAAGATCACCAGGCCCGGAAGGGCGAAAGAAGCCCTTCGACGCCGAAGGGAACGGCCGAGCGCCCCTCCCGCGACGTCGCCTCCCGATCCTCGTACCAGCCACCGACCATCAGCAGGATCGCCTGCCTGATCGGGCGGGGAACCTCATCGGTCGGCCAGCCGCAGACGATCCGGACCGTCACGGAGTCACCGCCGGTCGCCACAGCCGGAAACGACACCCCGCGCGCCGGCAACAACAACGGGCGCAGCGACGTCCCGCCGATACGCCAGGCCGTGTCGGCGAGAATCGCCTCTTCGCCGGCGGCGTCGAGGTATGTCACCGACTCCACCGCACTGATCGGCGGAAAGGGCAGTGCGACGCCCGCGTCACACAATCCGTCGACGGTGACCTCGAGCGTCTGCCGTCCGATCGCCCGGCCGAGCCATCCGGCCGGAGCGTCGATCCACTGCGTCGCCGCCGCCACCAGACCCTCGATCAACTCGTCGTCCTCGGCGTGGTCGACGCGAAGATGGGCCTTCGCCTGATCGAGAGTGACGACCGGATCGGGGGCTGTAACGACGGCGACGCGCACCTCAGCCCTCGTCGATCAGCACGAGGAAGGCGCCGACCTTGGCATTGCCCCCCTGAGCGAGGACGATTTTGATGCGATCGTTGGCGACCGCGACGCGGTCGAGCACCGCGGTGCCGCCGGAGGCGTAGAGCGCGGCCACGCCCGCCTGGGAATGGGTCGCCGCCCTCGGGTAGCGCACGGCCGAAGCGTTGACGTTGGCCTCCGTCCAGATGTTCTCGCCCGTCGCCTCGGCGGTGACCGCGAAATCGACGCCGTCGGCATAGGCGTTGCTGCCATCCTTGACATAGTGGACGCTGTGGATATGGCCGGAGACCCGCGGCGTATAAGCCGTGGCCGTTCCGTCCGCCGCCGTGGTGACCGTGACTTTCACTCGCCTCATCGGACCTTCTCCTCGTTGCGGCGCTCGCGCGCCTGGTGCGGGGCCTCGCCCCTCAGACCGCACTTTTCGGAGCGGTTTTGTTATTCGGCGCGGTTTTGTTCTTCGGCGCCGGCTCAACCTTGTTCTTCGGCGCCGGCTCCGCCTTCTCGCCGTTTTCGGCGGCGAACTTCGCGGGATGCCTGGCGAGCAGCTCCGCGCCATAGGCGTCGCTCACCTCGATCCGCTGCCCCGGCCTCAGGCTGTCGCTCTGCACCGCGCTGACGTGGATCTGGTCCAGTACCTTGAGTTTCATGACGATCGTCTCCTTCGGCTGATAGAGCCGGCGGCGGGCGCGCGCCGCCGGCCTTAATCAGCCGAAGGCGTCAGGCCGCGAGGGCGTCGGAGAAGTCACCCTTGATGAAGGCCTCGGGACGATAGACCGCGAGCGCGAGGCGCTCCTCGGCACGGATCGTGACGAGGTTCTTGCGGAAGTTGTCGCCGTCCTCGGTCGAGATCTCGACGTTGGCATCTTCCCGGTCGAAGACCTGAGCGCCGAGGCGGAACGCGCCGGTGAGGAACTTGTCGACCGTCATCGCCTGCGTCTCGACCACCGGCAGACGCCACAGCCGCGGCTCCGACCCGCCCTGCGGGTTCGCGAACAGATAGGCGCCGTCCTCGGTCTTGGTCAGCTCGATGTCGGCCCAGTCCGACGGGTGCATCGCGATACCGTTCGCCGGATACTCGGCGAGCGAGGCCTGCAGGATCGCGAGACGGATGACGTCGATCTTCGTCATGTTGCCGGCCGCCGACGGCACGATCGGAGCGCTGTAAGCCGTCGCCTGGGTGTAGATGCCGTTGAGGTCGGTGCCGGTGCCGCCGCCATTGAGCAGCTGGTTCTCCTCCACGTACATCAGGCCGTAGCGCAGGCGCCCGTCGATGTAGGACTGCAGCTGCGGCACGTCGTCGAGGATCTGCTTCGTCGCCAGCACCCAGTGCGCGATCGTGGTCACCGCCGTCGTCACCACGTCGAACTTGATTTCCGACTGCGGCTTGGCACTGCCCGCCGTTTCCGACACCGTCGCCGCGGAGTTCGTGAAGCCGGTCTCCTTGACATACTGGATCGCGTTGACCGACGTCCGGCCCGGCGTGAGCAGGTCGCGGATCGTCATCCGCCGCTGCGGCGGGGCGATGATGCCGGGCCGACGATCCGGAACGATGAGATCGCCCGCCGAGCCGTCGGCGTCGGTGGTGAGGGCGGAGATGATCGCCTTGGTGCCGATGCTGATCCGGCCCTTGCCGCCGGCCTTGACGAAGGACTTGAAGTCTTCGCTGTCGGTCACCTGCTGCCCGATCGACTTGCGCCGCTCGCCATCGCCGCCGGCGGGCCGCGACATCTTCTGCTCCAGCTCGGTCATCCGGGCCGAGAGCTCGTTGTGCTTGATCAGCGCCTCGTCGGCCGCCTTCTTGGTTTCGGCGGTGACGGTGCCGAGGTTCTTCAGCTCGGTGTTGGTCGTCTCGGCCTGCTTCTTCACCGCGTCCGCGGCGGCCTTGAGGTCGACGGTGAGCTGCTTGATCTCGGCCTCCGCTCCGCCGCCGGAGCGGCCTTCCTGCTCGAAGCAGATGCGGCCTGCGCGAAGACCGGGGATGCCGAAGGCGACGCGCGCCAGCGAACCGGCGGCGAGCGCCAGCGCAAAGGTCGTGTGCATGGTGTGGAGTCCTTACTTGGAGAGGATGCCATCCAGCGCCGCGCGGAGATCCGGCAGCGCCGCCTTGATGGCGGCAAGGTCCGTCACGGTCTCAGGATCCCCCTGAGCGAAATCCTTGAAGAAGAGGCGGACGGCGCGCTCTGCTTCCGAATGGGAAAGGTCGAACGCGTCCCGCATTCCCTTTTCCATTTCGCGGAGACTTGGCCGATCCCCGGCCAAGAGCCTGTCGCGGAGCGTGGTGACATGCTCCGATTTCACGGCCTCGACCCGCGCCCGGCGATTGGCCGGGAAGGAGACGAGGCTGATTTCCAGAAGATCGAGCTTCTTCAGTCGGCGGTTGTTGCCGTCCGGGGCGACCTCCTGCTCGCGGTAGCCGATCGAAAGCCCCTGGAGCGCCCCGGCTTTCAGAAGGATCAACGCCTCGTCGGCTTTCGAAACACCGGCGAGCAGGCGCCCCTTGCCGCGCAGACCCTTGCCGTCCTCGGCGAGATCGTCCCACACGCCGATCGGCTTGTCCGGGTCGTGCTGCCAGAGCATCAGCGGCTTGGTGCCCTCGCGGCGATGACGGGCGAGGCTCTCCGCGAAGGCGCCGGGCTCGACGATCTCGCCGTAGCTGTCCGCGTTGCCGAAAACTGAGCCATAGCCCTCGAAGGTTCCGTCTTCGGAAAGATCCTTCACCTTCAGCGCGAATGACTTGGTCTTCATCGTCGTCTCCTAGACCGGCTCGCCCGGAGCTGGCTGCACGGCCCGCGCCGGAACCTTCCCGAGCATGTCGAGCGGCACGAGATTGGACTGGACCGTCAGCCCGTCGCCACCCGGCTGGGGCGCCCGGTTGTCCATCGCCCGCCCTTCGTTGCGCGTCAGGAGGCCGTTCTGCACCAGGGCGCTCATCAGCGCCGCACGCCCTGCGCTGTCCGCGCGCAGCAGGCCCTCGACATTGAATTCGGCGTAGATCTTTCCGCGGTCTCCGATCGGCAGCAGACGCTTCTTGATCGCCTGCTCGATCCGCGTCAGGTAGGGACGAAGCCCGAGCGTCAGCCACCCCAGCATGATCTGCTCGACGCCGGATCCCCACATCGTCTGCCCGTCGCCGGCATGACCGATCAGGATCGGCGGCACCCGCAGCCACCGGCAGATGTCCTCGACCGAAAACCGCCAGGACAGCAGCATCTCGGCGTCGTGCGGACTGAGGCTGACGGGGTTGACGGTGAAGCCGTGCTCGAGCAGCCCCGCGGCGGCCGCCGCATCGGCCCCGACATAAGGATCGATGAAGGTTTCCTTGAACGCCTTGCGTTGATCCGGGGTCATCTTGACGCCCTGCGGCGCTGTGAAGAAGACCGAGGAACGCATGCCGTTCCGGAACGTCGCTCCGACCGACGCACCGATACCGTCGGCGATCGAGAGCGTCTGACGGGCGTAGGAGACCGGCGATAGCCCGACGTCCTCGCCCGGCCCGAAACCGCGGACGTGAAAGATCCGGCTCTCATCGAAATCACCGATCCAGCCGCGGTGATTGACGCCGTAGCGCAGGGCTCCGCGCTCGTCCCGACGAACGGTCACCTTCTCGAAAGGTACCAGGTTGAGCGAGATCACCCGCCCGTTGCTTGCGACGTCCTTGATCGCGAAGGCGTTGCCGTGCACGCAAAGCGACAGGACGACGCCCTCCCAGAATTCGGCCGCCGTCAGATCCGCGTTGGGGCTGTCGTGCACCAGGTCGTAAAGCCAATGGTCGGAGCGGGCCGCCTTGCTGCCGTCGGTTTGTCTTTCGAAGACCTGCAATGGCAACGTCGCGACCGTCTCCGATATCAGACGGCAGCACGACCAGAAGGTCGAAAGCTGCATCGCGGCTTGGACGCCGACGTCTCGCCCTGCCCAGGTCCGACCGGTCGCGCGGCTATTCTCCGGATCCTGAATTTTCAGAGCCGGCTTGCTCCACCATGCGGACAACCAGCTCATGCGACCATCAACCCGTTCTTGAGGAAGTCGTCGAGATCGACCACGCCCTCGTCGTTGGCGGCGATGCCGAGCGCCTCGCAGAGCCCGACGACGCCGTCGATGCGTTCCGTCGACTTGGCTTTCACCGGCTTGATGTTCTCCGCTTCGTCCTGCGCCACGGTCACCACCTCGGCGTGCCGCTTGAGAACCGGATGACCGCCGTGATGGAACCCGTTGCAGATCACGAGCCGCTCCAGTTCCTTCGCCGGGGCCGACATCGAGGCGTAACCCTGGCCGAACGGCACCATCCCGAAGCCCTCGTCCTGCAGCATCAGGATTGTCTCCGTCGCGTTCCAGCGATCGTAGGCGATGCTCCCGGTCTTGCTCGGATCGGCCGCCGGCGCCCCCATGAAGGCCACCGAGAACTGCTCCGCGTCACGCAACGCGACCGCGCGAATGCGCGCATAGTCGATCACGTTGCCCGGTGTCGCGATCAAGGCCCCGTCCTTCGCCCAGCGGTCGTAGGGCAGCTTGTCGCGGCGCGAGTGATCCTTGAGGTACGCCTCGGGCTTGAAGAACCGGGGAAGCACGACGGGCACGTCGAGCCCCTCCTGCACCGGGAACCACCAGACCAGCGCCGAAAGGTCGGTTGTCGATGAAAGGTCGAGACCGCCGAAACAGCGCTTGCCGGCAAGACAGCGCTCCAGATCCTTCCACGGTGTGGGGCCGACGCAATGGTTCCACCCGAACCGGCGCCCCGTGTCGTCGACGCCATCCATCGGCAGCCACCGCACCGCCTGCTCAGTCCAGATGTTCAGGTGATAGTTCTTGAAGGCGTTTTCGAGCCGCGGCAGCTGCGCCGCCCGCCGCGCGTTCGACCGCATCGTTTCGAGCTTCTTCGACACTCCGAGGTTCGGGTTCGCCTTGCGCCAGACATCCTCCGACTGCCAGTCGTCCTCCGGGTCCGCCGCGTAGCAGACAACCAGCGTTTCGGGATCCTCGATCGTGCCGTCGAGGATCTTCTGGCACTCGTCCCACGCCTCCTCGCCGTAGCTGCCTTTCTTGCCAGCCGTGGAGATCAGGAATTCGAGCGGCTGACGCCGGGCGTCCTCGCTGTCGTGGATGTACTGGTAAAGGTCGCCGGACGGCCATTCGTGGATCTCGTCACCGATCAGGCCGGAGGCGCTCAGACCGTGCTTTCCGTCCGCCTTGCCGGACAGCGGGATGATGCTGGCGTTGAGGCTCGGGCAGTAGATCGAGCGCTTGAAACATTCCAGATCGAGCGACAACGTCGGCGATTTCGCCACCATCGTCGCCGCCTGATTGAACACGATGCGCGCCTGCCCTTCGTGAGAGGCGATGGCATAGACCTCGCCGCCATATTCTCCGTCGCCGAGCAGAACCAGCAACGCGATGCCCGCGGCGAGTTCCGTCTTGCCGTTCTTGCGCGGCACCCAGACGTAGCAGCGCCTGTACCGCCGCGTGCCGTCCGGCCGCTTCCAGCCGAACAGTGGCCGGACGATGTCGTCAGCCTGCCATCTCTCGAGCCGGAACGGCCGGCCCGCCCACTCCCCTTTCGAGAAGGTGAGATGACCGGGAAAGAAGGCGACAGCCGAAGCCGCCGCCCGCTCGTCGAACCAGTAGTCGGCGAAGGTCCACACACCGCGCGCGGCGTCGTAAGTCGCCTCTTCTCTCACGCCCGCCGGACGCTCCGGCTGTGAATTCACCTGCGGCTTGCGCCGCCGCGCGGCTGCGGTCAATTGAGGAACCCGATCGCCGTCGCCGGACGAATGGCGTCGGCAGGCGCCTCGTCCTTCGGTTTCGTCGGCGCAGCCGCAGCCTGCCCGTCCTGACTGCCGAAGAGATCGCCGGCAGGTAGCCCGACGACGCCGGCACGCGCTGCGAGAATGCGCTGCCGCTCCGCCGGATTGAGGCCGAAGTTCGCCTCGGCCCGCTCGAGCAGCAGCTCCAGACGCACCGACGTCGGGCCGGCCGGATCGGATCGCCGCACGATCCCGCTTGCGGTTTCGATCTCGTAGAAGTCACCCATCGTATCGAGGCGCTCCTGCATCATCAGCCACCGCGCGAAGTTCCGGCAGTAGCGCCCGAAGGTCTCCGCATCGACCGGCGTCAGCAGTTTCATGGCCGCGAGCCGGGGAGCGAGTCGGTTCCAGACCTTGAGCCCCTCGTCCTTCAGCCACGACGGCGGCGCGATCGCACCGGCCGAAGCCTCGGCCTTGGCCTCGGGATCCTTCCCGATCGGCCGTCGTGCCGAATTGCCCTTGCGCACTTTGACCGCCGCCGGCTCCGGCTTCGGCCCCCGACGTCCCATCGATCGCACCTCCCCGCTCGCCGAAGCCACCGCCCCGCCGCGACCCCGAAAAAATTCTCCCCGAAACCCGCGCCCGAAAAACTTTGACTACCCCGCCGGTCCGCATCAAAAGGGTTCTGGACTTTTGCCCCCCCCTACCTCCCGATGATGGGGGTGGGGGGGGTGGGCGGTGTCGGCGCCCCACCCTGGCCCTCAGAGGACCACCCGCCCGAGGCGCCGTGCCAGATCGTCGAGGGCGCCCTTGCCCGCCCGCTCCGCCGCCTGCTTCATGCCGCTATGGCAAGAGGCACAGCAGGCCACCCACCATCCCCGCTCCCAGAACACCCCGTCGAACTGCCTCTGCGGATAGAGGTGATCGACTAGCGTAGCGACAGCCAGATATCCGTCGAGATCGCAATACTCGCAGACGGGATGCTCGGCGATATATCCCGCCGCAGCCTTGTCCCAAGCACCGGTGTATCCTCGCTGCCGCGCCGACCCTCGACGACGATCGGCATCGATGTTCTGCTCGCGGCGAGATCGTGCCCCGCCGGGCCGGAACGTCGGAGGCAGCGTCGGCATGTCCACCTCGAACCACACACCAAAAAACCGGCTCGGGTCGCCCCGGCCGGTTCCACCAAATCGCAAATCTGACGCCTTGATGCTTATGTCAAATCCAAACCTCACGCAACGGCTTTTTTCGTTTCCGTTTCCGTTTGTTGTTCCGCCTCGCCCCTGTGGACGGTCTCCGACCGATTCCACGGCGCTTCGGGCGCCGCCGGCCCGGTCACCCGGTGCGCCGAAAGCCGCCCGGCGAGGGCATCGCGCAGCTTGGCGAGGGCGCCGTGCCACGTCGAATAGGAGGCCCGCGCCGCGATCACCAATTCCAGCGAGGGGTAGACCACCAGCGGACACCACGCCGACACCACCTTGCCCCGCTTGTCGAACTCCTGCTCCACCACGATCCGCCCGTTTCTCGGATGCCGCTTCGGCGAGATCTCCGGCCAGATGTCCCACTCCGGCCGCCCGCCGATCTTGCCGTGGCCGAGCACGAGCAAGCGCTCGTCCCGCGTCAGCAGCCCCGGCGAGACGATCGCGCCGTAGACGGTCAGCGCGTCCACGTGCGAGGACGCCCCCATCGCCTTGACGTGCCCCGGCTGCCGATCGACGATCGCCCCGAGCTGCAGCGTCTCGCAGACCACGGCGGTGGACGACACCGTCCCCGACATCGCCCACCCGCCGCCGAGGTCGGCCGCCTGCTCGTTGAGGGTCCACGATACGAGCCGCTCCACGTCGATCCCGATCATTCCGCCGCCTCCCTCGCCCGCGCTTCCCACGCCTCCGGCGACGCCGCCGGCAGGTGGATCACCTCGACCCGGTCCGGCCGCGGAAGCTCGATCCCCCGCGCCGCCCACCACGCCCGCCACGCCTCGAATTCCGCCGAATCGACCCTGATCGCCACGTATCCCGCCGCCGCCCGCTCCAGCGCCTGCGCTTCGGCCAGCGGCGCTCCCTCCGGCGTGCCCTGCCGGGCGCGCTCCGCCATCTGCCGCGCCATCATCGCCCCGCGCAGCGGCCGGCCCTCGGCATCCCGGTTTCCCGGCCCGGCGTAGCCGACCCAGCGGCACCACCAGGCCCGGCCGTAGCCGACAACCGGCACGAACCCGCCGCCGCCGGACGTCGCGGAGGCCGGCTTGATCCGGGCGAACATCCGCTCACGAAGGTAGGTCAGCGGCGCGGCCAGCGTGGTCCGCCGCGCCCGGCGCTGGTCGGCCACGAAAGCGCGGATCACGTCCGGGTCGGCCGCCGCCGCCCGGTCCGCCTCCGAAAGCCCGCGCCAGACGCTCCGCGCCGGGCGCATCCGGTCGGTGGCGTGCCTCGGCTCGGCCTCCCGCCACGCCGCCTCGAAAGCGGCGAAGCCGTCGTCGGCCTCCTCGCCCTCGTCGGCCCCGCCCCGTCGCGGCGCCCGCGTCTCTTTCGCCCCCTGGGGGGCAGGGGGGGTAACCGTTAGACTGGGATCGTTAGATTGGGTCGTTCTTATGGGGGCCAGCTCTGGGCTGGCCGGGGGGGCCAGCTCTGGGCTGGCCGGGGGGGCCAGCTCTGGGCTGGCCGGGGGGGCCAGCATATTGGCGGGGGGGGGCTCGTCGGCTCCACCCTCTCGCGCCCATTCACCCTCGCCAATCGCGGCACCGGAATCGTCGCCCTCGGCGTCTTCCCGGCGGAACGCCTCCTCCTCCGCCCGCGCCACCGTCTCGTCGGAGACGTCCATCACGACCCGGAAGGCGTTGCTGGCGTCGCCTCCGTCCTTGCGCCGCCGCTGGCGCACCTCGACGTAGCCGGCATCGACGAGCCGGGCGATCGAGGCCTGCACCGTGGCGCGGCTGCAGCCGATCTCCTCGCCCATCTCGCGCTGGGACCGCCAGCACCAGCCGCTGTCGCTGTCGGCCGCGACGCCGAGCACGTTGAGCACGTGCAGGTCGCGCCCCTTGAGCCGGCGGTCGTAAACCGCCGCGGAAGGAATGATCGAATAGCGCGGGCGCATCACCCCTCCTCCGTCGCAGAGGCGTGCGGCAGGCCCGACACGTCCGCGCCGCAATCCAGCAAGGCCAGGACGCAGGCGCGCCCGCTCTCGTGCTCGGCGTCGGCGACCATCGCCGTCCATTCGGCCGGCTCGTTCGGGGTCCGCCCCACGCCCTTGGCCACGAGCGCCCGCAACCGGCGCTCCCGGGTGAAATGCTCCTCGGCCTGCATCCTCAGCACGCGCGCCTCATGCGAGAGTGGCTGCAGCGAGACGAAGTTGAGAAAACTGGCCGCGATCTCCCGCATCACGGAGGCCGAAGCCCGCAAAAGCGCAGCGTCGTCCGGGTTGCCGCACCGCTCCGCCTTCTCCAAGGTCGCGGCGGCCCGCGCGAGCATCTCATCGCCTTGCGCGAGGCTTTCCTCGCGAGAAATGTAGCCCACGAGTGGAGACGGCTTCCTCTCCGGCCTCATGCCCTCTCCTCCCCACCGTCGACCGCCCCGGCCAGCTCCGCCGCCCTCTCGCGCTCGAATTCTCGTTTCCGTTCGATATACTCGACGAATTCATCCCGATACCTGCGCACGAAGGACAGCGACCGCGCCACGTCTTCCCACGTGTCGAGTTCCTTTTCCGCCGCCGCTTGGCTCATCTTGCGGGCGGCGACCCGCCCGGGCAGGAAGTTGGCGCGCGAATCGGCGGTCCGCCGCACCAGCGCGATCTGGTCGTCGAGCGACGCCGCGCGCCGCTCCGGCGGCGCCTCCCCCGCTTGCGCCTGATTTTCCGGCCCGCCCATCACGCCCCACCCTCCCCGAACAGATCCGGCCCGCATCCCGCCGTCCGCGCACGCCGGCGCCGGGGCCGCCCGCGCGCGGCGCGCAGCAGGTCGACGAGCCGGTCCTGATGTGCCCGCCGCCGCCTCAGCGCCCGAACCAGCGCCCCCGCCTTGTCCCGCCAGAAGGTCGCCTCGCCGCGCACCGCCTTGACCTCGGCCCGCAGAAACGCGACCTCCGCCTCGAGGTGCCGCCGCAGCAGATCGGCGTTGCCCGGCTTGCGGTCGGCCGCCGCCCGGGCGCGGTCCAGCTCGCGGGCGAGATCGTCGAGGGAGGCGGTCATGGCGAAAGCCTTTCGGCATTCGGCAGTCGGGCTTCGGCAGTCGGATCGGCCATCGCCGCGCTCCACTGCTCCGCCATCGCCCGCGCCAGCCCCTGATAGGTCCGGCTGCGCAGTCGCCAGCGGTCCGGCCCCGGCGGGGCGCGGTGCACGCCCGACCACGCCTTGTGCTCCGCCGTGCCCGGCCGCGGCGGTGTCAGCCGGTCGGTCGCCGCCAGCGGCGGCAAGCCGCGTAGATAAAGGCCGGTCGCCTTGAAGGCCGGGTCGCCGAACCACCACGGCTGCACGATCTGCGGCCGGACGAGGTCCGCCGGCATCCGCTCGCGGGCGTGCCGGTGCATCACCGGATTTTCGACCGCCACCCGCGCGATCGGCGCCGACCAGCACGCCGAAAACAGCGCCGCGCCCTCGTCCAGCTCGGCCCACATCGCCTCGCGCGTGCGCCCCGGCGGCGGCACGTGCAGCCATCGCACGCCGCTGTTGCAAAGCCGCGTGCACGGCGGGTGCATCACCGCCAGCAGATCCCACCCCTCGCCGAGCAGATCGCGCACGTCGCAGACGACGTGCCGGTTGCTGCCGTCCTCGGCGGGCAGCAGATCACACGACCAGACGTCGTGACCGAGCGCGGCAAACGCCCGCCGGACGACGCCGGACGTCTCGCACCCGACGAGGACGCGCCGGGCCGGGCCGGCGAAGGAGGTGAGCGCATCCATCACTCAGCCGCCTCCCCCTCACCGTCGAACAGCCCCGCCGGCGCCGGCCGGTCCAGCATCGAAAGCTCCGTCCCGCCCCGGTGCCCGCGCTCCCACACGAACCAGGCGTTGATCATCGGCGGGGCGCCCTGGCCGGTGAAGTCGATGCGCCAGCGCATCAGCCTCACCCGGGCCGGCGGATGGTCGCGCCACAGCCGCGCCCGGCTCGCCGCACCCATCCAGTTGACCGGCAGCAGCAGCGCCATGTAGTCGGCGCGCAGGCCGTCCAGCGCGTGCCGCACGAACCCCGGGTCGCGGTTGCACGGCGCGAACGGCGGATTGGTCACGATCGCCGGCGCCAGAGCCTCCGAAAACGCGAAGAAATCGCGGACCACCGCGCCGCAGCCCCGGTCGACGAGGTCGGAGCCGACCACCTCGTGGCCGTGGCGCCGCAGGTCCGCCATCATCCGCCCGTCGCCGCAGGCCGGCTCCCAGATCACCGGGTGCCGCGCCAGCCACGGCGCCTCGGCCAGCGCCAGCGCGGTGGTCGCCTCGCTCGGCGTCGGGTAAAAGTCGTTCGCCTCGCGCGGCAAGCCGTCCGGGTGCACCACGTCTTCGCCGGTGACGAGGTCGCGCACAACCGCCGGCCGCGCCCGCTTGCCCGTCGCCCGAAACAGCCCTCTCGCCGACGGCGCGCTCATCCCCGCCCCTCCGGATTGCAGCAGCAGGCGCGCATCAGCACGCTCCACCGCCCGTGGTGACAGCCCTCGAAAGCCGGCGTCGGAATCCACCCGGCGGCGAGAAAGTCCTCGACGCGGCGGCGCGGCACGAAGCGGTAGACCGCGACGCTCACGCCACACCCCCGAACAGGCTCGCGCCCCGCGCCGCGTCCAGCGCCGCGGCGCAGGCCGGGTTGATCCACAGCACCTCGAGGCGGGGCCGCGCCCCGTCGGCGAAGGCCTCGCGCGTCACCCGGCGCCAGTCGGCGAGATGCTCGTCGTAGAGCGGATCGGGATAGCCGGAGAGGACGACGAAGCCGGTGAGGCCGCGCAGGAAATCGAGCAGCTCGGCGTGGTCGCCCCGCGTCATCTCGTGCCGGTACATCCGCCAGCCGTTGCCGCCCGCCCGGGTCTCGTGAAGGTAGGGCGGATCGACGTAGTGCAGCGTCGCCGGCCCGTCGTGCCGCTCCATCACCTCGCGGGCGTCGCGGCACTCGATCACGATGCCGGCCACCCGCTCGACGAGGATGCGCAGCGCGCCGGGGTAGTTGGCCCAGTCCTGCGCCGGCGTCGTCCCCGAGCGGCTGGAATTGGAGCGGAAGCCGGTGGAGCGATGCCCCTTGGCGGCCGAGGCGTGGGCGTTGGAGCCGAAGCCCATGAACGAGCGCGCGACCAGCCGCCGCGCGGTCTCGACCGGATCGTCGGACGGCTGATAGGCCGCCTCGAATTCCCGCCGCGCGAAGGGCGTCAGCCGCAGCAGGTCGACGAGCCGCGCCGCGTCGATCGGGTCGCGCAGCACGCGGAACAGCGTCACCACCTCCTCGTCGAGGTCGTTGTAGATCTCGGCGTAGGACCGGGCCTTGCGCAGCAGCACCGACGCGCCGCCGCCGAAGGGCTCGACGTAAGTCCGGTGCGCCGGAAAGTGCGACAGTATCCACGGCGCCAGCCGCCACTTGCCGCCGTGCCAGCGCAGCGCCGGACGCGGCGGAGAGGGGGAGACCGCGACGCTCACGCCCGCACCTCCGGCGGCCGGCAGGCCCAGCGCACGACGCGCCATTTCGGGTGACGCCCGGTCCACTCGGCGGCGACGCCCGAGCCGGCGAGCAGGCAGACGGTGAGGACGAGGATCATGGCGTCTCGCCTCCCGCCGCGCGGTCGAGACGCTCGATCTCGGCGATCAGCAAAGCCGCCGCGCGCACGAGGTCACGCCGGCGATCCTTGGGCTTCCACCAGTCAGGGGACCAAGGCCACAGCTGCTCCAAAAAATCCCAGCCCATCACGACTTCCGGCGGGACATGCGACCGGAGAACCGCATAGGCCGCCGCCGCACCGGCCAGCTCGCCGTTGACGTGGGCGTCGTCGTGCTCCGCCCGGAATCCTTCCTCGTTCCACTGACGATCCCGCTCGCTCATCACGTCGATGACGGCGCGCGACAGATCGGTTGGGTCGAGCCACCCGGCCTCGATCGCCGCGTCGAACCGGCCCTCTTCGGGTTCGCCCCATGCCTCGTAGCTCATCACTCCCCCCTTTCCGCGCGGCGCATCCGCGCCTCGATCGCGTCGCGCCGCCGGCGCCACGCCTCTGCCACGTCGATCCAGCGGTCGCCGGCGGCCAGCGCCCGGTCGGCGCGCCAGCCGGCGAACAGCCACGCGAGCCCGAGAAAAAAGACGGCGATCGGCCTTTGCGGCTTGTTTGCCATCGGTCAGTCCCCCAGTTGCCGCCGCCGCTCGACGAGGTCGGCGATCTCGCGGTCGATCCGCGCCCGCTCGGCGTCGCGCCGGGCGGCGTCCAGCCACCACGGACACCCCTCCCAGGCGGCGGCGAGAAAATCGGGGCCGTAGTGCCAGGCGAGCGCCGCGAAGGCCCGGCCGGACAGTCCGGACTTGGCCGAAAGCCAGTTTTCGACGGTGCCGGCCGAAACGCCCGTCTCCACCGCAACGGCCGCGGCGGTGGCCACCGGGTGCCGCCGCCGCAGGAAACCGACGACGGCGGCGAGGTCGACGTCGAGCGCGCCGCCGCCGCGGGCCGTCCGGCGAATCTGCCGGTCGTTTCCGGCACTCCCGCCGGACGATCCCGGCAGACCTGCCGCCCGGGCGAGGGCATGGTCGGCGCAAGGGGCGAGGCTCATCGGCGCGTCCCGTGGTCGAGAGGATCGAGGGGGTCGACAGAATGAGAGAAGGACGGGCCGGCACCACCGGACACGACACCCCGCCCGCCGGACTCCGGCCACGGGGTGAAGCCTGCAACGGGCGCCGGCCCGCAAGTGCCGGAGGCGGCGGGAGGAACCTCCGCCTCCGGGCCGCGGCGGGCGGAGAGGGAGGAGACCCCGCCCCCGAAGTCGCCAGTGCCGAAATCGCGGGCGCCGAAATCACCGCAGTCGAAATCGGCGGAAAGCCCGTAGGCCTCGCGCTCACGCGGACAGGGCACGCCGCCGGCGGAGACGACGACGCCGCAGGTGACGCAGCTCGCCCGCCCCACGCGCAGCCGGATCTGGCAGGTGTCCACCGCTCAATCCTCCTCTTCGAGGGGCTGGTCCGCGGCCTCGTCGCACCAGAGGTCGACGAGCTCGCGCATGCCGTTGCAGGGCGTGGCGACGGTGAGGCCGACGGCGGCGAGACGGGGGTTGAGGTAGTGGAGCCGCTTGCGCAGCGCGTCCCCGGCGCCGAGCGCCCCGCCCTCCGCGTCGTCGATGGCGACCGCGTCGATCAGCACGTCGACGCCGCAGCGCCCGCCGGGCGAGGCGACCAGCGCCGCCAGCGTCCGCACCTCGTCCAGCGACAGCCAGACGACGATGCCGGCCCGGGCGACGAGGCCGGAGCCGACCGCCACCAGCACCGTTCGCCGCTCGGCGACGCCCCAGCCCCGCCGCGGCGGCAGATGGGCGAGCAGGCGGACGGTGAGATCGCAGAGCAGCCGCGGCCGGCGCTTGCGCGCCTCGCGGGCCGCGCCGAACCGCGCCTCCACCGATGACGCCACCCCGCCGGGCGGGGCGGCCACCGGCATCAGGCACTCGCCGGCCCCGGCCGCCGCGCCGAAGCGACGCGAATCCACCGGCCCCGCAGGCCCGCCGAAACGCGCCACCCCGCTCATCGCGCCCCCTCCCCGACGCCCGAAGCCGAAAGACCCGTCCGCTGAACCAGATACTCGAAAACCCCCTCGCCGATCCGCCGCCTCAGCGGCGTCACGAGGCCGGCCTCCATCTGGTGCTGCACCGCCTCGCGCAGATCGCGCAGCGCCGCCCGGGCCGCCATCGCCGCGGCGGCGTCGACGAACTCCCCGCCGCCGGCGATGCAGTCGTAGGAGAGGTCGCCGACGTGGTAGACGTGGCGCTCGCCGGCCCGGGCCGAGGCGACGAAGCCGAGCAGGGCCCCGACCGACGGGACGACCGGCGCCGCCTCGCGCTCCTCCCGGTCGGCGGAAAGATCGCGGACGCGCACCGGACCCGCCTCGCCGGGCAGAGCCGCGGCGCAGGTGACGCGCAGCCGCCGCAGCGCGGCGGCGGTGAAGGAGGCGGGCTCGGCCGGCCGCGGCGTCTCGCCCGGCAACCCATCCGGCCAGGGCAAACCGTCCGGCCAGTCCGCATCGCGCGGCCACTCCGCCGCGATCCGCAGCACCGCCGCCGCGGCGAGTTGCGCGTCGATCCCCGCCGCCCGGCCGGTCCGCAGCGCCTGCCACGTCGAGGCGACGAGATTGACCGACCCGAACAGCTCGGCCGACCCCCGCGCCGCCGACATCACGTCGCGCCCGCCCTCGACTCCGAAGCCCTCGCGCCACCGCTCGAAAGCCAGCAGCACCCGCGCGGTCAGCGCCGGCCCGGTCCGCAGCGACTCGCCGCGCAGCACCAGCAGATGCGGCACGGCGCCGAAGGCGCGGCGGATCGGGGCGCCGTCGAAGGCGGGGGCGGGAGCGGGAGCGGGCACGGGTGGCGGCGAGGCGGGGATCATTCCGCCGCCTCCATCAGCGCCGCCACCTGCCGGGCGGCATACACCTCGCCGCATTCGGCGGCGAAATCGACATATTCGCCGACGAGATCGGCCGGCACCCACCCCGGCACGACGAGGTCCGGCACGCCGGCCCGTGCCGCCATCCGGCGTATCCGGAACGCCGGGTCGGCGTGGAGCCGGCGCATCCGCTCGGCGTTGGCCGCCGCGAACGCCGGGTCGGCGTTGAGCCGGCGCATCCGCTCGGCGTTGGCCGCCGCGAACTCCGGGTCGGCGTTGAGCCGGCGCATCCGCTCGGCGTTGGCCGCCGCGAACTCCGGGTCGGCGTTGAGCCGGCGCATCCGCTCGGCGGCGCGCTCGGCGTTGGCCGCCGCGAACTCCGGGTCGGCGTGGAGCCGGCGCATCCGCTCCGCGGCGCGCTCGGCGTTGGCCGCCGCGAACTCCGGGTCGGCGTGGAGACGGCGCATCCGCTCGGCG
>CALCDT010000275.1 GCA_937900425.1 uncultured Alphaproteobacteria bacterium | reverse complement strand
CGCCGGGCTCGCCGCCTTGATCGAGCCGGCCGGCGAGATGTGGTCGGTGGTGATCTTGTCGCCGAAGAGACCGAGGATCCGCGCGCCGACGATGTCGCCGACCGCGTCCGGCTGCATGGTGATGCCCTCGAAATAGGGCGGGTTGCGGACGTAGGTCGAGCCCGGCTGCCAGTCGTAGGTCTGGCCGGAGCCGGCCTCCACCGCCTGCCACTTGTCGTCGCCCTTGAAGACGTCGGCGTATTTGGCGCGGTACATCTCGCCGGTGATGTAGGTGTGGACGAAGTCGGCCACTTCCTGGTTGGTCGGCCAGATGTCGCGCAGATAGACCGGCGCGCCGTCGACGCCGGTGCCGAGCGGCTCGGTGGAGAGATCCTTCTGCACGCTGCCGGCCAGCGCGTAGGCGACCACCAGCGGCGGCGAGGCGAGATAGTTCGCCTGAACGTCCGGCGAGACACGGCCCTCGAAGTTGCGGTTGCCCGACAGCACGGCGGCGGCGACGATGCCGTTGTCGTTGATCGCCCTGGAGATCGGCTCGGGCAGCGGGCCGGAGTTGCCGATGCAGGTGGTGCAGCCGAAGCCGACGAGGTTGAAGCCGAGCGCGTCGAGGTCCTTCTGCAGGTCGGCCTTTTCCAGATACTCGGCGACGACCTGCGATCCCGGCGCCAGCGAGGTCTTGACCCACGGCTTGGTCGAGAGCCCCTTGGCCAGCGCGTTGCGGGCGAGCAGGCCGGCCGCGATCAGCACCGAGGGGTTCGAGGTGTTGGTGCAGGAGGTGATCGCCGCGATGACGACGTCGCCGTGGCCGATGTCGAAGTTGGTGCCCTCGACCGGCACCCGCTTGTCCATCTCCGCGGCCTTCTTGTACTCGCTCTCCATCGCCGCGGCGAAGCCGGCCTTGGCGTCGGTCAGCGAGACCCGGCCTTCCGGCCGCTTGGGGCCGGCGAGCGAGGGCACGACGGTGGAGAGGTCGAGTTCCAGCGTGTCGGTGAACACCGGATCCGGCGTCTCGGCGGTGCGGAACATGTCCTGGGCCTTGGCATAGGCCTCGACCAGGGCGATGCGCTCGTCGGCCCGGCCGGAGAAGGTCAGATACTTGATCGTCTCGGCGTCGATCGGGAAGAAGCCGCAGGTGGCGCCGTATTCCGGACCCATGTTGGCGATGGTGGCGCGGTCGGCGAGCGACAGGTTCTCGAGGCCCGGGCCGTAGAATTCGACGAATTTGCCGACGACGCCCTTCTTGCGCAGCATCTGGGTGACGGTGAGCACGAGGTCGGTGGCGGTGACGCCCTCGTTGAGCCGGCCGTCGAGACGGAAGCCGACCACTTCGGGGATCAGCATCGACACCGGCTGGCCGAGCATGGCCGCCTCGGCCTCGATGCCGCCGACGCCCCAGCCGAGCACGGCGAGGCCGTTGACCATCGTCGTGTGGCTGTCGGTGCCGACGCAGGTGTCGGGATAGGCGTAGGTGACGCCGTCCTCGTCCTTGGTCCAGACCGTCTGGGCGAGATATTCGAGGTTGACCTGGTGGCAGATGCCGGTGCCCGGCGGCACCACGCGGAAGTTGTCGAAGGCGTTCTGGCCCCACTTCAGGAAGTTGTAGCGCTCGCCGTTCTGCTCGTATTCACGGGCGACGTTCTGGGCGAGGGCCGAGGCCGAGCCGAAATAGTCGACCACCACCGAGTGGTCGATGACGAGGTCGACCGGCACCAGCGGGTTGATCTTTTCCAGATCGCCGCCGAGCGTCGCCATGCCGTCGCGCATCGCCGCGAGGTCGACCACGGCGGGAACGCCGGTGAAGTCCTGCATCAGCACGCGGGCCGGGCGGTAGGCGATCTCCTCGTCGGTCTTGCCCTTGTTGTCGATCCAGGCGGCGACCGCCCGGATGTGGTCGGCGGTGACCGAGCGGCCGTCCTCGAAGCGCAAGAGGTTCTCGAGCAGCACCTTCAGCGAGAACGGCAGCTTCGTGATGCCCTCGAGGCCGTTCTTCTCGGCGTCGGGCAGGCTGAAGTAGACGTAGGTCTTCTCACCGACCTTCAGCTCCTTGCGGCATTTGAAACTGTCGAGCGACTGGGGCACGGCTGCGCTTTCCCTCAAAATGGCGGCGGCAGGGACGGGACCGGCCATGCCGTTCGGCGCGCGGACGTTGCAACTGTCCGGGAGCGGAGCGGACGGGCGATCTCGGCCTCGACGGCCGGTGGATCGTTCATCGGCTTATAGGAAATTTTGCAGTGCAGTGCCAGCCGGCCGAACGGCGGAAACGCGCCTGCGGCACGATTTTTCGCGCCGAGGGAATAAATCCTTCGCCCGCTCGTCATGTCGGCGGGGAAGACTTCGGAGCGGGCCGACGCTCCGCCGAGCCCGCTTTCGCGCCACCCGGACGCCGTTTTCGTGCTATGCTGGCCGCTCGGCTCCGGGGGGACGTCATGGTCGATCTCGTGGACGCGCGCAGGAGCGCCGATCTCCTGCGGCCGGGCGCCATCGCCCTCTTCTTCCTGTTCGTCGCCGTGCTGTCGGCGCCGCTCCTCGCCCACGCCGTCATCTTCGTCTTCGGCCTCGTACCCCGGGTGGTCGAGACGGACGGCTTCCGCGAGACCAATCCCGCCTATCTCCTGTCGAAATGGGCGGCGGTCGGCTCGCTCGCCCTCGTCTCCTGCTTCTGCGGCGCCACGGCGAGCGCCCTCTTCAAGGAGCGCAGCGATGCCGACCTGCTCTACGAGAACCCGCTGCGCTACCTCGTCTACATGACCTGCTTCTCCTTCCTCACCACCTTCGTCTTCATGGCGCTGATCGTCTCCAACATGCTGAGCGGCGACCTGCTGCCCTCGCTCGACGCCGGGCACGGTGACGGGCCGCTCGCCGCGATCGACTTCCGCATGGGCCTGCCCGGCTTCGGCAAGATCGCGATCTGGTTCTTCGTCTTCGGCTTCTTCGAGCGGATCGTCCCCGATACGAAGCGCATCGTGGTGGAGAACCTCGACAGGCGTCCGAAAACCGGCGAATGATGCGCCGCGAACGAACGGGAGCGGCGGGACGACGTGACGGGTGACCGGGTGGACGAGCGGCGGGGCGGCGGGACGGCGGGCGGCGGACCCTTGCGCGAGCCGGCGGAAGGGCCGGGGGAGGCGCGCTCCGGTCTCTTTCTCCGCAATCTCGGCGCCGAGCGCGGCGGCCGCCGCGTGCTCGCCGGCGTCGACGCCGCGCTCGCCGTCGAGGGGGCCGCCGGCGGCGCCCTCTTCGTCACCGGACCCAACGGGGTGGGCAAGTCGACGCTGCTGCGCGTCCTCGCCGGCCTGTCGCCGCTTGGCGAGGGCACGATGACCCTCGTCCTCGACGGGCGGGCCGCCGCGGCCGACGAGATCGGCGCCGCCTGCCACTATCTCGGCCACCGCGACGCCTTCAAGACCGCGCTCACCGTCGCCGAGAACCTCGCCTTCTGGCGCGCCTTCCTCGCCCCGCCCCCGGTCGGCGCCGGCCGCGGCGAGGAGGCGGTCGGCGTCGAGGCGGCACTCGAGACCGTCGACCTGCTCCATCTCGCCGACCTGCCGGCCGGCCTGCTCTCCGCCGGCCAGCGTCGGCGCCTCGCCCTCGCCCGCCTCCTCGTCGCCCGCCGTCCGCTGTGGCTGATGGACGAGCCGACCGCCGCCCTCGACACCGCCTCCGAGGCCCGCCTCGTCGCGCTCATGGCCCGCCACGTCGCGAGCGGCGGCCTGCTCGTCGCCGCCACCCACCTGCCGATCGACCTTCCCGGCGCCGCCACCCTGCGCCTCGAGCCGGCGCGCGGCCTTTCCGCCGACGAGGCGGAGCTCGTCGCGTGAAGCCGCTCCTCGCCCTCTACCTCCGCGATCTGCGCCTCGCCGTGCGCGTCGGCGGCGGGGCGCTGATGGGGGTGCTGTTCTTCCTGATCGTCGTCACGGTCTTCCCCTTTGCCGTCGGACCGGATCTCAACCTCCTGTCCCGGCTCGGGCCGGCGGTGCTGTGGATCGGGGCGCTGCTGTCGACCCTGCTCGGTCTCGACCGCCTGTTCGAGGCCGACCGCGACGACGGCGCCCTCGACCTCGTCGTCACCTCCGGCCAGCCGCTCGAACTCGTCGTGCTGGTGAAATGCCTCGCCCACTGGACCGCCACCGGCCTGCCGCTGGTGGCGGCGACCCCCTTCTTCGCCCTGTTCCTGGCGATGACGCCGGAGGCGATCGGCGCGGCGATGGCGACGCTGCTCGTCGGCACCCCGGCGCTGACCTTCCTCGGGGCGATCGGCGCCGGCCTGACCGTGACCCTTCGCCGCGGCGGCCTGCTGCTCGCCATCCTCGTGCTGCCCTTCACCATTCCGGTGCTGATCTTCGGCGTCTCGGCCACCAACGCGGTGCTGACCTCGCCCGCGCCCTTTCTCGCGCCCTTCCTGCTGCTCTGCGCGATCAGCCTCGCCACCCTCGTGCTCGGCCCGCTCGCCGCGGCGGCGGCGCTGCGCAGCGGGCTCGACTGACACCCTCACGCCGACGTGAGGGCGAGACCGGATTGCAGGCGGAGCCGGCGCCGCGTACAAGCGTCGATCATGCTGAAGCGCATCGTCGATCTCGCCAATCCGACCCGGTTCCTCGCCTTCGCCGGCACGATCCTGCCGTGGTGCGTCGCGGTGACGGTGGCCCTCTTCGCCGTCGGCCTCTACGGCGCCCTGGTGCTCGCCCCGCCGGACTACCAGCAGGGCGAGACGGTCAAGATCATGTTCATCCACGTCCCGGCGGCGTGGCTCTCCATGTTCACCTACGGCCTGATGACGGTCTCGGCCCTCGGCACCCTGGTCTGGCGCCATCCCCTCGCCGACGTCTCGGCCAAGGCCGCGGCCCCGCTCGGCGCCGCCTTCACCTTCATCGCCCTCGTCACCGGCTCGTTCTGGGGCAAGCCGATGTGGGGAACCTGGTGGATCTGGGACGCCCGCCTCACCTCGGTGCTGGTGCTCTTCATCATGTATCTCGGCCTGATCGCCCTGTGGCGCACGGTCGAGGAGCCGAGCCGGGCCGCCCGGCTCGCCGCGATCCTGATCCTCGTCGGCTCGATCAACCTGCCGATCATCAAGTTCTCGGTCGACTGGTGGAACACCCTGCACCAGCCCGCCAGCGTCTTCCGCATGGACGGGCCGACCATCGACCCCTCGATGCTGTGGCCGCTGCTCGTCATGGCGCTCGCCTTCACGATGCTGCTGGTCACGCTGCACCTCATGGCGATGCGCAACGAGATCCTGCGCCGCCGCGTCAGAACCCTCGGCCTCGTCGCCGCCGGAGCCTGAGATGGCCTTCGACCTCGGCCCCCACGCCGGCTACATCATCGCCTCCTACGCCGTGACGATCATCGTCGTCGCCGCCCTCGTCGCCTCGATCCGCGTCGACCACCGCGTCCAGACCCGGCGCCTCGCCGAGCTGGAGGCGAAGGGCGGACGGCGCCGGTCCGCCGCCCGCGGCCCCGCCCCCGGATCGACCGCGGCGGCGCCCTCGCCTGAGCCGCCGGCGTCGACGGCGCGGCTGCAGGCCGGGGAGCCTCGCCGATGAGCGGGCCGGACGTGCCGCCGCGGCGGCCGAAGCTGATCGTCTTCCTGCCGCTCGTGCTGTTCCTCGCCCTTGCCGGCGTCTTCCTCGCCCGCATCTTCGGCGGCGATCCCTCCGAGATTCCCTCGGCGCTGATCGACCGCACGGTGCCGAAGTTCGCGCTGGCGCCGGTGCCCGGCATCGACCGGCCGGGCTTCTCCGCCGCCGACCTGGCGCAGGGCACGGAGGGCGCCGTCACCCTCGTCAACGTCTGGGCGTCGTGGTGCGTGCCCTGCCGCGAGGAGCATCCGCAGCTGATGGAACTCGCGACGCGGGGCGACGTCCGCCTCGTCGGCATCAATTACAAGGACAAGCCGCAGAACGCGGCGGATTTCCTGAACGGCCTCGGCAATCCCTTCGCCGCCGTCGGCTCCGACGAGAGCGGGCGCACCGGTATCGACTTCGGCGTCTACGGCGTGCCCGAGACCTTCGTGATCGACGCCACCGGCCACATCCGCTACCGCTACGTCGGCCCGCTGACCCCCGCCGGCATCGCCGCTCGCCTCGACCCCGAGATCGAGAAGGCGAGGACACCCCGCCCCGCGGCCGCCCCGACGTCCTGAGGCCCTTCCGGCCACCCCCGCCCGAGCCCCGCGACCCATAAGAACGCACCGCCCGCGGACGTCCTCGGACCGCCGCGACGCCGCGGCCGGGCCGCCCTCGTCTTCACGTCGTGCTCACGCGACCGCGCCCGCCGATCACCGCCCTCGCCGGGTCCGCTTTCGTCCCTCACGGGCGAGAAAATCGTCATCAACCGACTGATAAATTACGCTGATCACCCCTCGTTCACGGCTCGCCCCCCGCGGAACCCGAGGGGCGATTTTCTCCGATCTTCCCTGTTGCAATCCCCTGCGTCTTGGTTCATATAGGCGCGGCTCCGGCGGCGACGGTCTCGCAAGACACCGAACGGCCCCGGAAAGACTGGACATGCGGGCGTAGCTCAGGGGTAGAGCACAACCTTGCCAAGGTTGGGGTCGTGGGTTCGAATCCCATCGCCCGCTCCAGTTTTCTTCAAAAAAATCATATGCTTAAAGAGCGCCCTTTGGGGCGCTTTTTGCTTACACGGCTTGTGTGACGGCTAGGTGTAAGCAGTATGTAAGCACTAGAATGGGCGTTCTTGGATATGGCAGCGTGGTTTTGGCGCCCACCACGCCTTCTGGGCAAGAACGATCCGCTGTCTGCAGGACACGACCACCGACTCCTTCGATCGAAGAAGGTACGCTCTGCTCATCGAACCGCAGATGCCAGGAAAACCTGGCTGGCGGTTCCAGGGTGCGGAATCATTGCCGGTCGCTTAGAGGTCGTCCTGTCCAAGGCGACCGACGTTGCCGAAGCGAGCCCAGATGCCGCGCGCGAGGATCTCAGGCTTCCGATTCGGGCACATCCTCCGAGATCTCCTGACGGAGTTTCGGCCCCTGCGCCAGGCGCCGGCCGAGCGCGGTGATGAAGGCTTCGTATCGCTCGCCTGCCTTGGCGCGCGCCCCCTGTGCCGCCGGCTCCGGCAAGGCCGGCGTGGTCGCGAGCCAGAAGCGGATGAACACCACGAGGCTCTCGACGGCGATGCCGACGTCACGCTCCACGCGCTTCATGCGGCGGTCGAGCTGGTCGAGGCGTTTGGCGACGATCGCCTCGCGGCGCTCGGCGTCGTCGGGCGACAGGAACGATGCGATGGCGGCCTCCGCGATCATCGACTGCGACCGATCCCGGCGCGCGGCAAAATCCGCCAACGTCTTCTCGACGTCGGGGTCCAGATAGATCGTGGTCTTTCTCTTCTTCCGGCGACTGGTCATGGCGCTTACAGATCCATGCCATCATTGGGATCGAGCGAGACCTGCCGCGCGATACCCAGCATCTGGCGGATCATGCGCCGGTTGCGCACCGCATCCTCGTCAGGGTCGTCAGGCGGCTCGATCTCGAATTCGTTCTCGATCGGCGCTTTCTTCTCCACCGGCTTCGCACGGCTGAGTTCGGGTTGCAGCCGCCGTTCGGATTCGGTCGGGTCCTCGTCGCCGGATTGTTTCGCCGACAGCGCTTCGCCCGCCTCCGGCCGCGCCGGGATCGGCGGGCTGCTCCAGTCGTCGGGGCGGGTTTCGTCGGAGCGTTCCAACTCGGGCGGCGGGAGCACGCGCTCGCGGAACCGGGCGTCCTCGTAGTAGCGGGCTTTCTTCACCGGATCGGCGGGACGCCGGCGACCATGACGATCTCGTCGGTCGGCGGGAGCTGCATGATCTCGCCCGGCGTGAGCAACTGTCGGGCGGTCTCGGAGCGCGACACCATCAGATGCCCCAGCCAGGGGGACAGCCGGTGCCCGGCATAGTTCTTCATGGCCTTCATTTCGGTGGCTGTGCCAAGGGCATCGGAGACGCGCTTGGCGGTGCGCTCGTCGTTGGTCGCGAAGCTGACCCTCACATGGCAGTTGTCGAGGATGGAGTTGTTCGGCCCATAGGCTTTCTCGATCTGGTTCAGCGACTGCGCGATCAGGAAGCTCTTGAGCCCGTAACCCGGCATAAAGGCCAGCGCGTGACGTTGCCCCTCTGAAATAATCCAGTTTGAAGTTCGTTCTGGCTCATCGAGAGGACCAGAACATGAGGCGCAGCCGCTTTACGGAAGAGCAGATCATCGGGATCCTGAAGGAGCACGAGGCCGGGATCCCGGTCTCGGACCTGTGCCGCAAGCATGGTGTCAGCGATGCGAGCATTTACAAGTGGAATGAACCGCCCCGGGTTTGCCGGAGGCCATTTGGTTTAAGTTACGCTGCCACGGCC
>CALCDT010000274.1 GCA_937900425.1 uncultured Alphaproteobacteria bacterium | reverse complement strand
GTAGCACTCCGCCTTCCAGTCCCAGTTCTGGCCGTGGATCAGCCGGCCGCTGGCGCTGCGCTCGGGGAGGATGACGACGCCGGTGCAGCCGTCGGGCTCGTCCGCCGCCGTCTCGAGCTCCGCCATCGAGATGACCTCGGTGCGGGCGTTGATCATCACGACGTCCTGGAACGGCACGCCGGCGCCTTCGGCGATGCCGCGCATCTCTTCCACGTAGTGCGCCCCGAACGCCTCGATGCGCGGCAGCACCCGGCCGACGAGGGCGGTGATGCGGTCGCCGTCGAGGCCCATGCGCGAGAGCTGGCCGGTGTAGAGCGCGGCGCTCCGCGCCACACGGGCGGCGGCGGCGGCGCCGTACTGGCGGCCGCGCTCGCGCGGGCTGCCGGAGACGCTGATGAACGGGAACGGTTCGGCCTTGAAGGTCATCTCGGGCGCTCGCGCAACGTGGTCCTTGCGCGACTATACGGAATTTCGATGATATAAAAATCCGAATTATCGTGCGTGTAGATCCATGATCGCCTCGATGGGAGGTCAAAAATCCCCGTTGCGATCCGGGGTTCCGGGCCGGGCGCTGGACCGGCGCCCCCGGCTGTGATGGGAGAGGGCGTACGAGCGCGCGCCGGATCGGCGCATGATCGCCACCGCAACCCGGAAAGGCCCGATGGTCGCCACGTCGCTGCAGACGGAACTCGCCCGCCAGATCCTCGACCTCGCCAAGGACGAGGGATGGGCGGCGGGCACCCGCATTCCCGAGCAGGCCCTCGCCGAGCGGCTCGGCGTGTCGCGGACGCCGGTGGGGAAGGCGCTGAAGTTCCTCGCCGGACACGGGATCCTCGTGCCGGTGGCGCCGCGTGGCTACGCCCTGGCGAAGCCGGTCGACCGGGCCGTCCGCCAGGCGGTGCCGTTGCCGCCCTCGGAGATCGAGAGCCTGTTCGCCCGGATCATGCTCGACCGGGCCCGCGGCGAACTCGCCCAGGAGGTCTCGGAGTCCGAACTCTCCGAGCGCTACGGGGCGCCGCGGGGGACCGTCCGCAAGGTCCTGCTGCGCTTCGCCCGGGACGGTCTCGCCGAACGGCTGCGCGGCCACGGCTGGCGCTTCGCCGATACCCTCGACGACGAGGCGGCGGTGGACGAGAGCTACGTCTTCCGCCTCGCCACCGAGTGCGCCGCGCTCCGGGCGCCGGGCTACCGGGTCGATCGGGCGCGCCTCGAGGCACTGCGTCGGGCCCATCTCGACCTCCTCGCCCGCGCCGGCGAGGCGATCACGCGCGAGGAGTGGTTCGACGTCAACGCCGCCTTCCACGAGGCGGTCGCCGCCTGGTCGCACAACCGCTTCTTCCTGCAGGCCGTGCGCACCCAGAACAGCCTGCGCCGCATGCAGGAATATTCGACCTTCGAGGAACTGGGCGCCGAGCGCATCCGCACCTCGTGCGAGGAGCATCTCGCCGTCCTCGACAGCCTCGACAAGGGCGACCTCGAATTCGCCGAGGCCCTCCTCCGCCGCCACATCGCTCGCGCCGCCAGCTATTCGCGCGAGGGGTGAGGTGCCGGGAGCAATCCGATTCGTAGGGTGACCAAGTTCATGAGGGGTTCGCGACGCACCCTCGCGCCGTCGATCGCCTCGCCGATATGGCCTCTCTTGTAAGACGGTGCATGCAAGCCGGCGTTCGCTTGGCGCCGCGGTCGCGCCGACACCGCCAGCGCGACCGCGATATCGGCATCTCTTCGGGGCCGCACGCAGCCATCGCGGAGCATCGCCCCTCGCGGCGTGACCGGCGACAGGTGGGATTTCGACCCGAAGGCACGATCGTGGCGCCCCTGCTGCACGCTTGTCCCGCGACCGCGGCTCCGGGTCGTCTTCGCCTGGAAGAGGCCCTCGTCGACCGTCGAACGGCCTCCGCTCCGGTCGGCCGACGGTCTGGACCGTTCCTCCCAGAAGTGGTCTTCCGTTGCCAAAATTAGATTTCCCTGTGTTGACTTGTCACCCCTGGAAGAACAGCTCTGCGCAAGCTTCGAGGCAGATTGTCCAGCGCGTACGGCGATATCTTCTGCCGTTTTCACTGTTTGTGTACGTTCAATTACCGATGTTCCAACTACGTATGGAGTGACGCGATGGGGCGTGTGCGGCTTTCGATCGGCGGCAAGCTCGGCGTCAGCGCCGCCGTCGGCGTCCTGCTTGCCGGCGTGATCCTCGCTGTCGCGCTCGCCGTCACGCGGCACGTCGCCGAAATGAACGCCGACGCGGAGCGGGCCGGGAAGGCCTACGCGCTCGGACTGGCCGCCAATCTCGCGCTCGACCGGATGCGGGTCGCCATCAAGGACATCCGCCTTGCCTACAGCGACGCCGAGATCGAGCGACTCGGCGGCGCGCTCGGGACGGACGTGGCGGAGGTCGGACGCCTCCTCGAGGAGGCCGCCGCCGCCGATCTGGCGCACCGGCAGGCCTTCGTGACGATCGCCCGGGACGCCGCCGGCTACGGCGAGACCATTCTTGAGATCGTCGCGGCACGTCGCAAGGAGACAGCGGCCGTCGCCGACCGCGATGCGGCGGCGCGGCAGTGGGACGAGG
>CALCDT010000273.1 GCA_937900425.1 uncultured Alphaproteobacteria bacterium | reverse complement strand
GGCGGGATCGGCCGAGGCCGCCGCGACGACGGCGATGGGCGGGCGCGCGGACGGTGCCGGTTATGGTGCCGGTGCCAATGCCGGTGCCGGTGGCGCCTCCCCGCCGCGCCCCGACGCCGCCCTCTCCCCAGCCGCTCCCTCGCTCCCCGACCCCTCGCTCCCCGACCGTCCGAACGCCGACGTCGTCCTGCGCGGCGTCACCTTCGCCCACCCCGGCCGGGCGCCGGTGATCGACGGGCTCGACCTCGTCGTCCCGGCCGGCCGGCGGCTGGCGATCACCGGTCCGAGCGGGGCCGGCAAGTCGACGCTGATCCGGCTGGTGGCGGGGCTGGAGCGTCCCTCGGCCGGCGAGATCGCCATCGGCGGCGCTGCGCCGGTCGGCCCGGGCCGCGCCGCCAACGGCCTGCGCCTCGGCCTGATGACCCAGGACACCGAACTCTTCGCCGGCAGCATCGCCGACGTCCTCCGCCTCGGCGCCCCGGAGGCCGGCGACGACGCCCTCCATGCCGCCTGCGCGGCGGCCGGCTTCTCGCCCGTGCTCGGCCGCCTGCCCGGTGCCCTCGACCACCGGCTCGGCGAGCGCGGCGAGGGCCTGTCGGGCGGCGAGCGCCGCCGCCTCGCCCTCGCCCGGCTGATCGTCGCCGACGTCGACGTGCTGCTGCTCGACGAGGCGAGCGAGGGCCTCGACGGCGATACCGCCGCCGCGGTGATCGCCGGCCTCGACGCGGCCATCGGCGGCCGCACGGCGCTGATCGTCACCCACCTCGCCCGCGAGGCCCGGCTCGCGGACATTCTCGTCCGGCTCGACGGCTCGGGGCGGATCGCGGAGCGCGCGGAGAAGGGCACGGCCGCCTTCGAGCGGATGGCGGCGCGGCTGCGATGAGGGCGGCGAGGAAGCGTCTCCCGGCAAGGCCTTGCGGCATCCAGCCTTCTCCCCCGCTGTGACCTCGCGGCATCTAACCTTCTCCCGTTGGGGAGAAGGTGGCGCAAAGCGCCGGATGAGGGGGTGGGGCCGCCCCGCAGATCGAAGCGCACCAATTCGAGGCGCCGCCGCCCCCCTCATCCGCCCTTCGGGCACCTTCTCCCCGGCGGGGAGAAGGGATCTCGTCCGTCCCGAGGGGAAGACCGCCCCCCTCTCTCCGACATGCCCCGTCCTTCCGCCCCCCCATCAGCCTCCCTCGAAGCCCGTCAGCACGCCGACGGCGTTGATGCCGATCTCCTCCACCGCGTAGCCGCCCTCGAAGACGAAGAGCGTCGGCAGACCGAGCCTGGCGATCCGCGCGCCCATCTTCGGATAGTCGGTGGTCTTCAGGCGGAAGTTGGAGATCGGGTCGCGCTCGAAGGTGTCGACGCCGAGCGAGACGACGACGGCGTCGGGGGCGAAGGCGGCGAGCTTCGCGCAGGCGTCGTCCAGCGCCGCCGACCATTCCGGCCAGGCGGTGCCGAAGGGCAGCGGCCAGTTGGCGTTGGCGCCGAAGCCGGCGCCGGAGCCCTTCTCGTCGGCGTGGCCGAGGAAGAAGGGATATTCGGTCTTCGGGTCACCGTGGATGCTCAGCACCAGCACGTCGGCGCGCTCGTAGAAGATCTGCTGCGTCCCGTTGCCGTGGTGATAGTCGACGTCGAGCACCGCGACCCGCTCGGCGCCCTGCCCGCGCAGCAACTCGGCGGCGACGGCGGCGTTGTTGACGTAGCAGTAGCCGCCCATGAAGCGCGAGCCGGCGTGATGGCCGGGCGGGCGACAGAGGGCGAAGGCGGCGCGCTCGCCGCCCGAGACGATCTCGGCCGCGGTCAGCGCGCAGTCCATCGACGCCTTGACCGCGGTCCAGGTGCCGGCGGTGATCGCCGCGCCGGCGTCCATCGAATAGAAGCCGAGCAACGCCTCGATGCAGTCCGGCGGCACGTCGTTGCGAAGGCCCGGCACCGGCCAGGTCATCGGCAGCGCCGGGGTGTGGTTGCCGTCGGCCACCCACATCTCCCAGGCCCGCGGCAGGAAGGCGAGGTAGCCGGCGTCGTGGACGCGCGCCGCCGTCTCCATCGGGAAGGTCTTCGGCGGCAGCACCTTGCCGAGGCCGACGTCCTCGATGCGGGCGCGGACGTATTCGGCGCGCGAGGGCTTCTCGAAGCCCGGCACCATGGCGCCGCGCGAGACCTCCCAGTGGCCGGCATGGCCGGCGTGGAGCGGTGAATAGATCGTCTTCATGCTGTCCTTCCCGATAGCGCCGCGCCGATCACCCGGGAAAACCTCGCGCGGCCCTGGGTAGCGGCATATCAGCCCGTGAGCCACTCGACCACGGCCCGCGTCGCCGGCGCGCGCGGTTCCGGGGCGACCAGCCAGTAGCCGCGGTCGGCGCGCAGCGTCGTCGGGCCGACCCGCACCAGCGCGCCGCCGGCGAGCAGGTCGTCGACGAGGCCGGCCCAGCCGAGGGCGATGCCCTGCTCGGCGAGCGCCGCCTGGACGACGAGGGTGTAGGTGTTGAGGCCGAGGTCGCCGGGCTGCGGCTCGCGGGCGACGCCGTGACCGGCGAGGAAGCTCGCGAAGGTCAGCCAGCGCGGCGCCGGGCCGCTGTCGAGGTGGAGCAGCGGGGCGCGGGCGACGTCGGCGGCGGATTTGAAGGGGCCGTTGCGGGCGGCGAAGGCTGCGGAGGCGACGGGCGTCACCGTCTCGGGGATGATCAGCACCGCGCCGGCCGGGACGTCGCCCGGCCCGCCGAACAGCACGTTGATCTCGGCGCTCTCGTCGTAATAGTCGCGCAGAGCCTGCGAGGCGACGATGTGGACCTCGACCTCGGGCTGCAGGCGGCGGAACTCGGCGATGCGCGGCATCAGCCAGAAGGCGGCGAAGCCGTAGTCGGTGAAGAGCCGCACCACCGGCTGGCGCGCCCGCGCCCGGATCGCCCGCGCCGCCTCGTCGACGGCGGCGACGCCCGAGCGCACCGCCTCGTGCAGCAGCCGCCCCTCGGCGGTGAGCGCGGCGCCGCGGTGGAGCCGGCGCACCAGCGCGACGCCGAGCGCCTCCTCGAGCCGGCGCAGCTGGTAGCTCACCGCCGGCTGGGTCATGCCGAGTTCGGCGGCGGCCCGCGTCAGGTTCTCGTGGCGGCCGACGGCCTCGTAGAGCCGCAGCCAGCCGAGGTCCAGCGCTCCTTTCGGCATCAATGCTCCTTATGGCAGCCATCGAGAAAAAGGGGCTGCACAAGCCGCTTCGTCCCGCGTCTGATGGCGGGATCGTGCGACGCGCGGCGTGACCTGAAGCCCGGGAGGGCGGGAATCCGGCGAAAAGACGCGCGCATCGATCACCATCATGGGGAACAACACGATGAACCACCGTGTCATGGCCGGCGCCATTGCCGCAAGCCTCGCTTTCGTCTCGCCGGCGCTGGCCGCCGATCCGGAAGGCTGCAGGACCATCCGCATGTTCGATCCGGGCTGGACCGACATCACCTCCACCAACGCCATCGCCGGCACGCTGCTGACGGCGCTCGGCTACGCGCCCGACATCAAGACGCTGTCGGTGCCGATCGGCTACCAGTCGTTCAAGAACAAGGAGATCGACGTCTTCCTCGGCAACTGGATGCCGGCGCAGCAGAAGTTCATCGACGATCTCACCGCCGCCGAGGCGATCGAGGTGGTGACGAAGAACCTGGAGGGCGCGAAGTTCACCCTCGCGGTGCCGACCTACGTCGCGGAAGCCGGCGTCAAGGACTTCGCCGACCTTTCCCCCAACGCCGACAAGTTCGGCCGCGAGATCTACGGCATCGAGCCGGGCGCGCCGGCCAACCAGAACATGACGAAGATGATCGCCAGCGGCGATTTCGGCCTCACCGGCTGGAGCGTCGTCGAGTCCGGCGAGCAGGCGATGCTGGCCCAGGTCAAGCGCGCCGAGCGGTCGAAGGACTGGATCGTGTTTCTCGCCTGGGCGCCGCACCCGATGAACACCCGCTTCGACATCACCTATCTTTCGGGCGGCGACGCCTATTTCGGCCCGAACTACGGCGGCGCCGAGGTCTACACCCTGGCCCAGACCGGCTGGACCGCGAAATGCCCGAACGCCGCCGGCTTCTTCAAGAACCTCGTCTTCGACATCGACGCCGAGAACGCGATGATGGACCTCATCCTCAACGAGGGCGCCGAACCGGAAGCCGCAGCGAAGACCTGGCTCACGGCCCATCCCGACCAGGTCGCGACCTGGCTCGACGGCGTCACCACGCTTTCGGGCGAGCCGGGGCTGCCGGCGGTGAAGGAAGCACTCGGGATGTGAGGCGGGAGGCGCGAGAAGGTCGCCGCGCGGCGCGCGGCGGCCGACCGCCCCGACGACGATGGCGACCGTCCGCCTTCGATCTTCACGTCCTGAAGGCCCTGGTGCAATCTGCCGAAGCACGCCGGCTTCGGCGCCGAACTCCCACCCCACCGTCGTCATCACCGGCCTCGAGCCGGTGACCCATTAGCCTCGCCCATCCCGATGACGGCCGCGACAGACCCTCTGATTCCGAAGAACGAGCCGGACCGAACGATGCCGCTCCGCCATTGGGTCGCCGGGTCGAGCCCGGCGATGACGATCGAGAGGGTGTTCATCGGGGCGCCGATTCCGGCGCGCCAAGATGCCGCCCCTATCCGCACATGGCGAGGCGACGATCTCTGCCGGTCAGCCGACGCGGTGATCGACAGCCCCCGACGGGCACCAGACGGCGATCGCCTCGTCCCGGCAATGACGACCGTTGGCCCTTCAGCCAACCGACCATCCCAAGACCCGAGTACCCCCACCCATGACCCGTCCCAACATCCTCGTCCTGATGGTCGACCAGCTCAACGGCACGCTGTTTCCCGACGGGCCGGCCGATTTCCTCCACGCGCCGCATCTCAAAGCGCTCGCCGCCCGCTCCGTTCGCTTCGCGCAGACCTACACGGCGAGCCCGCTCTGCGCGCCGGCGCGGGCCTCGTTCATGGCCGGGCAGCTGCCCTCGCGCACGCGGGTCTACGACAACGCCGCGGAATTCGCCTCCGACATTCCGACCTACGCCCACCACCTGCGCCGGGCCGGCTATCACACCGCGCTGTCGGGCAAGATGCACTTCGTCGGGCCCGACCAGCTCCACGGTTTCGAGGAGCGGCTGACCACCGACATCTACCCGGCCGATTTCGGCTGGACGCCCGACTATCGCCGCCCCGGCGAGCGGATCGACTGGTGGTATCACAACCTCGGCTCGGTGACCGGGGCCGGCGTCGCCGAGATCACCAACCAGCTCGAATACGACGACGAGGTCGCCCACCACGCCGGCGCCAAGCTCTACGACCTCGCCCGCGGCCACGACGACCGGCCGTGGTGCCTGACGGTGAGCTTCACCCACCCGCACGACCCCTACGTCGCCCGCCGCCGCTTCTTCGACCTCTACGAGGATTGCCCGGCGCTCGACCCCGAGGTCGGTCCGATCCCTTACGACGATCTCGACCCGCACTCGAAGCGGCTGTGGCACGCCAGCGACTGCGGCGCCTTCGCCATCACGCCCGAGATGGTACGGCGCTCGCGCCGGGCCTATTTCGCCAACGTCTCCTATGTCGACGACAAGATCGGGCAACTGCTGGCGATACTCGAGGCGACGCGGATGGCGGAAGACACCGTCGTCGTCTTCGTCTCCGACCACGGCGACATGCTCGGCGAGCGCGGCGCCTGGTTCAAGATGAGCTTTTTCGAAGGCTCGGCCCGGGTGCCGCTGATGATCGCCGCCCCCGGCCTCGCCCCCGCCACCGTGACGACGCCGGTCTCGACCCTCGACGTGCTGCCGACGCTCGCCGATCTCGCCGGCCTCGACCTCTCCACCGTCGCGCCGTGGACCGACGGCGTCAGCCTCGTTCCCGTCGCCGCGGGGGCGGATCGCGGACCGGTGCCGATGGAATACGCCGCCGAGGGCACGGTGACGCCGATGGTGGCGATCCGCGAGGGCCGCTGGAAATACGCCGCCTGCCCGTCCGATCCGCCGATGCTGTTCGACCTTGCGGCCGACCCGCGCGAGCTCGTCAACCTCGCCGGCACCCCGGAGGCCGCCGAGGCCGAGGCCCGGCTCGCCGCGATGGTCGAGGGCCGCTGGTCCTTCCCCGCCTTCGACGCCGCGGTGCGCGAAAGCCAGGCCCGCCGCCATGTCGTCTACGAGGCCCTGCGCAACGGCGCCTACTATCCGTGGGATCACCAGCCGCTACAGAAGGCCTCGGAACGCTACATGCGCAACCACATGGATCTCAACGTGCTGGAAGAGAGCCAGCGATTTCCACGGGGAGAGTGAGGTGCGATGGCCCGCAGTCCTATAATTTCCCTAGGTTGCCTCACGAGGATCGCTACAGAAGCGATCCTCGCGATCAATAAAAAGCGATTATATTTGAATGAGTTATGATTTTCATCCATATTATTCACCATTGAAATAACCGTGCTATCACCTCACCTAATTGACAGCGGCAACTCGCACTGCTCTAAAAATCAAGTGCCATTGCGATTTGCGCCTCGTCTCGAACTTCGTGCGTTTGGGAACGTTAACTAGGTGGCAATCTGCGCACCACAAGGTACGTGGAGATCAAGATGCAAGCGGCAAATGTAGTGTCCAACTCAAGAGAAAAAAACTCAATAAAAGACGTGCGATTTGGCACTTTTTGGCAGGCTTTTTTCGAAAGCCTCGGCGGGCCAACTATGCTTGGAACACCGCACACAATATGCATTCAGATTTTAGTTGATGAACAGGGCAACCATGAGGAATTTACTGGTAGAAAGAACTTCACCAAATCCATGGATGACTTTTTTATTGGAATGAACAATGTAGTTCCTTCGGTTCTAGAGAGTAGAGATTTAAAATTTGTCTATACGAGTGCAAAGAAGCTCGACACCGAAGGGAAGTTGCGCGACTTTACGCGAAAAGGCGTGAGTCGGAAAAATGTCGAAAAGTCCAAATAATCATCACAGTGAACGAACAACCACCGTAGCTGTCTCTGTTCGGGAAGAAGTGAGTCGAGCAATCGGCTCCACTCTTCCCGACAAGCAAAAGAATGAAGTGATCGCTCGCGTGAGTCAGATCGCGGAAAGATACTCAAGCCCCTATCCAGATTCGGATTATCTTGCGGAAATTGAAAAGCTTTCTCCAGGCGCAACAAAAGATATTATTGCAGCATCGATAGTTCATATGGCAAATTGCCATGAGAATGACATGAAAGAACTGTCAGTAAAAGAAAAAGAGATAGACCTCGTTGATCGTCTTACCAAGAGAGACCTTGAATCAGTCAAGCATGGCAGAGTCTTAGGGACTTTATGCTTCATAATCCTTTTGCTTTTTTCCGGATTTATGCACTGGATTGGCGCCCAAACCTTGTCATATGTGGCCTTTGGAGCTTCAGTCCTCGGAATAATTTCGCAGATTATAGGCGGAAAGTCCGGCTTGGTGTCAATCGTCAGAAAAAGTCCGCCGAACACAAATCAATAGAACAATCTGGTCAAATTCCCCCTTGATTTACTACTGAAACAAACGCGATTAAATTTTGCGCCGATTGAGATCTAGGAATTATTTTATTTTACACGAATAGCCTAACCCTCACGCCGCCGCCAGGATCTCCTCGTCGGAGATGTGCGCCGGGATGATCGTCACCGGGATGTGGAAGGTGGTGCCGGCCTTGCCGGCGAGCGAGGTGATCAGCGGGCCGGGGCCGTCGGTGGAGGGCGAGGCGGCCAGCACCAGGATGGCGATGTCGGGGTCGGCGTCGATCAGGGCGTTGATCTCCTCGGCGACGCGGCCCTCGCGGATCACGCATTCGGGGTCGACGCCGAGACGCGAGCGGGCGGCTTCGGCGAACTTGCCGAGCGTCGCCTCGGCCTCCTCGCGCGCTTCGGCGCGCATGATCTCCTCGACGCCGAGCCAGTGCTGGAATTCGGCCGGCTGCACCACGTAGAGCAGCACGGCGCCGCCGCCACTGCGCTGGGCGCGGGCGACGGCATAGAGCATCGCCCGCTCGCATTCGGGCGTGCCGTCGATCACGGCGAGGAACTTCCGGCGGTGGCCCTCTTCCCGGGCGAGGCGTTTCGATACCATGGCCGCAATCTGCCACCGCCCCCGCCCGCCCACAAGCCGGGGTGGAGGCGGAGGGCATGACGAACATCCGCGGCCACGGGCAGGCTCCACGGCAGACGCCCGCCGCCTTCCCGTCGTCAGCGCGCCCGCAGCAGGCCGACGATGTCCTTGACGTCGTTCAGCACCGGCGTCGCGATCGCCCGGGCCCGCTCGGCACCATCGGCGAGGACGCCGTCGACATGGGCCGGGTCGGCCATCAGCTCGCGCATGCGGCTGGCGATCGGCGAGAGCTTCTCCACCGCGAGGTCGGCGAGCGCCGGCTTGAAGACCGAGAACAGCGCGCCGCCGAACTCCGACAGCACCTCGGCCTTGGTCTTCTCGGAAAGCGCCGCGTAGATGCCAACGAGATTGTCGGCCTCGGGCCGGGCCTTGAGGCCGTCGATCTCGGAGGGCAGCGGCTCGGGATCGGTCTTCGCCCGGCGGATCTTGCCGGCGATGGTGTCGGCGTCGTCGGTGAGGTTGATGCGCGAATTGTCGGAGGGCTCGGACTTCGACATCTTCTTCGATCCGTCGCGCAGGCTCATCACCCGCGTCGCCGGGCCCTGGATCAGCGGCTCGGGCTGCGGGAAGAAGCCGTCCTCGCCCTCGCCGAGGCCGAGCGCGGCGATGCGGCCGGCGAAGTCGTGGTTGAACTTCGCCGCGGTGTCGCGGGCGAGTTCCAGATGCTGCTTCTGGTCCTCGCCGACCGGCACGTGGGTGGCGCGGTAGGCGAGAATGTCGGCCGACATCAGGTTCGGATAGGCGTAGAGGCCGACCGAGGCGTTCTCGCGGTCCTTGCCGGCCTTCTCCTTGAACTGGGTCATGCGGTTGAGCCAGCCGAGGCGGGCGACGCAGTTGAAGATCCAGGCGAGCTCGGCGTGGGCCGAAACCTGGCTCTGGTTGAAGACGACGTGGGCCTTCGGGTCGATGCCGGCGGCCAGAAACGCCGCGGTGACCTCGCGGATCTGCCGGGTCAGCGCCTCGGGGTCCTGCCAGACGGTGATGGCGTGGAGATCGACGACGCAATAGATGCAGTAGTGGGTCGCCTGCATCTCGACGAAACGCTTGATGGCGCCGAGGTAGTTGCCGAGATGGAGATTGCCGGTCGGCTGGACGCCGGAGAAGACGAGAGGCCTGAAAGCCATGGCGGGAGCCTTGATCGAAAGGGGCGAAAGTCGCGAGGGTTATGGAGAATGCGGTCGCCCGGATCAAGTGTCCTTCCGGACTGCGGAAACGCCGGGATGAAAGCCGTTGCTCCCGCGCCTTGCAGTGGCCATGATCGGGGCTCCTCGACTTTCGGGAGGCTCGCGTGCGCAGGCGACCCCAAGGCGACGCGTCGTCCCGAAGACTTCTGTTCGCCACTCTCACCGCTTTTCTCGTTTCGTTTCAACTCGCGGTGGGCTATCTCGACGATCAGTCCATCGACGGACACAACGCTGCGACGGTGAACGACCCGTCTCAAACGAGCCCGTTCGACGACTGCGACAGCGGAATCGCCCGCGAGGCCAGCCACCATGCGCTCGTTTCGGGTTACACCGACTGGCATATCCTCGCCGCTTCGCCGCTGGAGGCAACTTCTCTTCAAGAGCGAAGCCCTGATCGAGCGGCGAAGCCTGGCGTGAGCGTGGTCATCGAGTTCAGGGGATCGATGCGAGCCGACCCGACGGACGGGTACGAGCGCGTCGTGCTGCATTGCACCGAGTTCGCAGGCGGCGTCCATGTCATCACGGTCCCGCAGTTCTTGGACGCTCTGCCGCCCGCCGAGCCGTTGCGATAGCCCCCGGGCGGCGCCTGCGGCGGCTTCAGCCTTTCCGCTGCCGGGCCGCGATCTGGGCGGCGTAGCGACGGACATCGACCGCTCCGGTGACGACGGCGAAGAAGCCGAAGAGGCCGACGCCGGAAAACACCAGCACGGCGAGCGCGCCGAAGGAAGCGGCGAGGCCGGCCTGCGGCGTCAGCGAGGCCGACAGTTCTTCAGCGCCGAACCAGAGCCCGGCCCCCATCAGCACGCTGGCGAGCGCCAGCAGCGGCAGCCGTTTCAGCAGCAGGCGGTCGGGCACGACGCGGCCCTTGCGCATCAGACCGGCGGCGAGCAGGCCGGCGTTGATCCACGACGACAGCGAGGTGGCGAGCGCGATGCCGACGTGGGCGAGCGCGGGGAACAGAGCCAGCGCCAGGACGACGTTGGCGACCATCGAGATGCCGGCGTAGAGCGTCGGCGTCCGCGTGTCCTCGCGGGCGAAATAACCGGGCTGAAACACCTTGATGGCGACGAAGGCCGGCAGGCCCGCGGCATAGGCCGCCACCGCGGCGCCGGTGGCGAGGCTGTCGGCGGCGTCGAAGGCGCCGCGCTCGAACAGCACGCGGACGATCTCGACCGGAATCACCATCAGCGCCACCGTCGCCGGCAGGGTCAGCGCCATGGAGAATTCCAGCGCCCGGTTCTGGGTGTGGAGCGCGGTTTCCGGCGTCGGCGAGCGCAGCTGGCGGGTGATGTCGGGCAGCAGCACCACGCCGATGGCGACGCCGACGACGCCGAGCGGCAGCTGGTAGAGCCGGTCGGCGTAATAGAGGTAGCTCACCGCGCTCGCCTGGGTCGAGGCGATGATCGTGCCGATGACGACGTTGATCTGGGTGATGCCGCCGGCGATCACGCCCGGCACGCCGAGCACCAGCAGCCGCTTCACGCCGGGCGTCATCCGCGGCCGCCGCAGCTTCAGCCGGAAGCCGATCGCCCTGAGCCCGATCGCGAGGCTGGCGAGCTGCAGGAAGCCCGCCGCGCAGACCGCCCAGGACAACACGAAGGCCGCCTCCTCGGTGGCGGCGAGCCCCTCCCACCAGATGAAGCCGAGGGCGGCGACGAGGACGACGTTGAGCAGCGAGGGCGCGAAGCCGGCCAGCGCGAAACGGCCCATCGAATTCAGCATGCCCGAGGCCATCGCCGTCAGCGACATGCAGAGGAGATAGGGGAACATGATCCGCGTCATCGCCGTGGCGAGCTCGAATTTCTCGGCCTCGTCGGCGAAGCCCGGCGCCAGCCCGAAGACGAGGGCCGGCATGAAGATCTCGGCGACCGCGGTGACGATCAGCAGCGTGAACAGCAGGCCGGCGAGGATCTCCTCGGCGAAGCCCTTCGCCTTCGCCTCGCCGCCCTCCTCCACCGCGCGGGCGAACAGCGGCACGAAGGCGGCGTTGAAGGCGCCCTCGGCGAACAGCCGGCGAAACAGGTTGGGCAGGCGGAAGGCGACCAGAAAGGCGTCCGCCACCGGCCCCGAGCCGAGCATCGAGGCCATGAAGGCGTCGCGGGCGAAACCGAGCACCCGCGAGACGAGCGTGGCGGCGCCGACGGTGGCGAAGTTCTTGAGGAGGTTCATGGGGCGGTGTGCCGTTTGGAGCCTCGGACCATCGCGCCCGCCCTCCTTCCGCGGCTCCCCCCTCTCCCTGTCCCTCCCCCTCCAGGGGGGAGGGGACGAAAGCCGTCAGGTCTTCCACCTCGCGGAGCCTCGGCTCGGCGAGGGGTCGCGGGGCGGCCGGTGCTCACCCCGAGCGTCCCCTCCCCCCTGGAGGGGGAGGGACAGGGAGAGGGGGACGGCCCTTCCCCAACCACCATGGTGAGCGATGCCCCAGTTCCCCTTCGAGTTGCGCCCCTCATCACGCCGCCGCCTTCTTTGCCGTCTTGCCGCCGTCGAAGGCCTGGACCAGGCGCCGGCGGATGGTGCCCTGGCGGCCGGAGGTGAGGATCTTCTGGCCGGTGAGGTCGGTGACGTAGAAGACGTCCACCGCCCGCTCGCCGAAGGTGGCGACGTGGGCGGAGGCGATGTTGAGGTTGAGGTCGGAGATGGCGCCGGTGAGGTCGAACAGCAGGCCCGGGCGGTCGAGGCCGGAGACCTCGATCACCGAGTAGCGGTCGGACAGGGTGTTGTCGATGCCGACCTGGGTCTCGAGGGCGAAGGCCCTGGTGGGCCGACGGGCGGCGACCTTGCGGGCGACGATCTCCGGCAGCTTCTCGCGCCCCTCCAGCACCGCCTCGACGAGGGCGGTGACGCGGGCGGCGCGGCGGGCCTCGTCGGCGTCGTCGGAAAGCTCGCGCGAGATCACGATGGTGTCGAGGGCCATGCCGTCTGTGGTGGTGAAGATCTGGGCGTCGACGATGTTGGCACCGGCCGCGGTGCAGGCGCCGGCGAGGGTGGCGAGCAGGCGGGTGTGGTCGGGGGCGACGACGGTGATCTCGGTGACGCCTTCGAAGGGGCGCAGGGCGTAGCCGGTGGCGAGCCGCCGCTTCTCGCGGTCGACCTTCCGGATCAGGGCGGCGTGGGCGATCTTGGCGTCGAGGTCGACCCGAAGCATGTAGGGCGGATAGTGCCGCTGGACATAGGCCTCGCGCTCCTCCGGCGCCCAGTCGGCGAGGGCGGCGCCGAGTTCCTTGCGCGCCGCCTCGACCCGGCGCTCGCGCGAAATCTGCGAATGGCCGCCGAGCAGGAAGGGCTCGGTCTCGTAGTAGAGCGTGCGCAGCAGCTGGCCCTTCCAGCCGGTCCACACCCCCGGGCCGACGCCGCGGATGTCGGCGATGGTCAGGATGACGAGCAGCTTCAGCCGCTCGATGGTCTGGACGATGCCGGCGAAGTCGCGGATGGTCTTGCGGTCGGCGAGGTCGCGGGACTGCGCCGTCATCGACATGGTGAGGTGCTGCTCGACCAGCCAGGCGACGAGTTCGGTCTCGGCATGGGAGAAGCCGAAGCGCGGGCAGAGCCGGCGGGCGACCTTGGCTCCGGCGATCGAATGGTCCTCCGGCCGGCCCTTGGCGATGTCGTGCAGGAACAGCGCGAAATAGAGCACCCGGCGGTTGATGCCGCCGCCGCGAAGCAGGGTGGTGGCGAGCGGGTGGCGCTCGGCCTCGCGGCCGTTCTCGATGTCGGAGAGGATGCCGATGCAGCGCAGGGTGTGCTCGTCCACCGTGTAGTGGTGGTACATGTTGAACTGCATCATCGCCACGACCTTGCCGAAGTCGGGCACGAAGCGGCCGAGCAGGCCGACCTCGTTCATCAGCCGCAGCACCGATTCCGGCCGGCGCGGCGAGGTCAGGATCTCGAGGAACAGGCGGTTGGCCTCCTCGTTTTCGCGCAGGGCCGCATCGACGAGGCGCAGCGAGCGGGTGATCAGCTTGAGCGTTTCGGGGTGGAAGGCGAGGTCGCGCTCGTCGGCGAGGTGGAAGACGCGGACGAGGTTGACCGGGTCGCGGTCGAACACCTTGTCGTCGGCGAAGACGAGGCGGTTGTTCTCGACGAGGAAGCCGTCGGTGACGGTCTCGACCTTGCGCCGGCGCTTGATGGCGAGGCGGCCGAGCACCCGGTCGAGCACCGGCTCGGCCTTGGCCTCGCGCACCTCCAGCGTCGAGCAGAAGATGCGGGTCAGGTCGCCGACGTCCTTGGCGACCAGGAAATAGTGCTTCATGAAGCGTTCGACGTCGGTGAGGCCGGAGCGGGCCTGGTAGCCGAGCAGGCGGGCGATCTCGCGCTGGACGTCGAAGGTCAGGCGGTCCTCGGCCTTGCCGGTGACGAAGTGGAGGTTGCAGCGCACCGCCCACAGGAAGTCGTCGCCCTTGCGGAAGCGGTCGTATTCGGCGCGCGAGAACACGCCGCGGCGCACCAGCGCCTCGCCGCTGTCGACCTCGTAGAAGTATTTGGCGATCCAGAACAGGGTGTGGAGATCGCGCAGGCCGCCCTTCGATTCCTTGACGTTGGGCTCGACCAGATAGCGCGACTGGCCCTGCCGCTTGTGGCGCTCGTCGCGCTCGCCGAGCTTGGCGCGGATGAACTCCGGCGCGGTGCCGGCGACGACCTCCTGCCTGAAGCGGGTGACGAGATCGGCGAACAGCGCCTCGTCTCCGAAGATGCGGCGGGCCTCGAGGATCGAGGTGCGGATCGTCATGTCCTGGCGCGACAGGCGGATGCACTCGTCGATGCGGCGGGTGGCGTGGCCGACCTTGAAGCCGAGATCCCACAGCATGTAGAGGACGTATTCGACGACGCTCTCGCCCCAGGCGGTCTGCTTGTAGGGCAGCAGGAACAGGAGGTCGACGTCGGAGCCCGGCGCCAGCAGGCCGCGGCCGTAGCCGCCGACGGCGATCACCGACATGGTTTCGGCGGCGGTCGGGTTGTCGACCTTGTAGATCTTGGTCGCCGCGTAGTCGTAGATGATGCTGATCAGCCGGTCGGTGAGCGCCGAGAGGCGCTTGGCGCAATCGGTGCCCTTGCGGTCCTCGACGAGGATCAGCCTCGCCTTCTCGCGCGCCTCGGCGTTGGCGCGCTTCAGGATCGCCAGCACCGCGGTGCGCGCCTTGTCCTGCGAGGAGGCGGCCGCGAAGGCGGCGTCGACCTCCGCGCGCAGGGCGGCCTCGTCGAGGATGGCGTGGTGGTCGGCGGGTCGTGACATGAGGCGTTCCGGAAGGCGCGGCGAAAGACTATCGACGAAGCGTTAACGCTATCGTACCGGTGCGCCTTATAGGGCGGCTTTCGGGCGAGGGCCAGCCGGGGCGAAGGAAGGCGCCGAATCCAATAATGGATCAAAGATTTCCACGTTCTCCAAAGCCTTCGAGGGAAAATCATCGGCGGCCCCACAAGTTTACGGCCAACTATAAACTGTGATTGAATGTTGTCGACAAATCACACCTTAAACATTAGAATTTCCGACTGAGCTGCAACGTACGTATGAGGCGACACGATGCGCAATTTCGAACTACATGAGGATTTTGAAATTGAGGGAATCTGGTCACTTGCGGACGAGAGCGTGGATAGAACCGCCGGCACTTTAAGATATCGGCAGTCCGATGGAGCGGTCCTCTCATTAATCGGGCACTTCGACCGCAGTGATCGCGGATCTATGCCTATGACGCACGAGGACGACACTTGGAATGCTGTAGTTTACGGATTCACAAAAAATGGACAAGAAATAAGCTTGCTTGAAACGCATAGAGTTCGATCAAGCCTCTCTGCGCCCGGGTTCGCAGTTGAAGAATGGAGTTCTAACTTCTTAATTATTGGAAAACATATCGATAATTTAGAAATTGATGAATTCCAAGAATCAAGGTTTCGATTTGATGGTATAGAAGATTGGCTAAATCACGAGATTTTCACAACTAGATATGAAGGAAGCCTTAGAGAAATAACAGTTACCGCGAAAAATATTGAACGGAAAGTCCTTGGAACATGCCGCGATTTTGATTTGTATGTCTCAAGCGAGATTTATGCACACGAAAATTCGGCCGGAGAAGCCACTTTATCAGGGAGATGTTACTTTGAAATCATAGCGCATCATGAGAAATCAATAAAATGGCACCTTGAAATTGCATCTAGATTAAGAGATTTATCCTCACTTTGCTACGGAAGGCATTTAAATATTGAATCTATATCTGTAAAGAATAAGCTAGTTACGGGAGAAAAATCTTATCGTAATTCAGATTACTTTTATATATATCCTAGATATCACTATACTTCAAAAAGAACTTCTCGAAGATATGTGAATAAATTTGCATCATTGAATGATTTATTAACAAATAACGCTAGTGTCTTTCAGTCTTGGCTTGATCAGTATGATACTATCAAGCCCTGTTTGGATTTGTTTTTTGTCTTGAGATCAAGAGATAATGGTATTCTGCACGTAAAATTCTTGCTGTCAATTCAAGCAGTCGAAGTGTTTCATCGACTAACTTCCGATAACACTGTAGTGAGGCCCCCCTCAATTTGAACGCGTGTACGAGGATGTCTTGAAAGGCATACCTAAAGATGCCCCAGAAAAGCTCGTTGATAAAATCAAAGGGATGATGCAATTCGGAAACGAGCCGAGTCTAGGGCAGCGACTGAAGCAAATCTCAAATGAAATTAAGTTGTCCTTCGAAAAATCTCCACCATTCCTTTCAAAGGAAAATATACGTCGCCTTGTTGCAACCCGCAATTACTATACACATTTTAACGAAGGCCTCAGGGCAGAATGCCTGAGCAACGATGCCATGCACCATGATTCTGAGCGGATAATTTTCCTACTAACCGTTCTATTTTTTGAGAGAATTGGCATAAATGCGAAGGAGAACCGCGGTTTCTTCGAGCAAAACCATCGATTTGCCGAATACTGGGAAACTACTGGTAACCCGTTCATGTGAAGTACACTACTCTCTTCTCCGTCGCCGCTCCGCCTTCAGCGCGTAAAGCGCCTCCAGCGCCTCGCGCGGCGAGAGATAGTCCGGGGTCAGCGCGTCGAGCATGGCGAGGACCGTAGGCTCGGCCTTCGGCGCCTCCGGCTCCGGGCGGCGACGGGCGGCGGTGAAGAGGGGGAGGTCGTCGATGAGGGAGGCCGGGGCGGGGCCGCCGGTCTTTTCCAGTTCCTTCAGCACGTGGCGGGCGCGGGTCACCACCGCGGCCGGCAGGCCGGCGAGTTTGGCCACCTGGATGCCGTAGGAGCGGTCGGCGGCGCCGGGCACGATCTCGTGCAGGAAGACGACGTCGCCCTTCCACTCGCGCACCTTGACCGTGGCGTTGACGACCCGCTCCAGCCGCTCCGAGAGGGCGGTTAGCTCGTGGTAATGGGTCGCGAACAGCGCCCGGGAGCGGTTGACGGCGTGGAGGTGCTCGATCGTCGCCCAGGCGATCGAGAGGCCGTCGAAGGTGGCGGTGCCGCGGCCGATCTCGTCGAGGATGACGAGGGCGCGCGGGCCGGCCTGGTTGAGGATCGCCGCGGTCTCGATCATCTCGACCATGAAGGTGGAGCGGCCGCGGGCGAGGTCGTCGGCGGCGCCGACCCGGCTGAACAGGCGGTCGACCACGCCGATATGAGCCGAGGCCGCCGGCACGAAGCAGCCGATCTGGGCGAGGATCGCGATCAGCGCGTTCTGGCGCAGGAAGGTCGACTTGCCGGCCATGTTGGGGCCGGTGATCAGCCAGATCCGCCCGGCGTCCTGCGCGCCGCCGCTTCCGGCCGCGCCTTCGCCCGGGCCGAGGTCGGCGTCGTTGGCGACGAAGGCTTCGCCGGTCTCGGCCAGCACCCGCTCCACCACCGGATGGCGGCCGCCGCGGATGTCGAAGGAAAGGCCGTCGTCGACCCTCGGCCGGGTGTAGCCGCGCTCGTCGGCGAGGATCGCCAGCGACGAGGCGACGTCGAGCACGGCGAGGGCGTCGGCGGCGCGCTTGATCGCCTCGCCGGCCGCCGCGACCCTGGCGACCAGCGCCTCGAACACCTCGAGCTCGATGGCGAGCGCCCGCTCGCCGGCGCTGGCGATGCGCCCCTCCAGTTCGCCGAGTTCGACGGTGGAGAAGCGCATGGCGCCGGCCATGGTCTGGCGGTGGATGAAGAAACCGTCGTGGGGCGGGTTCATCAGCACCGGGCCGTGGGCCGAGGCGACCTCGACGAAATAGCCGAGAACGTTGTTGTGCTTGATCTTCAGCGCGCGGATGTCGCAACGCTCGGCGTAGGCCGCCTGAAGCGAGGCGATCACCTTGCGGCTCTCGTCGCGCAGCGCCCGCGTCTCGTCGAGATCGGGACGGTAGCCCGGCCGCAGGAAGCCGCCGTCGCGTTTCAGCAGAGGCAGATCGTCGGCGAGCGCGCCGGAAAGCTCCGCGCCGAGGCCGTGGGGCGCCGCGGCGAGGGCGGCGAGCGCCGCGGCGATCTCCTCGCCGACGTCGGCCGCCCCGACACCCGACCCGATAGCGGGCCCCATGCCCGCCCCGACCGCCGCACCGGCCTCGACACCGGAGCCGGCGAACAGGCGCACGATCGCCGCCGCCTGAGACAGGCCCTCGGCGAGGGCGGCGAGGTCGCGCGGGCCGCCGCGGCCCATGACGAGGCGCGACAGCGCGCGCGCCATTTCCGGCACGGCGGCGAGGCGGGCGGCG
>CALCDT010000272.1 GCA_937900425.1 uncultured Alphaproteobacteria bacterium | reverse complement strand
GTCGGCAGGCCGAGGTCGTCGGCCGGCACCGGCGCCGGCGCCGCGATCCGCGGCGCGGCCTCTTCCGTCTCCGCCGCCGCGGGGGCCGCGGGCACGGGTGCGGGGGTTTCGGGAGCAGGCGCCCTCGGCCGCTCCTCGATCACCTCCGGCTCAGGCGAGGGCGCCGGCTTGGCGACGAGGAAGTCGGCGACCTTGCGGAAGAAGCCGGATTTTGACTGCTCGCTCATGCCGCGTCCCTGATGACGAGACGGCCGGTGAGGGCCCGCCCGGTGTGGCCCGTGATCCGGGTCTCGGCGATCTCGCCGGCGAGGCCGCCGTCGATCTCGGTGAGGGTGAACTGTTCGGTGCGCCCGAGCCCCGGCTTCTCGACCAGCACCTTGCGGGTCCGCCCGGTCTCGGCCTGGAAATGGGCGAGCAGCGTCGCCTCCCCCGCGGCCCTGAGCCGCGCCGCCCGCTCCTTGATCACCGCCCTGCCGAGTTGCGGCATCCGCGCCGCCGGCGTGCCGGGGCGGGGCGAATAGGGGAAGACGTGGAGATGGGTGAGGCCGCAGTCGTCGACGATCTTCAGCGAGTTCTCAAACATCGCCTCGGTCTCGGTCGGAAAGCCGGCGATGATGTCGGCGCCGAAGACGACGTCGGGCCGCAGGCGCCGCACCGCGTCGGTGAAGCGGACGGTGTCGGCGCGCAGGTGCCGCCGCTTCATCCGCTTCAGGATCATGTCGTCGCCCGACTGCAGCGAGAGGTGGAAATGCGGCATCAGCCGCTCCTCCTCGGCGATCGCCGCCATGAAGTCGTCGTCGACCTCGATGCTGTCGATCGAGGAAATGCGCAGCCGCTTCAGCTCCGGCACGTGGGAGAGCAGGCTGCGGATCAGCCGGCCGAGCTTCGGGGCGCCGGGCAGGTCCTGGCCCCAGCTCGTCAGGTCGACGCCGGTCAGCACCACCTCGCCGTAGCCGTTCTCGACCAGCCGGCGCACCTGCCCCACCACCTCGCCCATCGGCACCGAGCGGGAATTGCCGCGGCCGTAGGGGATGATGCAGAAGGTGCAGCGGTGGTCGCAGCCGTTCTGGACCTGGACGAAGGCCCGCGCCCGGCCCTCGATGCCCTCGATCAGATGGCCGGCGGTCTCGGTCACGCTCATGATGTCGTTGACGCGGACCTTCTCCTCGGCCTCGACGCCGAAGCCTGCTGGAACCTCGCGATACACCGCCTCGCCGAGCTTCTCGACGTTGCCGACGACGAGGTCGACCTCGGCCATCGCCGCGAAGGCCTCCGGGTCGGTCTGCGCCGCGCAGCCGGAGACGATGATGCGGGCTGCCGGGTTGTCGCGCCGCGCCCGCCGGATCGCCTGCCGGGCCTGGCGCACGGCTTCGCCCGTCACCGCGCAGGTGTTGACCAGCACGGCGTCGGTCAGCCCCGCCTCGAGGGCCTTTTTCTTCATGACCTCGGATTCCACCGTGTTGAGACGGCAGCCGAAGGTGATGACGTCGATGGCCATGGGTCGCAGAAGTCCCGGCCGCACCGGGCGGCCTCGCGTGAAAATCGAGAAGTCCCGGCTATATGGCCGAAAGCGCCGCGGATTGCCAGTGCGGAGGACCTATAGCGACCCTCACGCCGCCGCGCTGGCCCCGGAAAAGATCTCCACCGGCAGTTCGCCAACGTGTTCCAGTTCCGCCGGCCCGGTCATGACGATGCGGTCGTCGTCGCGCCAGTCGATCAGCAGGTCGCCGCCCGGCAGCGAAATGCGGACGTTGCGCCCGGTGCGCTTCGTGCGCGCCGCCGAGACCGCCACCGCGCAGGCCGCCGAGCCGCAGGCCCGGGTCAGCCCGGCGCCGCGCTCCCAGACGCGGACCTTGACGTGCTCGGGCGAAAGCACCTCGGCCAGCGAGATGTTGGCGCGCTCGGGAAAGATCGGATGGTTCTCGAGCAGCGGACCGAAGCGGCCGAGGTCGTAGGCGTCGACGTCGTCGACCCAGAAGATCGCGTGCGGATTGCCGACGTTGACCACGGAAGGCGAATGCAGCACCGGCCGGTCGATCGGCCCGATCTGCAATTCGATGTAGCGGGTGTCGTGGAACGGCTCGGCGAGCGGAATGTCGGCCCAACCGAACTTCGGCATGCCCATGTCGACCGAGATCAGGCCGTCGCCGGCGTCCTTCACCGTCAGCAGGCCGGCGTCGGACTGCAGCAAGAGCGAGCTCTTGTCTTCCCCGGCCATCAGGATCAGGCCGACGCAGCGGGTGCCGTTGCCGCAGGCCGCCGACGTCGAGCCGTCGACGTTGAAGATCTTCATCCGCGCGTCGGTGCCGGCCGCCTGCGGCGGATAGAGCACCATCAACTGGTCGAAATGCGCCCCCGGCGTCGCCGCGATCGCCCGCGCCGCCTCCGGCGTGACCACGAGGTCGCGCCCGCGCAGGTCGAGCACGACGATCTCGTTGCCGATGCCGTTCATCTTGGCAAAGGGGACGGTGGTCACGGGAGGGCTCCGGCTCGCGGTCCGCGGACGGCCGCGCCCGCACACGATCCGATATAGCGCCGGAGCCGGGCGAAAAGAAGCCCGGCGCGGCCTCTGATCGGGTTTCCGTGCGGGCCGGAGATCACGGCTGGATCTCGATCGGCGTGCCGTCGGCGACCAGTTCCCAGATCTCGTCCATCTCGGCATTGGTGACGGCGATGCAGCCGTCGGTCCAATCGAGACTCTGGATGAAGCCGCCGGCCCAGCCGAAGCCGTTGCGCTGGCCGTGGATCATGATCATGCCGCCAGGATCCTCGCCCCGCGCCCGCGCCGCCGCGACGTCGCGCTCCTCCGGATAGGAGACGTGGATCGAGCGGTGATAGGCGCTCGCCGGATTGCGCCAGTCGAGGCGGTAGCGCCCCTCGGGCGTGCGGCCGTCGCCCTCGCGCTGCTTGTGCCCCACCGGATCGCTACCGAGCGCCACGGAATAGGCCCGCATCACACGACCGCCGGCGAGAAGCTCTAGCCTTCGCTCGGACTTGAAAACCCTCACCGCGTCGACCGGCGCTTCGGCCATCGCCGGCACCGCGAGCGCCGCCGCGAGGAGGGTGACGGGAAGGAAGAGGACGAGACGTGCGACGACGGCCCGTCGGCCGCTGTCGACAAACTCCCTCGATCTTCGCCTCCCCGCCATGATCGCCTCTCCGGTGCCGAAACGACCCGTCGGATGGGTGTGATCACGTGATCCGATCGCCGCGAAATCAGCCGGTTCGCAGCCCCGTCCGGACGTCGCAAGGTCGTCCGGCGGGAGGCCGGAACGCAAGAAGGGCCACCCGTCGTCGGGCAGCCCTTCCATTGCCAACCGCGAGATCGCGGGATGCCTCGGATCAGACGCGTCCACCGGAGGTGAACGTCCCGACCGCGGCGACCAGCACCTGCGGGTTATGACAATGAGACACTGGATCACCTCCTTTCGATACGTTGACGACACGAAAACGATAACCTGATTTGCCGCCGTCGCGAAGCCCTTGATGACGGCAGACGCCGCCCGATTTCGAGGCAGCGACCGAAGGCAGGCGCCGGCTCTCATCCCGCGGCGACGTCTCGAATGTCGCGATCCACGGCCGCCGCCGCCGCGTCCTTCGCCCGTCCGCCGGGGCGCGTGTGAAAAATCTGGCCGCGGCCCTTGCGCAATCCGCCGCCGCTTTGTACGTTCCGCGCCGCTTTCGATCGATAAGCACCTTGATGCGGAGAGGTGGCAGAGTGGTCGATTGCACCGCACTCGAAATGCGGCATACTCGCAAGGGTATCGGGGGTTCAAATCCCTCCCTCTCCGCCATCAATTCTCGCGCCGATTCCGCGTCGCCCTCCGCCGTCATGATCTGGCCGTCAGGTCACGGGCTCCGCTCGTGTCGGAGAGCCGGCGACCGTTCGCTTCCCCTCTCGCCTGCTCGCTCGCGGCCGGAACCGGTCCGGTGGCTGTCGCCGGTCCGGTGGCGACGGCTCGACGCCGTGGAGTGAGCGAGGATCGCACTCGCCGCCTCCGCCCCCGGCCGATCCCGGTCCGCCGAATGCGAGCTCGCAGCCCCGCTCATGGGTGTCATGCACCCTTGAACTTCCCCGGCACCCCCCTAATCTGTAAGAAGACGCCTCCGCCCGAAGCCGGCGTCAACGTTGACAACCTTTGCGCGATACGAAGTCCGATACTCGGCTCGAGGATCCATACTGCTGCGATGACCATTTTCGAAGTCGCGGAGCGCAACATGCGCCTCGCCATTTATTGCGAAAGCTGCGGCCGGCTCCGCTATCTCAAGGCCTCCTACCCGCAATCGAGCCGCCTCGCGGATCTGTCGCGCGGCATGCGTTGCACCCGCTGCCGCTCCGACGAGGTCGAGGTGCGTCCGATCGCACGCGACGCCCGCACCGGCTTCTGGCCGGCCGAAGCGGGCTGAGAGACGGCCCGCGCATCGTCGCCTCGTCGGCGAGATCGAAACTTCCGCACGCTCCCGCAATGCAATAAGATCGCCGGATACCCGTGACGGCCACCCGTCGCGGTCATCGGAGCGAAGCCATGTCCAGCCCCGCCGGTTCCGGCACCGAGGTTCTCGTCGTCGTCGACGTCCAGAACGACTTCTGCCCGGGCGGCGCCCTCGCGGTCGCGGACGGCGATGCGGTGGTCCCGGCGATCAACGCCCTGACGGAACGCTTCGCCCACGTCATCGCGACCCAGGACTGGCATCCGGCCGGCCACTCCTCCTTCGCCTCGAGCCATGAAGGACGGCGTCCCTTCGAGACCATCGCGCTGCCCTACGGGCCGCAGACCCTCTGGCCCGATCACTGCGTGAGGGGAACGACCGGCGCGCATTTCCACCCGGCGCTCGACCTGACCCGGGCCGAACTCGTCGTCCGCAAGGGCTTCCGCCCGGCGATCGATTCCTACTCGGCCTTCTTCGAAAACGATCACGCAACGCCCACGGGTCTTGCCGGCTATCTGCGCGAGCGCGCGCTGCGCCGCCTCTTTTTCGCCGGTCTCGCCACCGACTATTGCGTCGCCTATTCGGCGATCGACGCGGCGCGCCTCGGCTTCGAGGCCGTGGTTCTCATGGGGGCCTGCCGGGCGATCGACCTTCAGGGATCGCTCGCCGCGGCGATCGGGCGGATGATGGAGGCCGGCGTCGAGATCGCCGACTGAAGGCTGCCGGTGCACCGCCGCATGATTGTCAACCGGGAAAGGGATCGATTCGCCCAGTCAAGCGTTTTGGGGCGGAGATCGGTACCGAGGGAGGATGCGAAGGGCCTATGAAAACCCTTGAGCTGACTTTATTTGTGGCCTTCGTCGGATAGTCCGGTGCCGGTTCCTCGTTCCCGCCGCGCGGCGTCGGGGAACGGGGAATCGCGTCCCACCGGCGGGCCGCAGACGCTGCGAGGGCGTGCGGCGCAGCCGGCTTTCAGCCTTCCTCACGTCCCGATACCCGGAGCCCAGGCCTTGCCTCACGAGAGCGCTTCCCCGACGATGACCGGCCCGGCGATCAGCCGGCGCGAGATGGTCGCCCGGTCCCTGGCGGCGGTCGGCGCCGTCGCAGCCGCGACCGGCGCGACCCTGCCGATCGCCGCCCTCGCCCAGGAAGCGAAGACCCAGGCCAACTTCGCCGTCACCGGCGAGTTCCGCCGCTCCACCGTCGCCGAAATCGCCCGCAAACTCGCCGCCGCCCCCTTCGCCGCGGCCGACGATTCCCTGCCCGCGGTGCTGGACCAGCTCAGCTACGACCAGTATCGCGACATCCGCTATCGGCCCGACCGGGCGATCTGGGCCGACCGCGGCCTGCCCTTCCAGTTGCAGCTGTTTCACCGCGGTCTCTACTTCCGGGCGCCGGTCGAGGTGGCGCTCGTCCAGAACGGCCAGGCCACCCACCTAGCCTACGACCCCGACCTCTTCACGATCGGGCCGCTCGTGCCCGGCCCGGTTCCCAAGGACGACATCGGCTTCGCCGGCATTCGCATCCATGGGCCGATCAACCGCCCGGACTATTACGACGAGATCGTCGTCTTCCAGGGCGCGAGCTACTTCCGCTCGCTCGGCAAGGGCCAGACCTACGGCCTCTCCGCCCGTGGTCTCGCCATCAAGACCGCCGATCCCGAGGGTGAGGAGTTTCCGGTGTTCCGCGCCTTCTGGGTCGAGGCGCCGACCGAGGCCGCGGACATCGTCGTCGTCCACGCCCTGCTCGACAGCCCCTCGACCACCGGCGCCTACCGCTTCACCATCCGACCGGGCATGCCGACACTGATGGACGTCGAGGCGCAGTTGTTCCCGCGGGCCGATCTCGTCAACGTCGGCCTCGCACCCGGGACCAGCATGTTCTACTTCTCGCTGAACGGTCGCAGCCAGATCGACGACTTCCGTCCCGAGGTCCACGATTCCGACGGCCTGCTGATGATCACCGGCCGCGGTGAGCGGCTCTGGCGACCGCTCGCCAACCCCTCCGAACTGCAGATCAGCGCCTTCGTCGACACCGCTCCGCGCGGCTTCGGCCTGATGCAGCGCGACCGCGCTTTCGAGTCCTACCAGGACCTCGAGGCCGCCTACGAGCGACGGCCGAGCCTCTGGGTCGAGCCGGTCGGCGACTGGGGCACCGGCGCGGTGACCCTGATCGAGATCCCGACGGATTCGGAGGTCCACGACAACATCGTCGCCTACTGGCGGCCGAAGGAAAAGATTCCCGCAGGCTCCGAGTATAGCTTCGCCTACCGGCTGTCCTGGGGCCAGGGCGTCGAGGCGGCGACGGGGTCGGCGATCGTCGGAGCGACACGCTCCGGGCGCCCGCTCGGCGCCGAGGACACCGGCTTCCGGCTCTTCGTCGTCGACTACGTCCTCGCCCCCGGCGTCGATCGCGACAGCCTCGGCACCGCCTCGGCGACGGTCAATTCCTACAAGGGCTCGGTGCGCAACGTCGTCGTCCAGCGCAACGACGTCGCCGGCGGCTACCGCCTCTCCTTCGAACTCGATCCCCAGGGCGAGAGGCTGATCGAGCTCAGGGCCAATCTCACTTTCGAGACGGGAGCGCCGGCCGAGACCTGGGTGTTCCGATGGACGTCCTGAACCTCGATATCGCCGCGCCGCCGGCCCCCGTGTCAGGGTCCGGCCTTCCGCCCGGCATGCCGCCGGAGGCCCCGGCGCCGATGCCGACCCAGGATCTCGACCGCTTCGACCGCACGGCGCGCCGCAAGCTGGTCGACCCGACCGGACGCTCCTCGACCCTGCGCCGTATCCTCGTCCTCGGCTCGGCCTTCGCGCTTTCGGTCTTCGCCATCTACGAGATGAACCTCGTGCTCGCCATCGGCGGCCTGACGCCGGTGGAGCAGGTGGTGCTCGCCCTCTTCGCCCTGACCTTCGTCTGGATCGCCGTGGCGATGGCCAGCGCCCTCGCCGGCTTCTGGGCGATCCTGCGCCGCCGGCTCGCAGGTCCGCAGCGCTCCTCCGCCCGCCTCGTTCGCCGCACCGCCGTGCTGATGCCGACCTACAACGAAGCGCCCGACCGGGTGTTCGGCGGCCTCGAGGCGATGATCCGCAGCGTCGAGGCGACCGGCGAGGGCGACGCCTTCGACTGGTTCGTCATCGCCGACACCACCGACCCGGAGATCGCGCTCGAGGAGGAGGCGGCGCTGGCGCGCGCCCGCGAGCGCCTCGGCGGCCGCCTCCGTCTCTTCTACCGCCGCCGCCGCCACAACACCGGGCGCAAGGCCGGTAACGTCGCCGATTTCTGCCGGCGCTGGGGCGGCGCCTACGACCACCTGCTGGTGCTCGACGCCGACAGCCTGATGGAAGGCGACACCGTCGTCGAACTCGCCCGGCGCATTGAGGCCGATCCCGACGCCGGCCTGATCCAGACCATCCCGACCCTCGTCGGCGGCACCACGCTGATGGCCCGCCTGCAGCAGTTCGCCGGCCGCGTCTACGGGCCGGTGGTCGGCACCGGCCTCTCCTGGTGGGTGCACAAGGAAGGCAACTACTGGGGGCACAACGCGATCATCCGCACCGCGGCCTTCATGGGCTGCGCCGGCCTGCCCGAACTGTCCGGACGCCCGCCGTTCGGCGGCCACATCCTCAGCCACGACTTCGTCGAGGCGGCGCTGATCCGGCGCGGCGGCTGGACCGTGATCATCGCCGACGACCTGCCGGGATCCTACGAGGAGAGCCCGCCCTCGCTGATCGACCTTGCCGTGCGCGACCGGCGCTGGTGCCAGGGCAATCTCCAGCATTCCAAGGTGCTGTTCGGCCGCGGCCTGCACTGGGTCAGCCGCAGCCACCTTCTGACCGGCATCCTCTCCTACGCCACCTCGCCGCTGTGGCTGCTGCTGCTGATCGCCGGCCTCACCCTCGCCCTCCAGGCCCATTTCATCCGGCCGGAGTATTTCGTCAGCGAATTCCAGCTGTTCCCGTCCTGGCCGCGGATCGACCCCGAGCGCGCGCTCGGCCTGTTCGTCCTGACGATGGGCGTCCTGTTCACTCCGAAGATCCTCGGCCTGCTGCTGTTCCTCACCGACGGCCGCTCGCGCCGGGCCGCCGGCGGGCTGTTCATGGTCCTCGTCAGCTTCGTCGGCGAGGTGCTGCTTTCCGCCCTCCTCGCGCCGATCATGATGCTGATCCACACCGGCGCCATCGCCCAGATCCTGATGCGCCGCGACGCCGGCTGGAACCCGCAGCGCCGCGACGACGGCGGCGTCCCGTTCATGGACCTCGTGCGCCGCCACAAGTGGCACGTCATCTCCGGCGTCGCCCTCGGCGCCGCCGCCCTCGCCGACAGCTGGATCATGCTGGCCTGGCTGTCGCCGGCGGTGGTCGGCCTCGTGCTCGCGGTGCCGCTGTCGGCCTTCACCGGCTCCGCGCCGGTCGGCCGCTTCTTCAAGCGGCTCGGCCTGCTGCGCATCCCCGAGGAGAGCGAGCAGCCGCCGATCCGCAGGCTGATGGAAGAGGCGCGTCCGGCCTATTCGGAGGCGGTCGCCGCCGCGCCGCGGCTCGCCGACCTCGTGCGCACCGAAGATCGCCTCGCCGCCCACATCGCCCTCGCCGACCGGGTCCTGGAGCGCCGGCGCGGTGCCATCGACCCGGTCGAGGCGATCGCCGCCGCAAAGATCGCCGAGGCCGAAACCCGTGTCGAGGCGATCGGCTTTCTCGACCGCAAGGAGCGGGCGATCGTGCTGGCGACGCCCGCGCTGTTGCGGCGGATCGCCTCGCTTCCCGTGGCCCGGGCCGAACCGGCGCCGCCGGCGACCTGAGCCCTCCCCAACGTCGACGAGCGCATCGCGCGGTCGACGTCTCGGGGCAGGCGTTCGGCGCGGCCGTTCAGGGCAGGCGGATCACGTAGAGCTTGCGCGTGGTCTCGACCACCTCCCAAAGACCCGAGAAGCCCGGCCGGATCACGAAGCTGTCGCCCTCGGCCAGCCGGTGCGGCGCCTCGATGCCGTCCTCGTGAAGCAGCGACACCCCGGCGAGGATCGAACAGAACTCCCACTCGTCGTAGGAGACCCGCCAGATCCCCGGCGTCGCCTCCCAGACGCCGGAGAAAACCTTGCCGTCCGGCGTCTCCTCCACGTTCCACGTCCGGAAGCGGGGCGTGCCGCGAACCAGACGGTCGGCGTCGGGTTCGCCATCCTCGGGCACCACGTTGGCGAGGTCGAAGGGCAGGAAGCGGCCGGTGTCGGTCATGGCGAGCGAAGTCCTCCACGGAATTTGTCCCCAGGATACCGGTGTGACCGGCCGCTGTCACATGCGGGAGACCGCGACCCCGGCGATCATGACGGATGCGTCCGTCGCCGTCGGGCGGCGACGAAATCGTCGCCCCCACGGCCGCGACCGAAATCGCCCTGCATGATCAGCCCGTCGCATCGATCGCTGGCTTCTCGATGGGGAAGCGGCGTCGGTTCCTTCCCTCCGGACAAAACCGGAACGCTCCTAGCCTCGCCCCGAACGGAGGTGAAACGCGAAGTGACGGCGCTCGTCACAATTCGAACTTCCGCACAGCTTATCCACAGCCGGCCCACAGGGGGCGGAGGAACGGCGGCCGGATTAAGAGCCCGGCCGCACTTCCGCCGGCCTGTCGACATCCCGTTTACCATTCTCACCGATCCTCGACCTCTGCCGCCGAGCCGCCGGCCCCCCTTTGCCCGGCGGCCGACAACAGGAAAGTCCCGCATGTTCAAGATCCTGAGCCGCCTGCTGCCGGCGATCGTCGTCGCCCTCGGCCTCGCCGCCTGCTCGAACGAGAAGATGGTCGCGCCGGAACGGCCCTCCTTCTACGACGACCTCGGCCGCCCGGGCGCCCGGGTCGACCAGGCCAAGGCGGTGGAGATCATCAGCCAGTACCGCATGGCCAACGGCGTCGCGCCGCTGCGGCTCGATCCCGCCCTGTCCCGCGTCGCTCAGCAATATGCCGAGAACATGGCCCGTTCCGACAAGATGAGCCACGCGCTCCAGCCCTACGGCGCCCTCAACAAGCGCCTCCAGGACGGCGGCTACGCCTATCTCACCGCCGGAGAGAACATCGCCGCCGGCCCGCGCACCCTCGCCGCCGTCTTCTCCGAATGGCGCGCCTCGCCCCGCCACGACCGCGGCATGAAGGACCCGGAGATGACGGTGATGGGCATCGGCGCGGCCTATAATCCCGACTCGAAATACAAGGTGTTCTGGTGCCTGATGCTGGCCTATCCGAAGCCGCCGCAGGAGGTCGCCGCGGGTCAGTGAAGACCTCGCGACGCCGGATCGAGGACGTTGCGACACCGTCGCACTGGAAGCGGGTCGAAAATCCGAGCATATTGCGATGCACAATGCATTTGCCTTGGGCATCGCAAAGGCGCAAGATACGCAGGTTCCCGTAGCGAGTGCTTTCGACATGCTGACCCGCCCGTCCAGTTTCGGTGATCTCTCCCGGCAGTTCTCCTTCGAACTGCCGGGCTTCTACAACATCGGTACCGATGTCGTGGATCGCTGGGCGGCGGTCGAGCCGGACCGGCCGGCGCTCATCGTCCACAAGGAGGACGGTCCGCCGCGCTTCGCCACCTATGGCTTCCTGGCGACCCGTTCCAACCGCCTCGCCAACGCCCTCGCCGCCGAGGGCGTCAAGGCCGGCGACCGCCTCGGCATCCTGCTGCCGCAGTCGGCCGAGACGGTGATCGCCCACGTCGCCGCCTATAAGCTCGGCGCCATCGCCGTTCCCCTCGCCATCCAGTTCGGCAGCGACGCCCTGCGCTACCGGCTGGCCGACGCCGGGGCCGTCGCCCTCGTCACCACCGTCGAGGGTGCCGAGAAGATCGAGGATCTGCGCGCCGAGTTGCCGGCGCTGCGGATCGTCTACGCGGTCGGCGGCGCCGGACCGGGGGCCGCCGACCTTCGCCATGTGCTGTCGCGCGCCTCGAGCCGATTCGAGCCGGTCGACAGCCGCCCGGACGATCCGGCACTGATGATCTACACCTCCGGCACCACCGGCGCTCCGAAAGGCGCCCTGCACGGCCACCGCGTGCTGCTCGGCCACCTGCCCGGCATCGAACTCTCCCAGGAGATGATGCCGCAGTCCGGCGACGTCATGTGGACCCCCTCCGACTGGGCCTGGGCCGGCGGCCTGCTCAACGCGCTGATGCCGGCGCTGCATTTCGGCGTGCCCGTCGTCGCCTTCCGCTTCGAGAAGTTCGATCCCGGCCGCGCGCTCGACCTGATGGCCCGCCACCGCGTCACCAACGCCTTCCTGCCGCCGACCGCCCTCAAGATGATCCGCGCCGAGGGCGCCGCCGTCGATCGCGACCGACTGCGGCTGCGCGCGATCGGCTCGGCGGGGGAGAAGCTCGGCGCCGACACCCTGCTCTGGGCCGAGGAGGCCTTCGGCGTTCCAGTCAACGAGTTCTACGGCCAGACCGAGTGCAACGCCGTCATCGGCTCGTCCGGCGGCCTCGGCGTCTGCCGCCCCGGCGCGATCGGCCGTCCGGTTCCCGGCCACGAGGTCGCGATCCTGCGCCCCGACGGCACCGAGGCCGCAGCCGGCGAGACCGGCGAGATCGCCATCGCCCGACCGGACCCGGTGATGTTCCTCGGCTACTGGAACAATGAGGAGGCGACCGAAGCCAAGTTCCGCGGCCGCTGGATGATGACGGGCGACCAGGCCGTGCGCGACGACGACGGCTACATCGCCTTCGTCGGCCGCGAGGACGACGTCATCACCTCGGCCGGCTACCGCATCGGCCCCGGTGAGATCGAGGATTGCCTCGCGGCCCATCCCGCCGTCCGCCTCGCCGTGGTCGTCGGCAAGCCCGATCCGGTGCGTACCGAGATCGTCACCGCCTTCGTCGTCCCGCAACCGGGGGTGAGCACCGGCCCGGCCCTCGTCGACGACATCAAGGCCTTCGTCCGCTCGCGGCTGTCGAGCCACGAGTATCCGAGGGAAATCACCTTCGTCGACGAAATTCCCCTGACGACGTCGGGCAAGGTGATCCGCCGCGCCTTCCGCGACAAGGTCCGCGCGCCGGTCTCCGCCTGAGGGAGGCGGCCGGGACACGGCCGGCCGACGCCTTTCCTTTCAGCGGGCCCGCCCAAAATTTCGTCATTTCGCGACAAGAACTTATAAAGAGATATGACCTATCGTCCGGGTCACCGTCATCGACCCGGACCCGAGTACATGCCCGCCGACATCCGTGCCCCGCGCCGCTTCGCCGACCGGTCCCTCACCTTCCGCCTCACGCTGTCCTGCCTCGTCTGGTTCGCCGGTCTCGCCCTCGTCGCGGCGACCTCCTGGTATGGCCTCGCCACCGTGGAGGAGGCCCAGGTCGCGATCACGCGGGCCGGTGGCGTCGCCGAGTCCGCGCTCGATCTTCGCGGCGACGTCGCCGCCCTGCAACTCGAGGAGGCGGCCTTCCTCGTCGCCCCGACCGTGCAGAAGGCCAGCGCCCTCGACGCCAGCACGGCCGTCGCGATCGCCACGGTGGAGCATCTCGCCCGCAGCGTCGCCGACCTCGACCTTCCGACCGCCGGTGTCGCCGGGCTCGAGGACGCACTCGTCTCGCTCCGCGGCCATTTCCACGAACTGATCGCCCTTCAGGCCAGCCTCGGCTACGCCGCCGACGAGGGACTGGGCGGGCGTCTCGACGCCGCCGACAAGGATCTCGCCGCCTACGTCAACAAGATTTCCAGGAGCGGCATGAACGAGGCGACGGTCCGTGTCGTCCAGGGCCAGGCCCAGCTTTCCGCCGCGCTCGCCCGCTTCGCCCTCACCCTCGACGACGCCGCGCGCGGCACCATCGACGCCGCCGTCGGCCGCCTGCGCCGCTACGTCGACAAGGCCGCGATCACCGACGCCGAGAAGGCCGACCTGACCGCACGAATCGACGCCTACGTCGCCGCCGTCGACGGCTGGTCGGCCGCTGCGGCGCGCAAGGAGCCACTCGCCGACCGCATCCGCCTCGAATTCGATCTGGTCCCGGCCATGATCGGCGAGGTCGTCGCCGCCGTCGCCGCCGTGCGCGAACAGGCCGTCGCCGCCTCCCTCACGGCCGAGGAGCGGGTCCGGCTGCTGCTGCCGCTGGTCATCGCCCTCACCCTCGTCCTCGGCGTCGCCCTTTCGGCCACCATCGGCCTCGGCATCCTGCGACCGCTCGCCCGCCTCAAGGCGGTGATGACGGATCTCGCCGCCGGCGGTGCCCCCGAGATTCCGGACGCCGGCCGCGGCGACGAGATCGGCGACATGGCCCGTGCTGTCGCGGTCTTCCGCGACGACGCGGTCGAGCGACGTCGCCTCGCCGCCGGCGCCCTCGCGGAGGATGCCGCCCGCCGGGCGCGCCAGCGCCGGATCGACGACCTCGTCGCCGCCTTCCGCGGCGAGGTTGGCGAGACCCTCGCCTCGGTCGGCGGATCGATGAGCGAGATGCGCTCCACCGCCGACTATCTCATCACCGTCGCCGAGGAGGCCGCCGGCCGGGTCGGCACCGCCGCCGCCGCCTCCGGTTCGACCCGCGAGGGCGTGCAGACCGTCGCCACCGCCGCCGAGCAGCTCGCCGCCTCGATCTGCGAGATCAGCGGCCAGATCACCCAGACCAACGCCATCGTCACCCGGGCGATGGCCGGGGCCGAGAGCACCAACGTCAAGGTCCAGACCCTCGCCGAGGCCGCGGGGCGGATCGGGGAGGTGGTCAGCCTGATCCGTGCGATCGCCGAACAGACCAACCTGCTCGCCCTCAACGCCACCATCGAGGCGGCCCGCGCGGGTGAGGCCGGCAGGGGCTTCGCGGTCGTCGCCTCCGAGGTGAAGTCGCTGGCGAGCCAGACCGCGCGCGCGACCGAGGAGATCGCCGACCAGATCGGCGACATCCAGTCCTCGACCCGCGCCACCGTCGCGGCGATCGAGGAGATCACCGGCGTCATGTCCGAAATCTCGATCTACACCGGCGCCGTCGCCTCGGCGATCGAGGAGCAGGGCGCGGCGACCGGCGAGATCAGCGGCACGGTCACGAGGGTCTCGGCCAGCGTCATGGACGTCGACCGCAGCATCGGCGACGTCGGCTCCGCCAGCGGCGAGACCTCGCGCTCGGCCCGCCGCGTCACCGCCTCGACCGAGGAGGTCGCCCGCCGCACCGACGACCTCACCGCCACCATCGACCGCTTCCTGCGCGACGTCGCCGCGGCCTGATCGGCGCGAGGCACCGTCGGGACGTTCCGAGGGGACGATATCGCCGGCCGAACGACACCCGTTCGGCCGGCATTTTGCGGCTCCGACCCCGGCAACTCCTGCGGCGGCGCGCCTCGTCCCCGACCGGAACGGATCGGTTTCGGCATTGCAGCTCCGGCGCCACACCGACGCCGCCTCCCCTATCCCCATTCCAGCCTCTCCCGGCCCGGAAATCCGCGCCCGCCGCCCCGGCGCGACCGCGTTAACCATTCGTTAACCATCGTAAACGATCATTAAGAATCAACCTTCGCGGCGAGAAGAGCGCCTGGGCAAGGCGCCAGCCAGACACGCGGATCGATTCGGGAGAGGTATTTCATGGCCATGCTCGACACCGGCTCGAATGCCGGGGATTCGCGCGGCGACACCGAACGGACCACCGCGTCGTCGACCTGGACGTCCAGGGAAGGCAAGGCACCGCGCACCGTCAAGGTTCTGCTGCTCGACGACGACATCATCGACGCCCGCACCGTCCAGCATTTCCTCGGACGGATCGAAGGCTTCGTCTTCGACATGCGCCACGTCCAGACCGTCGACGAGGCGATGCGCGCGGCGAGGCAGGAGGAGTTCGACGTCTTCCTCGCCGACTACTGGCTCGGCGCCGAAAGCTCCGTCGCCTTCATCCGCGACGTCGGCACCCGGCCGGATGCGCCGCCGATCATCGTCTTCTCGCAACTCGACCACTCCGACATCCAGGAGATCGGCCTGCGCGCCGGCGCATCGGCCTTCATCAGCAAGGACCTGCTCAACCCGGAGTTGCTGGGCTCGACCCTGCGCAGCGTGCTCCACGGCAGCGAGCGCCGTCACGAGATGCAGTTCCAGCTGCTGGCGAACGGCGACCGCGAAGCCGCCACCGCCCGCGGCGTGCTCGACTGGCTCACCGCCCTCTCCGGCCGCATCGACCGCATCCACACCGCGGCCATGCTGTCGCGCGACATGATCGGCAAGGACGCGGCCGAGGCGACGCTTTTCGTCGACGACATCATCGCCGCCTCCGCCGAGATCCGCCGCGATCTCTATGACCGGGTCACGCGGCTGCGCCGGACGCCGGTGATCGGCGCCGCCCTCGTCACCCGCATCGACGTCGCCGAACTCGTCGCCGAGACGGTGCGGCTGGTGCGGCCCGAAGCCGAGCGCCACGGCATCGTCCTCGACTACGTCCATCCGAGTATCCCGGTCCTCGTCGAATGCGATCCGGACGGCGTGCGCACGGCGCTCCGACTGCTGCTGGTCGGCGGCATCCGCAACGGCGTCGGTGGCAAGGTGCTGAAGCTGCGCATCCGCATCCAGAACGGCGAGCTTCTCGTCTGCCTGACCGAACCGGAGAGCGCGCTGCGGCCGATCGCCGGCGACGACGCCGAAACGGCGCCGAGCACCGCGGCCGACGCAGGCCTCGGCGGCTTCGTCCTCGACGACCACGTCTCGGCGCTGATGCTGGTGGAATCGATGCTCGACCGCCAGGGCGGCCGGCTCACCATCACCCGCGGCGAGACCGGCGCGGCCGACCTCACCGTCGCCCTGCCGATGCGCCAGGCGGCCTGAGGCCGGCTGGACACCCCGACCCGAACGCGTCAACCTTTCGCAGCACGGTCGCTTCGGCAATTCGGTCCGTGGCCCCGGAAAATCCGAAGAGAGCGAGGTTCCCGACCCTAGGGTCAGATCTCAACGACCCGCGCCCGCCCCGCCGCCACCAGCGGGGCGGCGGCGGCCGGTATCAGGGTGTGGTGGGTGAACAGCAGCACCTGGGTGGTCTCGCCGACGTCGGCGAGCAGTTCGAGGGCGGCGGCGCTGCGGGCGTCGTCGAAGTGGACGAGGATGTCGTCGGCGACGAGCGGCAGCGGCTCGGCCTCCCGGCAATAGCGCGCGATGCCGGCGAGGCGGAAGGCGAGGAACATCTGGTCGCGGGTGCCCTCGCTCATCTTCTCCACCGGCACCAGGGCGCCCGAGGCCAGCCGGCCGAACACCGCGGGCTCGCCGTCGCCGTCGATCTCGCTCTCGATGCCGTCGTAGCGGCCGGCCGTCGCCCGGGCGAACAGCGCGCCCGCCTCCACCAGCACCGGCGCCTTCTCCTCGGCACGCAGCCGCTCCATCGCCTCTTCCAGCAGATCGCGGGCTACCGCGGCTTCGAGATAGCGCTCGACGGTGCCGGCGATCGCGGCGGCCGCGGCCTCCCGCTCGGCGACCGCCCGGTTGTAGCCGCCGTCACGGCCGAAATCCTCGAGCCGCCGCTTCGCCTCGCCGAGGGCGAGCAGCGCCTGCTCGTGGCGCCGGCCATGATCCTCGATCTCCCGCGCCACCGCGGCCTCGTCGGCGCGAAGGTCGGTTTCGGTCAGGCCGGCGAGCCGATCGCGCACCCCGTCGGCGTCGGCGAGATGCATGATGTGCATGACATCCGCATAAGTCGCCTGGCGGCGAGCGAGCAGCCGCTGCCGCTCGCCCTCTTCGGCGAGATAGACGGGAAGGCCGGCCTCGTCGGTTCCGGCCTCGGCCATGACCTGCGCGAGCGTGGCCTTCGCCGTCGCGTGAGCGAGGGCGGCAGCCGCCGCGCGCTCACGCGCCCGCTCCGCCTCCGGGGCGAGACCGAGCCGCCTGCCGGCGATGTCGCGGGCGGCGGTGTGACGGGCGACGAGCAGCTCGGCCGCCGCCGTTGCATCCTGCGGCAGGTCGAGGCCGAGCCGGGCGGAAAGGTCGGCATGGCGGGCGGAAAGGTCGGCACGCCGGGTCCGGCGCTGGGCCTGCCGCGAGCGGGCGAGATCGATCCCCTCCCGCGTCACCTCCAGCGCCTTCCACTCGTCGACGATCTCTTCCGCGAGCGCCGGGTCGGCGTCGCCGGGAAGGCCGATCCGCGGCGCCGCCTCGGCCCAGGCCGCCCGCCAGGCCGCCCGCTCCGCGGCGAGCCGTTCGGCCTCCGCTTCCGCGAGATCGCGCTGGCGCAGCAGCTCGGCGCGCATGTCACAGAGCCTGAGATGGGCGGTATGGCCGCGTTCGCGCGCCGTGATCGCCGCCCGTGCCGCCGCGATCCGGCGCGCGAGAGCGCCCGCCTCGACGGCGTCGTCCCCCCGGCGGTCTCCCTTTGGCGACTCGACTGCGCCCTCGAGCCCGAAGGCCGCCTCGGCGGCGGCGAGCACCGCCCGCATCGGCGCCGCGCGGGCCTCGCCGGCGGCGATGTCTGCGAGTAGTCCGCCCCGGCGGGCCACGAGTTCCGCCACCGCCGTCCGCTGGTCCCACAGCGCCCGCATCGCCTCCGGCGTCGCGGCGCGGTCCGACGCCTGCGGCCATCGCCCGG
>CALCDT010000271.1 GCA_937900425.1 uncultured Alphaproteobacteria bacterium | reverse complement strand
CGGGAACTCGCGGCGCTCGTCCTGGCCCGGGTGGCCGGGCCGCGGGCGGAGGCGCTTCTCCTCACCGTCGCCGCGGCCTTCAAGGTGCCGCCCCGGGCCCTCTGCGCCCGGTCCCGCGGTCACGCCGGCCTCGCCCGGGCCCGCCACGCCGCGATCTACCTCGCCCACGTCCACTTCGGCTTCTCGCCCGGCCCCGCCACCGGCTTCGTCGGCCGCCACCGCACGTTGCTGCACCACGCCTGCCGGCGGATCGAGGACGCCCGCGACGACGCGGCCTTCGACGCCCGCTGCGACGGCCTCGCCCTCGCCGCCGCCGGCCTCGCCGCCGCTCTCGCCGTCTCCAACCCGGAGGAGGCTCGATGAGCCGTCAGGTCACCACCGCCGAGATCGTCGACGCCGACGGCAGGCGCGTGCGGGTCGAGATCGACCTCGCCGAAAGCCCGCTCGGCTGGCTGCGCTCGCGCAAGGCTCCGGACGGCTCGCCGCTGATCGACGACGCCGCCGTCGTCGCCGGCGAGCGGCTGCGGGCCGACTACGAGAAGGCGGTGCTGGTCCAGCGGACGACCATGAACTGGCAGGGCCTCGCCGCGGGGTCCGAGCGGCGGCGGGGCGGCGGCGGCCTCGACATTCCGGACATGGCCCTCGCCGCCCGCGACCGGTTCGAGGCGGCGCTGGAGGCGGTCGGCCCCGATCTCGCCGGCGTGCTCGTCGACGTCTGCTGCCTCGGCCGGCCGCTGCAGGACGTCGAGCGCTCACGCGGCTGGCCGGCGCGTTCGGGCAAGCTGATGTTGACGACCGCGCTCGCCGCCCTCGCCCGCCACTACGGCTACGCCGGCACCGCCGGTCGCGGGCGCGGACCGATCAGACAGTGGGGGACGACGGACTACCGGCCGAAGTCCTGACCGCTTCCGCGTCGTGGCGGATGCGGCGGACCATGGAGGCGAGGCCGTTCGATCGCTGGGAGGAAAGATGCTCGCGCAGGCCGAGTTCATCGAAGATCGCCTCGGCGGAGACCGACAGGATTTCCGCCGGGCTGCGGCCGCCGTAGGTCGCGAGCAGGATCGCGATCAGGCCGCGGACGATGTGGGCGTCGGAATCGCCTCGGAAGTCGAGGCGTGCCTCGCCGTCCGGGTCGTGCTCCACCGTCGTCGACAGCCAGACCTGGCTGGCGCAGCCCTGCACCTTGTTGGCGTCGGTATGCGCCCCCTCCGGCAGCGGCTCGAGCGTCTTGCCGAGTTCGATGACGTAGCGGTAGCGGTCTTCCCAGTCGTCCAGGAAGGCGAAATTGTCCTTGATCTCGTCGAGGGTCATGGGCCTGTCCGTCGTTCACTCGGACAGCATATAGCCGTGCGGCGCCGCGAATTGAACCGGCGCCGGCCACTTCGCCGGCGAGGGCGCGCCCGAGCGGGCGACGTCAGGCGTCGCGTCCGGCGACGGGGGCCTGCCAGGCGGGCGTGCGGTCGGCCCCCGAAAGGGTGTCGCCGCCGGTCGGCCGCCCCGGCTCCGCGGCCGGCGCCATCTGGGCGTCGATGAACTCGTAGACGATGCGGGCGCCGGTCTGGGCCTTCAGGGCCATCGTCGTGGCGATGCGGCCGCCGACGTCGCAGGCGGTCGGGTTGCGTCCGCAGAAGCCACCGAGGTCGCTCACCGTCTGCTGCGCGGCGACGATGGCGGCGCCGGCGTCGACCGGGACGGCCTCTTCGGCGCGTGCCGCCGCCTCCTTGTCGTCGACCGGGATGAGGGCGATCACGAGGCCCAGCCAGAACAGGGTGCGGATCAGGAACATGTCGTCGCGGCCTTCTCGCTTCGCCCGCCGGGCCGGCGCCTTGGAGGCGGCGGGCGGGCGCGATACGTCATCGACCGCACCCTGCACCCGTCGGCTTTTCCACCGGCTTGAGGCGGGAAACAGGATTTGAGTCGAGTTTTAGCGATCGTTGAATTCCCTATCCTTCACAAAGGGATACGCCTGGCGAAAATCGTCGCCCCCGCCCGCTCCGCGCGGTTAGCCGTTGGTTTACCCTGTTTGCGATTGGTGCCCCGCGAAGTCCACTTTACCCCTTTGCAGGCCCCTCCCCGCCCCGCCGCGGTGCGGTGCATTAGCCTTCCTTAAAGACGGGCGTGAGAAGGTCATACCAACGACGAGGCTGGCGAAAGACCGGCCAACCGCAGTGGGGTATGGTGTTGCGTATCCACGAACTCACGCGCTCGGTCGCCCTCGCTCTCGATGGACTGGTCCACGAGAGCGCCGCGGCCGACAGCCTGACGGCGGCGCGCCACAGATCCTTCATCGGGTCGCATCTCTTCGGCGGCCTTTGCGCGCTGGCGTCGCTGCCGGTGTCGGTCCTCGTCACCGGCGAGGCCTCGGCCTTCGGCGCGATCGCCCTCGCCATCCTCGGCCTCGAAACCCTCGTCGCCGTCCACGTCTCGCGCACCGGGGCGCTGGCGACCGGCCATGCCCTGTCCGCCCTCTGCCTCACCGCCCTCGTCTCCTGGGTCGCGGCGTGGACCGGCGGCCTTTCCTCCTTCGCCCTGATCTGGCTCGCCTTCGCGCCGATCGAGGCCGCGCTGTCCGGCGACCGCCGCGTACTGACGGCGGCGGCGGGCATCGCCCTCGCCGGCCTCTGCGTCGTCGGTGGTCTCCACGTGTTCGGCGCCCTGCCGGCGCCGTTGGCGATGCCCGGCCCCTCCGGCGTCGTCGCCTTCCTCGCCGGCGGCCTCGCCATCGTCTACGCCGCCGTCGTCGCCATGCGCATCGACCGGCTGCACCGGGAGACCGAATCGCGTTTCCGGTCCGGCGAGAGCCGCTACCAGCTGCTCGCCGACACCATGGTCGACGTCGTCACCTGCCACACCGCCGACGGCGACGTCGCCTTCGCCTCGCCGGCGGCCGGCCGTCTGCTCGGGGTGATGCCGTCGTCGCTGATGGGCGAGGGTCTGTTCCGCCGGGTCCACGTCGCCGACCGCCCGGCCTATCTCTCCGCCCTGTCGCGCGCCCTGCACGAGGGCGCCGGCGAGGTCGAATTCCGCCTGCGCCGCGCCGACGTCGACGGCGAGATCGAGACCTTCGTCTGGGTCGAGGCCTTCCTGCGCCGGCTCGAGAGCGACAGCCCCGCGCCCGGCGCCACCGTCGCCATGGTCGCCCGCGACATCGACGACCGCAAGGCGCAGGAGAGCGAGCTGCTCCGCGCCCGGGCCGAGGCCGAGGAGGCCAGCTTCGCCAAGACGCGCTTCCTCGCCAACGTCAGCCACGAGCTGCGCACCCCGCTCAACGCCATCATCGGCTTCTCCGACCTGCTCGGCCAGGAGATCTTCGGCCGGCTCGAATACGAGCGTCACCGCGAATACGTCCGGCTGATCCACGAATCGGGCGAGCACCTGCTGCAGGTGGTCAACGACATCCTCGACATGTCGAAGATCGAGGCCGGCAACTTCGACGTGACGCCGGAGCCCTTCGAGCTCGACACCGTGGTCGAACGCTGCGTGCAGATGATCAAGCCCCAGGCCGACGGCGCCAAGATCGGCTTGCGCACCACGATCGAAGCCGACCTACCGGAAATCGTCGCCGACCGCCGCGCCCTGCGCCAGATCCTGCTCAACCTGTTGTCCAACGCCGTTAAGTTCACCGACGCCGGCGGCGAGGTCACCTGCGGCGCCCGCCGCGTCGGCCGCTCCATCGCCATATTCGTCAAGGACAACGGCATCGGCATTTCCGAGAAGGATCTGCCCCGCCTCGGCAATCCCTTCGTCCAGGCCGAGAGCGGCTACGACCGGCGCCACGAGGGCACCGGCCTCGGGCTTTCCGTGGTCAAGGGCCTGGTCGCCCTGCACAAGGGTTCCATGAAGATCGACAGCGTTCTCGGTGCCGGCACCACCGTCACCGTCACCCTTCCGATTTCCCAGGACGCGGAGGCGACCGTCCGCCTGCCCGCCGGCGCCCGCGCGGCGACGGCCGGGGTCGCCGCCGGCCGTCCGGCGATGAGGGCCTGAGCCATGGCGGGACGACGGCGACCGGCACCACCCCCTCCCCCCGAACCCGGCCTGATCCGCGCGGGCGCCGGTGCGCTCGCCGCCAATCCGGCGCACAGCGTCGGCGGCCTCGTCATGCTGGCGACGGCCGGGGCGATCGTCACCAACGCCCTCGCCCTGCAGCCGGGTCGCCATCCCAACCCGCTGTTCGACTTTCCGCAGAATCGGGAAGCCGAGGCGTCCGCCCGCTCCGCGGCCGACCCGTCCGTGACCGACAGCATCCGCCAGGCGCCGGCCCCGAACGCCGTCGTCGTCGCGGTCCAGTCCGCCCTCGCCGAACGCGGGCTCTACGACGGACCGATCGACGGCCTCAACGGCCCGATGACCGCCGACGCGGTGCTCCGCTTCGAGGCGGACCGCGGCCTGCCGCCTTCCGGCGAGCCGACTCCCGATCTTCTCGCGCGCATTCTCGCCGACACCGTTCCGGCCGCAACCGCCGCCACGACCGCCTCGCCCGGTCCTGCGGCGTCTCCGGCCACCGCCGTGCCGCTGCCGCGGACGAAACCGCCGGTTCCTGCCGGGAACGCCGCCGCGCTGGCCGGCGAGCCGGCGCCGAAGCTCGTCGCCGCGATCGACGACGACGCCTCGCCCGCCGCGCGCGAAGCGG
>CALCDT010000270.1 GCA_937900425.1 uncultured Alphaproteobacteria bacterium | reverse complement strand
CGAGTGCACGATCAACGGTCTCGGCGAGCGCGCCGGCAACGCCGCGCTCGAAGAGGTGGTGATGGCGATCCGCACCCGCGCCGACGTCCTGCCTTACTACACCAACATCGAGACGCCGATGCTGACCCAGGCCTCGAAGCTCGTCTCGGCGGTGTCGAGCTTCCCGGTCCAGTACAACAAGGCGATCGTCGGCAAGAACGCGTTCGCGCACGAGTCCGGTATCCACCAGGACGGCATGCTGAAGAACGCCGAGACCTACGAGATCATGCGCCCTGAGCACGTCGGGGTGAAGTCGACCTCGCTCGTCATGGGCAAGCATTCCGGCCGCCACGCCTTCCGCGAGAAGCTGAAGGACCTCGGCTTCGAGCTGGGCGAGAACGCCTTCGAGGACGCCTTCAAGCGCTTCAAGGACCTCGCCGACCGCAAGAAGCTCGTCTACGACGAGGACATCGAGGCGCTCGTCGAGGACGAGATCGCCATGAACAGCGAGACGGCGCGGGTGATGGCGCTCACGGTGATCGCCGGCACCGGCGGGCCGCAGAAGGCGACCATCACGATGGACGTCGACGGCACCCACATCACCAAGGAGGCGGCGGGCTCCGGCCCGGTCGACGCCATCTTCAACGCCATCCAGGCGATCCTGCCGCACGAGGCGCGGCTGTCGCTCTACCAGGTGCACGCCGTGACCGAGGGCACCGACGCCCAGGCCGAGGTCTCGGTGCGGCTCGAGGAGGACGGCAAGATCGTCTCCGGGCGCGGCGCCGACGTCGACACCATGGTCGCCTCGGCCAAGGCCTACGTCTCGGCCCTCAACAAGCTCTCGGTGCGGCGCCAGAAGACCCGGCCGGAGGCGCTGAAGGCCTCCTGACCGCGGGCCAAGAGCGCTTTCCGACCAGATGGACTCGTCTGGTCGATCGGAAATCGCTCCCGATTCAAAAGCTCGATCCTATTCTTGTCGCTCGGATATTCTTGGCGCTCGGATCGTTTCGATGCGAGCGGAATATGCTCTCCCCCCGACCGGACACGCGACGACGGCCGCCGGACTTCCGGCGGCCGTTCTGCTTTCTGGGCCGTGCCGACCGGCCGTCGCCGGCGTCGTCCCCGCTGCAGGCGGGATGCCGAGGGGGTGGGTACTTCGGGATAACCCCTTGCAATCGGCGGACAACTTCGCATGAAGGGGAGGTCGGCTCGAGCGCTTTCCGACCGGATGGAATCATCTGGTCGACAGGAAGTCGCTCCAGATTCAGCGCCGGCGCCCTCCGTTGCGGCCGCCGCCGCGCAAGAAAGGACCCCCCGCATGTCCGAAGAACGGCTGTTCATCCCCGGCCTGCGTCCCGTCTATTCCGGCCTCGCCGGCCTCGTCGAGACGCTGATGCGCGCTTTCTGCGGCCTCGCCCTGATGATCCACGGCGTGCCGAAGCTGATGAACCCCCTCGGCGCCACCGAGATGGTCGCCTCCATCGGCTTCGTCCCGGCGAGCCTGTGGTCGGTGCTGCTGGCGATCGTCGAGCCGCTGAGCGGCCTGCTGCTGCTCGTCGGCTTCCTCACCCGGCCGGCGGCGTTCGCCGCGACCATCCTCCTGCTCGTCACCGTCTATTTCCACTGGGTCGTGCTCGACCAGGGCTACATGGGCTCGGAGAAGTCACTGCTGTGGGCGAGCGTGACGCTGTTCTTCGTCATCCACGGCGGCCGCTATCTCTCGGTCGACCGGGCGATGGGCCGCGCCTTCTGAGCTTTCGACGGTGGTCGGCCGGCGCACGAACCGGCCGACTCGCCTCCGGGCCGCCGTCGCACTAGACTTCCCTTCGACCCGACGTCTTCGGAGTGCTTTCCGGCCGGACGGAAACATCTTGCCGACCAGAAATCGCTCCGGCTTCGTGAAGCCCGGGCACGTCCCCGATGCCGCGCTCGTCCCGAGCGCGGCGGGATGTGCCCCACGACGGAAGGGGGCGGTCGTGGATTGGCTCAAGGCGATCTTCGACAATGCGCCGGCGATCATCGGGGCGGCGAGCAAGTCGAGCTTCGGCATCGTCGCGCTGGTGTGCCTGATCATCGGCGCGGCGACGATCTTCTACCTCTCGCGCACGCCGAAGACCTCGCCGTGGCTCGGCTTCGCCGCCTTCTGCCTGCTCCTCGTCGGCACGCTCGGCCTGTCGGTCGTCGCCCTCTATGTCGGCGCGGGCCGGCCCGTCGATCTCTCCGAGGCCCGGGAGATCTCCTTCAAGACGCCGTTCTACGACGGCGGCACGAAGAGCTACCGCCTGCTCGACGCCCGCATCGTCAACATCGGCGATTCCGTCTGGCGCGAGTTTCAGGAACGGCCGGACGGCAACGCCGAGTACTACCACGTGGTCAAGCGTATCGAGCCGGGCCGCATCCTGTTCGGCCGGCAGCCGGACGCGACCGGCGCCGTCACCGACCTGACCGAGCTGTTCGTCGACACCGACGAACACGTCCTCTGCTTCCGGCCGGCGCCGGCCAGCCCGCTGCTGCAGTGCCCCTACGCCCTCGCCGGCATCCGCTGACGGCCCGAACGAAGACGGCCCGGCATTGGCCGGGCCGTCGTGTCGCGGAGCGGTGCCGGGCGCCTCAGCGCACCAGCACGTTCTTGAACTGCCAAGGATCGGACGTGTCGACGTCCTCGGGGAACAGGGTTCCGCGGCCGACCAGCGGCGTCCAGTCGGTGTAGTAGCCCTTTACCGGGCCGAGATAGGGCATCTGCACCTCGAGGCAGCGGGCGAAGTCGAGCTCGTCGGCCTCGACGATGCCCGCCTCCGGGTTCTCCAGCGCCCACACCATGCCGGCGAGAACGGCCGACGTGACCTGCAGGCCGGTGGCGTTCTGGTAGGGGGCGCACTCGCGCGTCTCCTCGATGGAGAGCTGCGAGCCGTACCAGTAGGCGTTCTTCGCGTGGCCGTAGAGCAGCACGCCGAGCTCGTCGACGCCGTCGACGATCTCGGTCTCGTCGAGGATGTGCCACGACGACTGCATCCGGCCGCCGGCGCCGAACATCTCGTGCAGCGACAGCACCGCGTCGTTCGCCGGGTGGTAGGCGTAGTGGCAGGTCGGCCGGTAGACGACCGCGTCGCCCTCGCGCAGCGTGAAGTAGTCGGCGATCGAGATCGACTCGTTGTGGGTGACGAGGAAGCCGTACTGCGGCCCCGGCGTCGGACACCAGGTGCGGACGCGGGTGTTGGCGCCGGGCTGCAGCAGATAGATCGCGGCGCCGCAGCCGGTCGGGTGGGTGCGGCCGTTCTCCGGCATCCAGCGCTCGTGGGTGC
>CALCDT010000269.1 GCA_937900425.1 uncultured Alphaproteobacteria bacterium | reverse complement strand
CGCCGCTTCCTCGGCGGAAGCGGTCGCGAGGCCGACCACGGCGAGAAACGCGCAGAAGAGCACCACGACACTGCACCGCACCGCGACGGCGCGCCCCAGCCGGGCGAGCAGCACCCCGAATCCCATCTCGTCCCCCTCGATCCGGCCCCGCCGACCGCGCGCCGCATCCTTCGGTCCGGTTCGGAGCACCGTCAAGCGGCCGACCGCTGCCTCGACCGGGCGCCACCGGCTCCGCTATCAGTGGCGGAGGCCGAGGAGGGAGAGAAATGACGGCAGTCGCACTCGACGGGACGGCGATCGAGCGGTTCGCCGCGATCGTCGGCGCGCGCCATGCGCTCGTCGACGACACGGACATCGCGCCCTACCTCGTGGAGCGGCGCGGGCTGTTCCGGGGCCGCTCGCCGCTGGTGCTGAGGCCCGGGACGACGGCGGAGGTGGCGGCGATCGTCACGCTCGCCAACGAGCTCGGCGTGCCGCTGGTGCCGCAGGGCGGCAATACCGGTCTCGTCGGAGGCCAGGTGCCGGACGACACCGGTCTCCAGGTCGTCGTCTCGACCGCGCGGCTCGACCGCATCCGCGAGATCGACGTGGAGGGCAACACCATCACCGTCGAGGCCGGCGTCGTCCTCGACCGGGTGCACCGGGCCGCCGACGAGGCCGATCGCCTGTTCCCCCTGTCGCTCGGCTCGGAAGGCTCGTGCCGCATCGGCGGCAACCTGTCGACGAACGCCGGCGGCACCGCCGTGCTCGCCTACGGCAACGCCCGCGATCTCGTCCTCGGCCTCGAGGCGGTGCTGCCGACGGGCGAGGTGTGGGATGGCCTGCGGAAGCTGCGCAAGGACAACACCGGCTACGACCTCAAGCAGCTCTTTATCGGCGCAGAGGGCACGCTCGGCATCATCACAGCCGCGGTGCTCAAGCTGTTTCCGCGGCCGGCGGCGCGTGAAGTGGCCTTCGTCGGCCTCGGCTCGCCGGAGGCGGCGCTCGCCCTTCTCAACCGGATGAAGGCGTCAGCCGGCGCGAACCTCACCGGCTTCGAGCTGATCGGCTTCAACGCGCTCGACTTTGCCGTCCGCCACCTCCCCGGGGCGCGGGCGCCGCTCGCCGGGACGCATCCGTGGACGGTGCTCGTCGAGGTCTCCTCCGGCCGCAGCGGCGAGGAGGCGCGCGACCTCATCGAGGCGGTGCTCGCCGCGGCGATCGACGACGGCATCGTCGAGGACGCGACGATCGCCGAGAGCCTCGCTCAGGCGCAGTCCTTCTGGCACCTCCGGCACGGTATCTCCGAGGCGCAGCGACCCGAGGGCGGTTCGATCAAGCACGACGTCTCGGTGCCGGTCGCGGCCGTGCCGGAATTCCTCGCGCGCGCCGACGCGGCGGCAGAGGCGGTGGTTCCCGGCTGCCGGCCGGTACCGTTCGGCCACATGGGCGACGGCAACATCCACTACAACGTCAGCCAGCCGGTCGGCGCCGACTGCGCCGCCTTCCTCGGCCGGTGGCACGCGATGAACGCGGCGGTGCACGCCGTCGTCGCCGATCTCGGCGGCTCGATCTCGGCCGAGCACGGCATCGGCCAGCTGAAGCGCGACGAACTTGCAGCCGTTAAGAGCCCGGTCGAGATGGCGATGATGCGCCGCCTCAAGGCCGCATTCGACCCGAACGGCATCCTCAATCCGGGCAAGGTGCTGTGAGCGTCACAGACCGGCGAGCAGATCCCCCTGCTCCGGCTCTCCCGATTTCCGGGACCGCTTCGGCGCCGGCGGCGCGTCGGCGGGCCTGACCAACTCCTCGCCGTCGTTGCGTGCCGAGTTGACGGCAGGGCCGACGGGCCAGGCCTCCAGCAGGTCGTCGGGTGCGGGGCCCAACAGGTCCGCGACGTGGCGGACGTCGTTGCCCATCACGTCGAGCCAGCGGCCGAAGTCGGCAGGCGGCACGATCACCGGCATGCGGTCGTGGATCGTGGCCAGCGTGGCGTTCGCCGCGGTGGTGAGGATCGCCGCGCTCTCGTGGATGCCACCGTCACCGTCGATCCATTCCTCACAGAGCCCAGCGAAGGCGAGCAGGCCACCGTCGCGGGGGCGGATGTGGAACGGGGCCTTCGTTCCCGTCCGCCGCCACTCGTAGAAGCCCGAGGCGGGGACGAGGCAGCGGCGGTGACGCAGGGCGGTGCGGAAGGCCGGCTTCTCCGCCGCCGTCTCACTGCGGGCATTGTGCATGGGGGAGAGGGCCGACGGGTCCTTCACCCAGTGCGGCACGAGCCCCCAGCGGACGAGCTCCAGCCGCCGGCGCCCGGACAGCAGCTGCACCACCGCGATCGGCTGCGTCGGCGCGATGTTGTAGCGCGGCGGGAACGGCTCGAAGGCCTCGGCGATCTCGAACAGGCGGGCGACCTCCTCGGGGGTCGCCGTCAAGGTGTAGCGGCCGCACATGTTCGCCTCCTACCCGCCGGACGGGACATGATGTATGGCGCGGGAAACGGCGACGCCAACGAGGAGCGCCATGAGCCCCGACATCCGGCCCGTCCTCGGCGTGTCCGTCGCCTGCTGGCGCGGCGACGAGCTTCTGGTGGTGCGCCGCGGCCGACCGCCCCTCGCCGGCCTGTGGAGCCTGCCCGGCGGACGCGTCGAGGCCGGCGAGACG
>CALCDT010000268.1 GCA_937900425.1 uncultured Alphaproteobacteria bacterium | reverse complement strand
TGATCGGCGCGCCGCCCGGCTACGTCGGCTACGACGAGGGCGGGGCGCTGACCGAGGCGGTGCGGCGCCGGCCCTATCAGGTCGTGTTGTTCGACGAGGTCGAGAAGGCCCATCCGGATGTCTTCAACGTGCTGCTGCAGGTGCTCGACGACGGCCGCCTCACCGACGGCCAGGGCCGCACGGTCGACTTCAAGAACACGCTGATCATCATGACGTCCAACCTCGGGTCGGAGTATCTCGCCGCCCAGGGCGAGGCCGACACGGTGGATGCGGTGCGCGACGACGTCATGGCGATCGTCCGCTCGCACTTCCGGCCGGAGTTCCTCAACCGGCTCGACGACATCATCCTTTTCCACCGGCTGAAGCGGGTGCAGATGGGGGCGATCGTCGAGATCCAGCTGAAGCGGCTGGAAAAGCTGCTCGCCGACCGCAAGATCGTGCTCGCCCTCGACGACGGCGCCAAGGTCTGGCTCGCCGACAAGGGCTACGATCCGGTCTACGGTGCCCGTCCGCTGAAGCGGGTGATCCAGCGCCAGGTGCAGGATCCCCTCGCCGAGCGGATCCTGTCGGGCGAGGTGGTCGACGGCATGACCGTGACCATCACCGCGGGTAGCGACCGCCTGCTGTTCGGCGCCGGTGTCCCCGGCGCCGACGCGGGCAGCGAGGCGGCGTGACGCGTGCCTTGGCCCGTCGATGACGTTGCCTCACCGGACCCGTTCCGTCGCCCCGACCGGCGACGGAACGGCCTGATCACAGATCGACGATGACGAAGCGCCTGTTGTCTTCGGACACCGGCGTTTCGCCGATGCTGTCGAAATAGGCGCGGATTTCCGGCTTGTCGATGTTGGCGTTCATCTGCCAGAACATCCGCCGAACCCTTTGACGCTTCAGGTCGGTGTGGAACCACTGGTAGTCTTCGAGGTCCCACTTCGCGGTCCAGGCCGGCAGAAAGCCTACGACGGCCTCGGTGTCGGGCGGCAGGACGACGGGACGCCGGGGCTCGATCCGCTGTTCGGTGACGAGATCGGTGAGACCGAGTTCTGCTCGAATGGCCCTGTAGACGCCGAGGCGCTTGATGTCGATGTCGCAGCCCCGCATCGCGATGCCGTGGACGTCGATGAGCGAGCGCATCAGGTAGCCGGCGCCGACGCCGATCTCGAAGCCGCGCTTCACGCCGGCGAAGTAGGGTAGATAGCGGCGCACGGTGACGACGGCGCCCTTGACCTGATAGGCGAACTTGATCGGGGCCTTCGGATCATAACCGGCGGGGCCGAGGTCCTGTTCACGGCTGCCGAAACCGAGGAGCGGTGAGAAGGCTTCCTTCGATCCCGCCGCTTTCAGGGCGAGAAAGCGTTCGGTGAACTCGTCCCTGATCTTGTGTCCCGCCGCGATCAGCCGCGGTGCGACTTCCTGCTCGAAATCCATTCCCCGCCCCCATATTGCAATATGCGTCGAACGATGTCGCCGCCGCCCCGTCACCACCCCAACATGGCGAAGATGGACGGACTCCCGGCGGGCGACCTCTCGCTCCAGCCGGCCACCCTCTGAGGTCTACCCGCAGCGCCGCCGTCAAGGTCACGGCGACTTTCGATCGCGGATATCTGACAAGACAGTGCTTCCATACGGAGGACATCAGCTCCATCCCGAGCAGGCGTCCGCGCTCGCACGAGCAGAGAGACTACTTCCAGGCGAGGCGTTGTCCAATGCCACCGTGCCGCGGCGAGATCCCCCGCCGCAAACGACGGTGGAAATGCAGGGCGGCGGCTCTCAGGTGACGGTCCTCACGGCGTGCGGCGGATGAACAGTCCGAAGGCCCGCGGTCCGCGACCGACCGTGGCCTCGCGGGTCACCTCCCGGCTCGCCGTGTCGATCTCGACGAGGCTGTCGAGATCCCAGTTGGCGACGTAGACGTGGCGGCCGTCGTGGCCGGTGGCGACGCCTTCGGGAAATCCCGAGACGTCGAGGGTGTCGACCGGCTCGCGCGCCGCGACGTCGAAGACGGTGATCGTGCCGGCGTGCTGGTCGGTGACGAAGCCAGTGCCGCCGGCGAGGGCGACGCCATAGGGGGTGTCGCCGACCGGGATGCGCTTGACCTCCCGCATCGCGGCGAGGTCGACGACGGAGACGTCGTCGGTGGCGACGTTGGCGACGAAGGCTGTTGCGCCGTCCTCCGTCGCCGTCACCGCGAAGGGCCGCTCGCCGACGGCGACGGTGCCGGCGACGGTGAGCGTTTCGAGGTCGATCACCGAGAGCTGGTTCGAATCGCGGTCGCAGGTGAGGAGATGGCGCCCGTCATCGGTTACCCACATGCCCGACGGGGACTTGCCGACGGGAATGTCGGCGATCCGCTCGAAGGTCACGGTGTCGAACACCGAGATCCGGTGACGGTACCAGTCGGCGAGGAACAGGCGGCGGTCGTCGATGGAAAGCGCGAGGCCGAGATAGCCGTGTTCGAGCGGCACCTGGCGCAGCACCGTCCTGGCGGCGGCGTCGATCACCGTGAAGTGGAGGCCTTCCGGACTGGTGACGTAGACCCGCGTCCCGTCGCGCGAGACGGCGACGCCGGCCGGCTTGCCGGCGACCGGGATGGTCGCGACCTCCTCGAAGGTCTCGAGGTCGACGACCGAGACCGTGTCGGAGAGCTGGTTGGTGACGAAGGCTTCGTCGGCGAGCGCGGGTCCGGCGAGGAGGGCCTGTCCACCGAAAAAGCAAAGGGCGAGCCGGAGGCCCGCCCTTGCGATCGTCCGGCAGGCCATCTCAGCTGCCGCTTTCGATCTTCGTCTTGAGGGCTTCGAGGCCCGACTTGTAGACGCCGGTCACCGCGGCGACGGCGGCCTCGTCGTTCAGTTCGGCCGGGGGATCGTTGTTGGGATAGCCGCGGTAGAAGGCGCCCCACCAGGTGACCTCGGTCTTGCCGCCGACGTCCTTCAGCGTGATGCGCGAGGAGTAGTTGGTGACGGGCAGAACCTCGACCGCGTCCTTGGCCATGCGGTAGAACAGCATCATCTTGGCCGCGTCGTATTTCTCGAGCACCTCCTCGAGCACGCCGCCGCCCTGGAGGGTGAGGTTGCGGGTGGCGCCGACGTCGTTGCCGCCGGTGCCCTCGGTCTTCTCGACGGCCGGGTGCCAGCTCATGTCCTGGAAGTTGCCGACCACGGCCCAGACCTTGTCGGCCGGGGCGTCGATGGTGATGGTCTCGGTGATCTTCTGGCGGGTCGGGCCATGGGCCTCGGCCACCACCGGCGCCAGCGCGACGAGCCCGGCGAACAGGGCCGCGAACAGTCTCAGCATTCCTCGTCTCCTCCGAAGTCCCCGCCACGGCCGCCGCGTTCGGGCCTTGCGGGAACGAACTTCCCCCGTTCCGGATGAGTAGCGCCCGAGGGCGCGCGGCGCAACGCCGCGCCGGCGAAAAGGACAGAGCGTCGCACCGGTCTTTGGGCGAAATCGGCGCGCGCGCTCGGGGGCCTCAGTCCTCGGGGAACTTCGGGTCGCCCTTGTCGGGATCGTCGACCTCGAGGCCGAAGGCATTCCAGGTCTGCAGCATGTGCGGGGGCAGGGGGGCGGTGACGTCGATGACGCCGCCGCCGGCCGGATGCGGAATGGTCAGCCGGCGGGCGAGCAGGTGCAGCCGGTTCTGGATGCCGCCCGGGAACTCCCAGTTTTCGATGTCGAAATAGCGGGGGTCGCCGATGATCGGGTGGCCGATCGACTGCATGTGGACGCGCAGCTGGTGGGTGCGGCCGGTCACCGGCTTCATCGTCACCCAGGTGAACTTCTGCGCGATCGTCTCCACCGACGAATAATAGGTCACCGCGTGCTGGGCGTCCTTGTCACCGTGCTTCGCAACCACCATCATCTCGCCGTCCGGCGTCGCCTGCTTGGCGAGATAGGACGAGATCTTGCCCTGCCTGGGCTTGGGCACCGAATAGACCATCGCCCAGTAGATCTTGCGGGCCGAGCGGGTCTGGAAGGTGCGGGCGAGGGTCGAGGCGGCGAGGCGCGAGCGGGCGACCAGCAGGCAGCCGGAGGTCTCGCGGTCGAGCCGGTGGACGAGGCGCGGCTTGACGCCCTTCCTGTCGCGGAAGGCCTCCAGCATGCCGTCGATGTGCCGCGTCATGCCCGAGCCGCCCTGCACGGCGAGGCCGGCCGGCTTGTTGAAGACGAAGACGTGCTCGTCCTCGTAGAGCAGCAACTGGCGCAGATAGCGTTCCTCGTCGGAGGAGGCGATCTGCTTGGGTCGGGCCATCGGGGCGCCGGAAGCGTCGAAGGCGGGCGGGGCGTCGCCGGTCATCGGCGGCACGCGGACGATCTGGCCGGGCTGGACGCGGCTGTCGGCCTTCACCCGGCCGCCGTCGACGCGGACCTGGCCGGAGCGCAGCAGCTTCTGCAGGTGGCCGAAGCCGAGGCCGGGATAGTGGGCCTTGAACCAGCGGTCGAGCCGCATGCCGGCCTCGTCCTTGCCGACCGTGACCATTTCGACCTTCATCGACGGCGTGCTCATGCGAAGGTCCTCGCGATGGCGAGGCCGGCGAAGAGCGCGGCGAGCGAGAGCAGCACCGAGCCGGCGACGTAGCCCGCCGCCGGCAGCAGGGCGCCGCGCTCGTAGAGCGTCACCGCGTCGAGCGAGAAGGACGAGAAGGTGGTGAAGCCGCCGAGGACACCGACCGCGACGAACAGCCGGATCTCCTCCGGACCGGAGACCTTCAGCGCCCAGAGGCCGATGAAGAGGCCCATGATCAGCGAACCCGAGACGTTCACCGCGAAGGTGCCCCAGGGAAAGCCGGGACCGAGCGCGCGCATCACCGCGAGCCCGACGAGATGCCGGCAGGTGGCGCCGATGGCGCCGGCGAGGGCGACGAGGGCGAGGTGGAATGGGGACAAGGGCGGGTTCCGATGGTCAGACGGCTTGGATTTCCGCCGCGAATAGCATGTTTGGCCGGCAGTTGACCATCGACTTGCGGAAAGCACGGTCGCAAGGGACGACAGATGTGCGTTACTTCCGGGCGTTGCCGCAAGGGGGGCGGCAAAAATCCGCCGTCTTTCAGGAATCGGCCGTTCGCCTCGGTGCGACACCGACGATATGCGCGAACCCCACCGTCAAGACGAGGGCGAGCAACGTCGGAAAGGAGGTCGGAGCGCCGAGAAAGCCGTAGTCCCGAGTGTCGACCAACGCCAGCGCGACGCAGGCTCCAAGGGCAGATCCAGGTGAGGATGCGCGCCTCGCCGCGCCTCCAAAGGGCAAGGGCTACCGCACCGAACGCGCCGGCCCAGAGCAGGAGCGAGGCGAGGCGGCGCCAGAGCGGAAACACGATGCGGGTGGCCCGCTCGCCGTGCCCCGCCCAAACGACGGTGATGGAGTATCCCTGTTCCAGATAGGCCCAGTCCCGCAGCGTCGTCACCGTCAGGCCGGCGACGAGAAGGGCCGCGCCAAGCAAGGCGGTCCGGCGGGGTGTCACGGCCAAAACCTCGCGTCTGCTCGACCAACCTTCCTCGACTTCATCATCGCCCGCGTCGCCCGTCAACGCAGCGCCGCGACCGTGCTCAGCGGCAGGAACAGCTTCAACGGTTCGGCCGAGAGCGCCACGAAGCCGTGGTGCCGGTAGAAGGACGCGGCCGGGTCGTCCTTCGCCTCGACGAGAAGAGCGAAGACGCCGAGTTCCGCCCGCAGGGCGCGCGTCGCGGCATCCCAGAGGAGTGCAGCCCCGAGGTTTTTGCCTTGGGCCTGCGTCGCGACGGCCAGTCGGCCGAGCCGGGCCACCGGCACCATCGGATAGCGGGGCAAGCGCCGGGCGACGTCGTCCGGCAGGTCGTCGAGGGCGACGTCGCCGGCGGAGAGCGTGTAGTAGCCCGCTATTTGGACGCCGTCCTCCTCGCAGGCGACGTAGCAGACCGCCGTGCGACGCCTGACGTCCTGTCTGGCCTGTCGTTGCAGGTAGCGGTCGAGGGCGACGACGCCGCAGGAGAAGCTGTTGCGATCGTGCCGGTCGGCCAGCGGCTCGATGACGAAGACCACGCTCAGGACGATCGCCGGACGAGGCGCTCATGGGCGTCTCTGGCGCGGCGAAGCGCCGGAGCGGGCTCGGGCGGATCGAGCAGCATCGCCACGAAATGCGCTTGATCTTCCGCTGCGAGGCGGATGATCGCGCTGTCTTCGATCGTGCGCCGCGCCGCTTCCTTCGCGGCCCCGACGATGAAGTCGCTCAGGCTGCGGCCTTCGAGTTCGGCAGCCCGTTTCACGAGGGCGAGCGCCTCCGGTGCGATCCGCGCTTCGAGGCGCGCCGAACGTCCAGCCTGTCGTGGCATCAAAGGTCTCCTTTTGTCAATAATGTACGATAATATCCCGTACAAATGCAAGGCGGCTGTCGCGATGATGGGCCGGCACTGCCCGTCCTCATCCATCATCCGCCGTTTTGCGCTCCTGGCATCGAAGGTGTCGGCAGGATCGACGGTGTAGCGACCCGGTCGGGTGACCGCAGCTTTCGCCGGGACGGGGCGCGCTCGACGGGGCAGCGATCCGTTCTTTCCAAGACCATCTCCGCCACCCCCGCCGCCCCCTTGCGCATCCCCGCCTCCCGTGATCCGGTGCGCCTCCGATGCCGCGACGCCGCGGTGCCCCCTTCGCGACGGAGGCCGCCATGACGATTTCCCTTTCCCGCCCCGACCTTTTCCGCCAGCAGGCCGTCATCGGCGGCGCCTGGGTCGATGCGGACGGCGGCGGGACCGAAGCGGTGGTGGATCCGGCGACGGGGGCGAGCCTCGGCACCGTGCCGGTGATGGGCGCTTCCGAGACGGAGCGGGCGATCGAGGCGGCGGCCGCCGCGTTTCCGGGCTGGGCGGCGACGAGCGCCAAGGAGCGCGGCCAGATCCTCAAGCGCTGGGCCGACCTGATGGTCGCCCACGCCGACGACCTCGCGAAGATCATGACCGCCGAGCAGGGCAAGCCGGTGCCCGAAGCGCGCGGCGAGATCCTCTACGGGGCGAGCTTCATCGAGTGGTTCGCCGAGGAGGGCCGGCGGGTCTACGGCGACACCATCCCCTCGCCCTGGGGCGACCGGCGCATCCTTGCCATCAAGCAGCCGATCGGCGTCACCGCGGCGATCACTCCGTGGAACTTCCCCAACGCCATGCTGGCCCGCAAGGCCGGCCCGGCGCTCGCCGCCGGCTGCACGATGGTGGCCAAGCCCGCGATGCAGACGCCCTATTCGATGCTGGCGATGGCGGTACTGGCCGAGGAGGCCGGGGTGCCGGCCGGTGTGCTCAACATCGTCACCGGCGACGCCAAGGCGATCGGCGGGGTGATGACGGCGAGCCCGGTCGTCCAGAAGATCAGCTTCACCGGCTCCACCGAGATCGGCCGGGTGCTGATGCGCCAGAGCGCGGAGACCATCAAGAAGCTCAGCCTCGAACTCGGCGGCAACGCGCCCTTCATCGTCTTCGACGACGCCGACCTCGACAAGGCGGTGGAAGGCGCGATGGTGGCGAAATTCCGCAACAACGGCCAGACCTGCGTCTGCGCCAACCGGATCTACGTGCAGGACGCGGTCTACGACGCCTTCGCCGAGAAGCTGGTCGCGGCGGTGAAAAAGCTGAAAGTGGGCAACGGCTTCGAGGAGGGGGTGGTGCTCGGGCCGCTGATCGACGAGAAGGCGGTCGCCAAGGTCAACGAGCATCTTTCCGACGCGACGGCCAAGGGCGCGAAGGTGCTGATCGGCGGCGAGTCGCTCGGCGGCAATTTCATCGCCCCGGCGGTGGTGGCGGACGTGACGCCGCAGATGCTGGTCTCGCGCGAGGAGACCTTCGGCCCGCTCGCCCCGCTGATCCGCTTCTCCACCGAGGAGGAGGCGATCCGGCTCGCCAACGACACCGAGTTCGGCCTCGCCTCCTATTTCTATTCCCGCGACGTCGGCCGGGTCTGGCGGGTCGGCGAGAAGCTCGAATACGGCATCGTCGGCATCAACACCGGCCTGATCTCGACCGCCGAGGCGCCGTTCGGCGGCGTCAAGCAGTCCGGCCTCGGCCGCGAGGGCTCGAAATACGGCATCGAGGACTATCTGGAGATCAAGTATCTCTGCATGGGGCTTTGACGGCGGCGAGCCGGGGCCGGTGGCATCCATGACCGCGTCGTCGCCTTCGTGAACGGATCGGCCTGAACAGATGGCGTGGGCCCCCGTCCTTTCCGGCGGAGGGGGCGGGGGGCCGGTCCGGTGCGAGATCCGAAGCGGCCGACCGTCACGATGCCATCGCCGCACGAGGCGTGAACTGAAAAAGGCGCGGACCGGAAATTTCGGTGCGCGCCTTTCGTCATTCGTCCCGCGGAGACGATCAGCCCGGGCTCAGGCCGCCGAGCGTTCCAACCAGTCTCTCTCCGCCTTCACCCTGAGGCGCGAGCGAAGCGAGCCTCGAAGGGCGGGGGCGGCCTCGTCCTTCGAGACAGCCGCTGGCGCGGCTTCCTCAGGATGAGGCCGATCCGGGGCATTCACCGGCGCGCCGGCTCAGGCTGCGGTTTCCACGGCCTCGTCGCTCTCGGCGGACTTTGCCGGCTCGACATCCGCCGCCGGCGCCGCCTCGACGTCCGCGGCCGCTTCGACATCCGCCGCGACTTCCGCGTCCGCCGGGGCTTCGTCCTCCGCCGGCACCTCGACATCGGCCGGGACGGTGGGGACGATCCACCCGGCCGGCAGCAGGCTGGCGAGGTTTTCGCGGATGATCGGCTGGGCGCAATTCTGCTGGACGTAGGCGAGGCCGCGCTCGGCCTGGAGCCGGTAGAGCCCTTCGTCGCTCCAGTAGGTGCGGATGACGCTGGCGACCTCCTCCGGCTCGCAGTAGACCGCGGCGTCGCCGAAGGTGTCGCGGAAGCTGTGCGGCAGGATGACGACGCGCGCGGCGGCCATCGCCTCCATGATGTTGCGGCCGAACTCCTCGATGTAGTCTTCGTGGACGAAGTGGAGAAAGAAATCGAGGTTGTTGACGAAGGAGGACACCGGGATGGTGTCGAATTCGTGCACCACCCAGTTTTCCGGCACGGAGCCGAGGATCTTCTGCGGGGTATCGACGCCGCCGAGCAGGTGGGTGGCGACACCGGGGACGTCGGCGCAATAGGCGGCGCGCATCTCCTCGGCCCGGGCCGGCCACTTGGTCCAGTGGTCGCGGGCGTGGCGGCCGATGGTGACGACCCGGTCGCTGCCGAGGCCCTCGGGCAGCGGGGGCAGGGTGTCCGGCACGTCGCCGTGGAACGGCGGATGAAAGATCCTGGGGTTGACGTTGGCGTAGCCGGTGCGGGCGAGAATGTCCTTCACCCGCGGCGAGATCGCCAGCCATTCCGGCTTGTGGCCGAAGAGATCCTCGCAGAGCGCGTCGGTCTCCTCGGGGAAATAGTAGTGCGGCGCCTCGCTCCAGCGCTGCATCGGCAACTGGTTGACCAGCACCGCGACGCGGGAGGTGCGGATCTGCGGCACCGCGTCGATCCGGAACTTGAGGATCGGCGGATGGTGGATCAGCACGACGCCGGCCTCGATCTCGTCCTCCGGCACCACGAAATCGACGTTCGGATGATAGACAAGTTCCGAATAGAGGTCGTCGACCTCGGCGAGCTTCAGGTCGCAGCGCGGCCAGTGGAACAGGCCGACGCGCAGGCCCATGTCGGTGGCGGCGCGGATGTAACCTTCGTTGCAGCGTCGAGTGCCGCCGAGCAGGCTCAGGTCGGAGACGAGGACGACGTCGTATCTCGGATTGCGCGGCCAGTCCTTGGGGGCGAGACCCTGGGGGATCGGGAAGGGCGCCTTGAGGCTGGTGCGCTTGACCGCGAGGGCTTCCTCGGTACCGCCCTTGGCCTTGCGCCAGTAGGCGGCGGCGCGGGCATATTCCTTGCGGATGCCGAAGGTCAGGCTGTTGAGGTTGGTGCCCTTCTGCTGCGTCAGCGAATTCTCGTGGACGAGGAAGAAGGACAGCGGCGCGTTGGGGTGGACGTCCTTGATGGCGTCCTTGCCCCAGAGCGCGCGGCCGCGCTGGATGAATTCGTCGTCGGCGTTGGCCGAGACGCTGTCCCACTGGCCGAGCCGGGCGACGTCCTCCCGCTTCAGCAGCAGCGAGGGATAGCTGCGGTGGACGAATTCCAGGTTCTCGCGCTGCGGGCGCAGGATGAAGCGGATGTCCGGATAGACCCGGGTCATCGCCGAGCAGGTGCCGACGACCGTGTCGTCGGCGAGCAGCTCGCGCATCTGCGCCTCGATCATCTGCGGGTGGGACCAGTCGTCGCTGTCGTGGACGGTAACGTAGTCGCCGGTGGCCAGCGACAGGGCGCGGTTGCGGGTCGGATAGGCGCCGAGGTTCTTCTCGTTGCGGAAGATCTTGACCCGGTCGTCGCCGGCGGCGAGCTCCTGGAGCTTGTCCCAGCTGTCGTCGGGGCTGCAGTCCTCCACCGCGACGATTTCGAGGTTCTTCCAGGTCTGGGAGAGCAGCGACTTCATCGCGACGTGGACGAATTCGCTGGCGCCGTAGACCGGCATCAGCACGCTGACCTTCGGCCCGTCGACCGTGCCGGCGCCGGCCATGTCGAAGGCGATGTTGCCGAAGACGAGGCCCTTGGCGGGATCCTCGAGGGCGATCGGCGAGAAGCCCTCCTCCATGTAGAGGCGGTTAAGATTGGCGAGACGGTCGTCGAGGGCGGCGTCGCCGTGCTCGGCGATCAGAAGATTGTTGCGGGCGCAGATGAAGTGACCGACCGCGCTGGACTTCAGGACGAAGTCGATCAGGTCGCGGGCCCCTTCGAAGTCGCCGGCGCGGGTCATGCAGTCGATCAGCAGCAGCTTGCAGCGCGGGCTGCGGTAGATGGTGATGTCGGTGCGCCGGATGGTCTTCAGCACCTCCACCGCCTCGGTCCAGCGCTCGTTGAGGGCGTACCAGCGGCCGAGCAGGAAGGCCGCCTGGGCCTTGGATTTCGAATCGGCCTGCGAACCGGTGACGATGTCGTTGAGCTGGGCCAGCGCCTGGGCCGAGAAGCCGCCCCAGAGCTTGGTCTTGAGGTCGGGCATGTTGATCTTGCCGCCGCGCTTCGTCGGCTCTCCGAACACCTCGAGGAAATGGGCGAGGGCGTCGACGTCCTCGGGCAGGCGGTGCTTCTCGGCATAGCGGGCGGCGTCGAAGAACGGGCTCGGCCGGCGGCGCAGATAGGCGCCGTATTCGCGGTAATGATAGAGCGGGTCGAGGCCGAGGAGATCGACGTCGGCGTAGGTGCCGCGGTACCAGTCGGCGTCGAACAGCGGAATCTGATTGAGGTCCAGCGCGGTCTCTTCCAGAGCCATCTCGTATCCCAACGTCGGGCCAGCAATAGGACTGCGATGCGGCGGCGCCGCCTCGCGCAATGTGTCCGGCTCCACCGCAGGCGCCCCGAACCGCCCGCTCTCCGGCTTCGATCTTATACGTGATCGCCCGTTTGTCGGCCAAGCGCCGCCGGGTGTCAACCTCGGGCGCGGGGTTCGGCGGTCGGCGGTCGGCAATCGGGTGTGCGCCGCGGCCGTCGGCGTGCCGTGGGACGCGCTCCCGTCTTCACCAGCCACAGCCTCCCCGCAGGACGAAAACCCCGCCGCCAGCACCGCCGCCCCCGTGCGGAAAGGCTCCGCCGGAGGCTCGGGCCTCGGCCGGACGGGTCGAGGGGGGATGGGGCGCCGGGAGGCGCGGATGTGAAATCGCGGGTCTTCGGGAAGTCTCCCTACGGGAGACCCGCGGCGGCCGCCTTGCGAGGACGGACGGCGCGGGCTTCCCGAAGATCCGCCCGCCGCCGGGGGCGGAGGGGCCGGGGTGCGAGCCCGGGGGTCCCCCGCCGTGCCGGCGGCGCTCGCCTCTCGGCGCCCCATCTCGCGGCGTTTCCGGCAGCCGGACCCGATCCCGCGGAGGTGGCGGTGGCGGGCCCCGGCGGCGGCGCTCGTTCTGGCCCTTCCGCGTCCGGCGATCCCGTTTCCTGATCCGGCCGGCGCCTCGTGCGAGCCGCCCGCCTTCACCACCTTGCGCGGACCGGTCCGCCCGGCGGCGTTCCTAGTGACGCCGGTCGGGTCCGGGGCCGCCCGGGAACCCGGCCGCGTCGCCGGGCGCGCAGGCGCCGCACCCACCCCATCGCTCGAACGCCTCCGGACGACGCCCCTCGCGGGTGGGATGCGGGGGAGTATGGGGGAGGCGGGGAGGGTGTGAAGAAGTGGCGGGCGTCGTGGCGAGCGCGGAGGGGACGGCAGGGCATTCTTCGGGATGCGCGATCGTCTTGGTTCGCGAAGGCGAACCATGACGGGATGAGAGACTGGGGCACGTCGACCGACGTCTCGCCCGACGCTGTGCTCACTCCGCCGCCCGGCCGTCCGCCCCCTACCGCTTCCGCCGGCCCCCCGGCCGGTGGTTCTTCGTCATCGGGTCGGGCTTGCGGAACAGGCCGTCGGCGCCGATCGGGATGGTCATGTCGGTGCCGGGACCCATGTCGTCGAGGGAGGGTTTTGCCACTTTCGACTTGCGGGGGCCGTGGGGGTCGTCCTCGCTGCCGAGGGGCAGGGTGCGGTTGTGCGGGCCCATCTCGTGGCTGGCGGGCTTGTGGACGCGGGAGGAGGCTTGCGTCCCTGACCGGTTCCCCTCATCCGCCCTTCGGGCACCTTCTCCCCGGGGGGGAGAAGGGTAACCGGTGGCGCTACTTTGCGTCCCTGACGCTGCATTCGCGCCCCGCGCGCCAGACGACGGCTTGCCGTCGCCTTTCCCCGACCGACCCCGCGTGCCGGCGGGGTCCTTGCGGTCGCCGCGGTAGCCGCCGGTGCGGTCGTCGACCTCGCTCTGGCGGGCGAGGGGGTCGTCGGCGAGGGCGAGTTCGGTTTCCCTGAGGCGCTTGACCTCGTCGCGCAGCCGCGCGGCGGTCTCGAACTCGAGGTCGGCGGCGGCCTCCTTCATGCGGCGCTCGAGGTCGGCGACGTGGGCGGCGAGGTTGTGGCCGATCAGGCTGCCTTCCTCGGCGAAGCCGGCGTCGACGGTGACGTGGTCCTGCTCGTAGACCGACTGCAGGATGTCGCCGATCGAGCGCCGCACGCTCTCCGGCGTGATGCCGTGCTCGGCGTTGTAGGCGAGCTGCTTCTCGCGGCGGCGCCCGGTCTCGGCGATGGCGCGCTCCATCGAGCCGGTGCGGGCGTCGGCGTAGAGGATGACGCGGCCGTCGACGTTGCGGGCGGCGCGGCCGATGGTCTGGATCAGGCTGGTCTCGGAGCGCAGGAAGCCCTCCTTGTCGGCGTCGAGGATGGCGACCAGGCCGCATTCGGGGATGTCGAGGCCCTCGCGCAGCAGGTTGATGCCGATCAGCACGTCGAAGGCGCCGAGGCGCAGGTCGCGGATGATCTCGATGCGCTCCAGCGTGTCGATGTCGGAGTGCATGTAGCGCACGCGCACGCCGTGCTCGTGGAGATATTCGGTGAGATCCTCGGCCATGCGTTTCGTCAGCGTGGTGACGAGGGTGCGGTAGCCCTTCGCCGCGACCTGCCTGACCTCGCCGAGCAGGTCGTCGACCTGGGTGCGGGCGGGGCGGATGTCGATCGGCGGATCGACGAGGCCGGTCGGGCGGATGACCTGCTCGGCGAAGGTGCCGCCGGACTGCTCCAGTTCCCAGGCCGCCGGGGTGGCCGAGACAGCGATGGTCTGCGGCCGCATCGCGTCCCACTCCTCGAAGCGCAGCGGGCGGTTGTCCATGCAGGAGGGCAGGCGGAAGCCGTATTCGGCCAGCGTCGCCTTGC
>CALCDT010000267.1 GCA_937900425.1 uncultured Alphaproteobacteria bacterium | reverse complement strand
CCCCGTCCGTCGCGCCCGCCCCGGCGCTGCTGCCGGACTGGCTGCGCCATCCGGCGCCCGTCGCCGAGGCGCCGACGACGCTCAACCCCTCGGCGGCCGAGGCGGCGATCGCCGACATCGAGGCGCGCGAAGGCCTGCCGGCCTATCCGCCGCGCCATGCCCTCGAGGAACTGCGCGCCGGCGAGGGGCCCGCCGTCCGCCGCGGCCGGCTGATCCATCGCCTGTTCGAGGGGCTCGCCGGCCTCGCCGGGGAAGCGCGCGAGGAGGCCGGCCGCCGCTTCCTCGCCCGCTCGGCGCCGGAACTGCCCGAGGCCGCGCGCGAGGCGCTGCTCGCCGAGGTCACCGCCGTGCTCGCCGATCCGGCGTTCTCGGCCGTCTTCGCCGAGGGCAGCCGGGCCGAGGTGCCCGTCGCCGGCCGCCTCGTCCTCGCCGGTGGCCGCACCGCCGCCGTCTCCGGCCAGATCGACCGGCTGGCGGTCTCGGACGGTGCGGTTCTCGTCGTCGACTTCAAGACCAACCGGCCGGTGCCGGATGCGGTCCCGGACCCCTATCTCGCCCAGCTCGCGGTCTACGCCCGCCTGCTCTCCGAGATCTATCCCGGGCGGCGGGTGCGGGCGGCGATCCTCTGGACGAGGGCCTGCCGGCTCGACGAGGTGCCGGGCGAGGTGCTGGCGGCGTATTCGGCGCGGCTGTTCGGGCCGGCGTGAGCGCCGGCACGCGGCGGAGGGGCTCGCCTCGCCCCGGCAAGGGCTGCGGTGCGGAGAGAATATTATTCTAAAGTGCGCGGGAGCCATGCAGGGCGCAATTCTTGACGCTGCCCGGTGCTGTTCCTACTTTCGGGCGACCCGCAACGAGACGACCGGACCGGCCTTCGCACCGCCGCCGGCCGCCGGCTCCGGCCCTGCCCCGCGAGGGCGCCCGCGCCGGACCTCATCCCCACGCCGATCCCCGGCTCCGGCTCTCCCGCCGTCCGCGAGCCCGGCGCAGCACAGGAAAGTGACTTCGCCCATGACCACCGTGAAAGTGACCGACTCCTCCTTCGACACCGACGTCATCGGCGCCGGCACCCCCGTCGTCGTCGACTTCTGGGCCGAGTGGTGCGGTCCCTGCCGCATGATCGCCCCGGCGCTCGAGGAGATCGCGACGGAGATGGACGGCTCGGTGACCATCGCCAAGCTCGACATCGACAACAACCAGAACACCGCCATCAAATACGGCGTGCGCTCGATCCCGACGCTGATCCTGTTCAAGGACGGCAAGCCCGCCGCCATGAAGGTCGGCGCGGCGTCGAAGACCGATCTCAAGAACTGGATCGCCAACGCGCTCTGAGGGGGCGCCGGGCGGAAAGCCCGCCCGCGCCCTGACATTAGGGGTCCTGAGATCGGGACCCCGACGTCGGGGCGACAGCGACGGCGGGGCGGACATGATCGCCAGCAGAGCCGGAGGTCGTCGAGGCCTCCGGCTTCTTGTTGTCGCGGCGGCGCGGCCGCCCGGTCGGGCCGCGTCCCGGAGTCGCGCTTTCAGGCCGCGTTGGCCTCGAGCGTCGCCGAGATCATCGCCACCAGGATGCCGGCGGCCGAGAGCGACAGCGCGAACAGGCGCAGCAGTTTCTTGTCTTTCCTGGTCATCGCTCTCTCCTCGTCGACCGGCCGCGCCGGCGCGGCCGGTTCTTCACGGGTCACCGCGCCGGCGACGCACGGTTCGATCCCTTTCGGTCAGCATGCCTCATTTCATGCGGTTCCGCGAGTCGGGACCTTTGGGGAGTGGCGAGCCGGCCGTCGGCGCGGCTCGGCCCGGGCCTCTCCCTCGTCCTTCGAGACGCTCCTTCGGGCCTCCTCGGGATGAGGGACAGGGTCAAGCCTCGGCGAGAAAAGCATAAACCTGTCGGAGGCCTCATCCTGAGGAGGGGGCGTCAGCGCCCGTGTCGAAGGACGGGGCCGGGTGCTCCGATGCTCGACGTCCGCCGAACGGGGCGCCTGGACCCTCGAACCCGCCGCCCGTTCACGCCGCTCCGCGCCGCCGGGCTTTGTAGCGGATCGTCTCGAAGCGCATCGACAGGGCGTCGACCAGCAGCAGCCGGCCGACCAGCGGCTCGCCGATGCCGCAGACGAGCTTGATCACCTCCATCGCCTGCAGCGAGCCGAGGATGCCGGGCAGCGCGCCGACCACCCCGGCCTCGGCGCAGGTCGGCACCGAGCCGGCCGGTGGCGGTTCGGGAAAGAGGTCGCGGTAGGACGGGTTCGGCCTCCCGTCGGCGCCGCTCTCGTAGGGCTTCAGCACCGTCAGCGAGCCGTCGAAGGCGCCGATCGCCGCCGACACCAGCGGCCGGGCCGCCGCCGCGGCTCCGTCGGCGAGCAGGTAGCGTGTCGTGAAATTGTCCGAGCCGTCGACGATCACGTCGTAGCGCGGCACGAGGTCGGCGACGTTGGCCTCGGTCAGGCGGATTTCGTGGGTCTCGACGGCGACGTGGGGGTTGATCCGGGCGACGGCCTCGGCGGCGCTCTCCACCTTCGGCCGGCCGATCGCCCCGGTGCCGTGGATCACCTGACGCTGCAGGTTGGACAGCGAGACGGTGTCGTCGTCGACGAGGCCGAGGGTGCCGACGCCCGCCGCCGCCAGATACTGGATCGCCGGGGCGCCGAGGCCGCCGGCGCCGACGACGAGCACCCGCGCCGCCTTGAGCTTCTGCTGCCCCGGCCCGCCGACCTCGCGCAGCACGATGTGGCGGGCGTAGCGTTCGATCTCTTGCGGCGTCAGCGACATGGTTCTCTCGCGGGGCGTGGCGGACCGGCGCCCGATATAGAGCCTCCGCCACAGGATTGCATCCCCGCCGCCCGCGCCGCCGCTCAGCGGGCGGCGATCTCCTGGACCATCTTGCGGCGCACGGCGGTGGCGAAGGACGTCGTCTCGTCGGCGGTCATGACGAAGGCGCCGAGGCCGCCGATCACGTCGCGCTCGTAATGCTGCGCCAGCGCCTCGCCGCCCATCGTCATCGAGTAGCCGCCGGGCCGGGCGATGACGAGGGCGTTGATCGTGATGCCGCGCGCCACCGCGTCGTCGCGTGCTTCCCACACCGGCCGGCCGCCGATGTTCGGCCCGTCGCCGGAGACGTCGATCACCTTCTTGACGCCTTCGAAGCCGTTGCCTTCGATCATCCGCACCGAATAGTCGATCACCGCCGAGATCGAGTTGTGGCCGAAGGCCGCCCGCGGCTCGGAGACCAGCTTTTCGGCGAAGGCGGCGGCCGAGGCCTCGTCGTGGATCAGCGTCCAGTCGACGATGGTGTGCTGGGAGGCGGCGGCGCCCCATTCGACATAGGCGATGGCGATGGTGCCGTGATAGCCGCCGCGCACCACGTCCAGCACCTCGCGGCTGGTGATCGCCTCGGCGTAGCCGCGCCGCTGCAGGGCGAGTTCGTCGTCGTCGATCGAGCCCGAGCCGTCGGCGGCGAGCACCAGCTCGACGTCCACCGCCTCGGCGAGGGCGGGCCGCACGGAAAGAACCGCGACGAGCGCGGCGGTGACAAGGACGGCTGATCGCATCATGGCGCTCCCGGGGCGGATGGGCTCCTTGAGGAAGTGGGACGATCATCCTCCCGTTCAAGAGCGCCGCGGGTTCGGCGGCCGGGAGACGCCGGCTGGGGTCGTGGCTGAAACGGGCGGGGCCGGGGTCGCCGGCTCGCCGCCGCCGTCAAAGGATGAACCGGCTGAGGTCGGTGTTCTTCGCGAGGTCCCCGACCGCCGTCTTCACGTAGGCGCCGTCGATGCGGATGGTCTCGCCGCCGCGGTCGGGGGCGGTGAAGGAGATCTCGTCGAGCACCCGCTCCATGATGGTCTGCAGCCGGCGGGCGCCGATGTTCTCGACGGAAGCGTTGACGTCGACCGCGATGTCGGCGACGGCGTCGACCGCGTCGTCGGTGATGTCGAGGGAAACGCCCTCGGTCGCCATCAGCGCCACGTATTGCTTGATGAGGCTCGCCTCCGGCTCGGTCAGGATGCGGCGCAGGTCGGCGCGCGACAGCGCCTTGAGCTCGACGCGGATCGGCAGCCGGCCCTGCAGCTCGGGCAGGAGGTCGGAGGGTTTTGCCACGTGGAAGGCGCCCGACGCGATGAACAGGATGTGGTCGGTCTTGACCGGGCCGTGCTTGGTGGAGACCGTCGTGCCCTCGATCAGGGGCAAGAGGTCGCGCTGCACGCCCTCACGCGAGACGTCGCCGCCCATGCGGCCCTCGCGCGCGCAGATCTTGTCGATCTCGTCGAGGAAGACGATGCCGTTGTTCTCCACCGCCTCGATCGCCTCGGCGACGAGCTGGTCCTGGTCGAGCAGCTTGTCGCTCTCCTCGGAGATCAGGAGCTCGTAGCTGTCCTTCACGGTGATGCGCCGGGTCTTCTTCTGCCCGCCCATCAGCTTCGACATCATGTCGTTGAGGTTCATGACGCCGACCGAGGCGCCGGGCATGCCGGGCACGTCGAAGCTCGGCATCTGCGGCGCGGCCGAGACCTCGACCTCGATCTCCTTGTCGTCGAGTTCGTTGGCGCGCAGCTTCCTGCGGAAGGCGTCGCGGGTCGCCGGGCTCGCCGCCGGGCCGACGAGGGCGTCGAGTACCCGCTCCTCGGCCTGGGCGTGGGCCTTGGCGCGCACGTCCTTGCGCTTCTTCTCGCGCACCAGCTGGATGCCGACCTCGACGAGGTCGCGCACGATCTGCTCGACGTCGCGGCCGACGTAGCCGACCTCGGTGAACTTGGTGGCCTCCACTTTCAGGAAGGGCGCGCCGGCGAGCCTGGCGAGGCGGCGCGAGATCTCGGTCTTGCCGACGCCGGTCGGCCCGATCATCAGGATGTTCTTCGGCAGCACCTCCTCGCGCAGGCTGCCGGTGAGCTGCTGGCGGCGCCAGCGGTTGCGCAGGGCCACGGCGACGGCGCGCTTGGCATCGCCCTGGCCGACGACGTAGCGGTCGAGTTCGGAAACGATTTCACGGGGGGAGAAGTCGGTCATCAGATGCGTTCCGGGATCGGGGCGAGGCGCTTCGCGAGGGCGGGAAGCGGCAGATGGAGCAGAAGGGCGCGTCGGCTCGCCTGCCAGCCGGCGCCGAGCAGCACGACGGCGCCGCCGAGCACCAGCAGGGTGACGATCAGAACCAGGGTGCGGTCGACGCTCTGCGACGAGCCGAAGATCTGGTAGAGCGCGACGCCGAAATAGCCGAGCACCGAGACCAGCGGCGCCCGCCGGTCGAGCACCACGGCGAGGAGGCCGAGCAGGACGACGAGGCCGACGACGATGCTGGCGTCGCCGGGCGTTTCGGGAAAGCCGCCGACGGTGATCATGATCAGGCCGTGGACCACCATCGGCGCCGCGAGCAGGTGCAGCCAGAAGGCCATGTCGGCCCGGACGGTGCGCCGTTCGGCGTCGGAAAGGTCGAGCGCCAGCGCCGCCGCGAAGATCACGAGGCCGACGGCGAGCAGCACGGCGAAGCTGTTGGCGAGCACGAAGCTCTCCGCCGCTTCGAGCAGCAGGAACAGGACGAGGCCGGCGAGTGCGGCCGCCAGCGTCGCCACGGCGAAGGGCAGGCGGAAGCGCCAGAAGAAGGCCCCGGCGGCGAGGCAGGCCGCGACCAGCGCGGTCAATACCGCGCCGCGCTCGTCGATCCGGGAAAGGGCGCCGAGCTGGCCGAACAGCGGATCGGTGGAAAGGCCGTCGCCGATGCCGAGCGCCTCGCCGATCGCGAGCGTGGCGAAGAGGACGAAACCGAGGTCGAGGGCGATGCTCGGCAGCACCAGCCGGCGGCGGCGGGTGAGATGCTCGGCGAGCGCCCAGGCGACCAGCGCCGCGCCGCCGGCGACCAGCGTCGGGGCGAGGCGGCCGCCGCCGGAGGTGAAGGTGAGGCCGACGCTGGCGGCGATCCCCATCAGCACGATGCCGATGGTGATGAAGACGTCGTGGAAGCCGCGGGCGAAGCGCACGCCCTCGTCGCCGATCCGCTCCACGGTCTCGGCGCGCCGGGTCTCGAGGAATCGTTCCAGCCGCGCGGCCGAGGCGGCGTCGAGCACGCCGGCGGCGACGGCGGCCTCGAGATCGTCACGCCGCATCGAGGCTCTCCAGCACGACGTTCTCGTTGGTGTAGACGCAGATCTCGGCGGCGATCCTCATCGCCTTGCGGGCGATGGTCTCGGCGTCGGCGTCGGTGTCGATCAGGGCGCGGGCGGCGGCGAGGGCGTAGTTGCCGCCCGAGCCGATCGCCATCACGCCGTTCTCCGGCTCCAGCACGTCGCCGGTGCCGGTGAGCACGAGGGAGACCTGCGGGTCGGCGACCAGCATCATCGCTTCGAGCCGCCGCAGGTATTTGTCGGTGCGCCAGTCCTTGGCGAGCTCGACGCAGGCCCGCGTCAGCTGCGAGGGATACTGCTCGAGTTTGGCCTCGAGCCGCTCGAACAGCGTGAAGGCGTCGGCCGTCGCCCCGGCGAAGCCGCCGATGACGTTACCGCCGGCGAGGCGGCGGACCTTGCGGGCGCTGTGCTTGATCACGGTCTGGCCGATCGAGACCTGGCCGTCGCCGGCGACGACGACCTTGCCGCCCTTGCGGACGGTGACGATGGTGGTGCCGTGCCAGACGGGCAGGGAGGGGGTGTCGGACATGGATGGTCGCCTTCGCAGCGGGCGGATCGGACGGCGGCCGGATCGGGCGCCGATCCGCCGGGGGTGTGTCCGCCGGCGGGGCCGCCGGGGTGGGAGCGCGGAAATCTGCCGCCATATGTAGGGCCTTCGGCGGGCGATGCAATCGCGCCGCCCGACCTCGATGCACCCCCACTCGCCGTCCTCCCCGCCTTGCCGCCGCTCCGCCCTTCGTGCCACAAGCGGAAACCTTCGCGGCCGACGACACGGAGCACGACCATGGCCTTCTTCGACCCGGCGCGGCGCCATCCGATGGCCTTCTCCGACGGGCGCGCGGTGAACGGCCTCGTCAATCTCGCCCGCGCCATCGACCATCCGCGCATCGCCGTCGGCGATTTCAGCTACTACAGCGACCGGACCGAGCCGGCCGACGTCGCCGGTACGATCGCGCCTTATCTCTACCCCTTCAGCCGCGAGAGCCTGACGATCGGCCGCTTCGTGCAGATCGCCGAGGGCACCCGCTTCATCACCTCCTCGGCCAATCATCCGATGGCCGGCTTCTCGACCTTTCCCTTCCGCATCTTCGATCCGGCCACCATCGGCGACTATCTCGATCTGCCGGCGAAGGACACCGTCGTCGGCCACGACGTCTGGTTCGGCGACGGCGTCACCGTGATGCCCGGCGTCACCGTCGGTTCCGGCGCCATCGTCGCGGCCCGCTCGGTGGTGACCACCGACGTTCCGCCCTACGCGATCGTCGGCGGCAATCCGGCCCGCCTGATCCGGATGCGCTTTCCCGAGGAGACCGTGGCCGCCCTGCTCGCCATCGCCTGGTGGAACTGGCCGGCGGAGAAGATCGCCGCGCGGATCGAGGCGCTGGAGCGCGCCGACCTCGCCCGGCTCGCCGCCTGATCCGTCCGCCCCTTCGACACACGCTTCCCGAGGCCTCGATGCGTCTCTTCATCTTCGGCGCCGGCTATTCCGGCCTCGCCCTCGCCCGCCGCCTTTCCGGCACCGCGCAGGGCATCGTCGGCACCACCCGCCACGCCGACCGCTTCGCCGACCTTCGCACCGCCGGCGTCGAGCCGCTGCTGTTCGATGGCGAACGGCCGGGCGAAGGCGTCGCCGCTGCGCTCGCCACGGCGACCCATCTCGTGCTGTCGGTCGCCCCGGGCGAGGCCGGCGATCCCGTGCTCGCCCACCATGGCGCCGACATCCTCGCCGCCCCGGCGCTGGAGTGGATCGGCTACTGGTCGACCATCGGCGTCTACGGCGACTACGGCGGCGCCTGGGTCGACGAGACCACCGTCTGCCACCCGGTCAGCCGGCGCTCCAAGGCCCGCCTCGCCGTCGAGGCGGAATGGCGGGCGCTGGCGGCGGAGAAGGGCGTGCCGCTGGCGCTGTTGCGCCTAGCCGGCATCTACGGTCCCGGTCGCAACGCCTTCGTCAAGCTCGAGGCCGGCACCGCCCGCCGGCTGGTCAAGCCCGGCCAGGTCTTCAACCGCATCCACGTCGACGACATCGCCACCGTCACCGCGGCCGCGATCGGGCGGAGGGCGGCGGGCGTCTTCAACGTCTGCGACGAAGAGCCGGCGCCGCCCCAGGACGTCGTCACCTTCGCCGCCGGTCTGATGGGCGTCGCCCCGCCGCCGGAGCAGGCCTTCGCGACGGCCGACCTTTCACCGATGGCGCGCTCGTTCTATGGCGAGAACAAGCGGGTCGCCAACGGCCGCCTCGCCCGCGATCTCGGCGTCACCCTCGCCCACCCGACCTATCGCGAGGCTCACGCGGCGATGTGGGCGGACGACACGTGGCGGGGGACGGGGACCGGCGGAGGCGAGGGATAGGGGGGCGGACCGGCCCCGCCGCCGCCCACGCCCACCATCACCGCCCGCGGTCGGGTCCCGGTCTCACGGGCCCGGCTCACGGCGAGGCGTAGCGGGCCGCCTCCTCGACCAGCCGGTCGAGCATCGCGCCGAGCCGCCTGGTGTTGGCCTCGGCCGTGAAGTCGCCCTTGTCGGTGAAGGCTTCGGCGGCGCCGCCGACGGCGATCTGCTCGGGGATCACCGTCGCGCCGATGCCGATCTCCAGCACGTGCCGGAAATGCAGCAGCGAGCGCATCGCGCCGTAGACGCCGGGCGAGGCGCCGCCGACGGCGAAGACCCGGCCGCGGAAGGCGAGGCCCCAGTCGGCGTTGCGCACCCGGCTGACCCAGTCGATCGTGTTCTTGAGCAGCGGCGTGTAGGAGCCGTTGTATTCCGGCGAGGCGATGAAGATGCCCTGATGGGCCGCGAACAGGCGGTGCAGCTTCTTCGCGTTCTCCGGCACCCCCTCGGCCGCCTCGAGGTCGCCGTCGTAGATCGGCAGCGGATAGTCGGCGAGCGAGATCAGCGTCACCTCGGCGTCGCGCAGCGCCAGCGTCTTGGCGGCGAGGGCGGCGAGGCGGGCGTTGTGGGAGCCGCTGCGGATCGAGCCGGCGAAGACGAGGATGCGGGGCTTTGGATGGGGCAAGGCGGGATCTCCGGTGGTCGGCGGCGCCGATCCTCCACGCCCCGGCCGGCGATGGCAAGGGTTTCGGCACGACGGCGAGCGGCCGCGGCGTCCACCCCTGCGCCGTGTCCGTCGGGGTTCGTCCCATCTCTGCGCGCCGGCCGCGGGCGCGTAGGCTGTCGCCGCGCGCGAGCCGCCGCCGGGCGCTGGAGTCGAGACACGGGAGTCGGGACGGGACGCCCGGTCGCGAGGTCACCCCTTGCCGGGCGGTCCGGTCGCGGCTATATCCCGGAATAATTCTAAAGTGAGATTACGCTAATGTTCAATCTCGCCCGCCGTGACTTCTCCGACCTCTCCGAACAGGAGGTGCTGGCCCTCGCCATTTCGGCGGAGGAGGAGGACATGCGCATCTACGCCACCTACGCCGACGCGCTGAAGGACGACCACCCGGCGACCGCGGCGGTGTTCGAGGCGATGGCGGCGGAGGAACTCGCCCACCGCGACCGGCTGATCGAGAGGCACCGCGACATGTTCGGCGAGGTGGTGCCGCTGATCCGGCGCGAGCACGTGCGCGGCTTCTACCCGCGCAAGCCCTACTGGCTGGTGCGCCCGCTCGGCATCGACCGGGTCCGCCGCGAGGCGATGGACATGGAGGTGGCCGCGGCCGACTTCTACCTGAAGGCGGCGGCGCGGACGACCGACGCCGGTCTCAGGACGCTGCTCGGCCAGCTCGCTGCCGCCGAACGCGGCCACGAGACCAGGGCGCGGCAGCTCGGCGAAACCCATCTCACCGCCGAGGCGCTCGGCTCGGAGGCGGACGCCGAGCGTCGCCGCTTCCTGCTGCAGATCGTCCAGCCCGGCCTCGCCGGCCTGATGGACGGGTCGGTGTCGACGCTGGCCCCGGTCTTCGCCGCCGCCTTCGCCACCGGCGACACCTGGCAGACCTTTCTCGTCGGCCTCGCCGCCTCGATCGGCGCCGGCATCTCGATGGGCTTCACCGAGGCGGCCTCCGACGACGGCTCGCTCACCGGGCGCGGCAGTCCCTGGATCCGCGGCCTCGCGGCGGGTGTGATGACGGCGGCCGGCGGCCTCGGCCACGCGCTGCCCTACCTGATCCCGCATTTCGCCACCGCCACCACCGTCGCCGTCGTCGTCGTGCTGATCGAACTCTGGGCGATCTCGTGGATCCGCTGGAAATACATGGACACGCCGTTTCTGCGGGCGGCCTTCCAGGTGGTGGTCGGCGGCTTCCTGGTCTTCCTGTCGGGCATCCTGATCGGCATCAGCTGACGGGGCGCCCACCGCCGGCGTCACCCCGGCGGCCGACCGGCGGGCGCATATCTCCTGATCCGCAAGACGCCTCGACGTTGCCGGCGAATTCCGCTAGACGAGACGCGGAACGGCCGCGCCGGGCTGCCCCCGGACGGCGCCTGCGCGCGCCGACGTCATGCGGCCACGATTTCAGGAGAAGCCTCCGCCGCCGCCGTGGCGGAGCCGCATGCCGGAGCCCGCCGGTCGGCCGGCGCCGCCGCGCGAGGGCCGTGTCCCGCGGGGGCGAACCGGGCACGGGCCTGTGCGGCGTCCGGGGAATCGAGGGAAGGTGTCGTCTTGAACTGGATCAACAACGTCGTCCGCCCGAAGATCCGCCAGCTTCTGGTCAAGCCCGAGGTGCCCGAGAACCTCTGGGTCAAGTGCCCCGAATCCGGCGAAATGGTGTTCCACCGCGACCTCGAGGCCAACGACTGGGTCATCCCGAAGTCCGGCTACCACATGCGCATGCCGGCGGCCCGCCGACTCAAGTCGCTGTTCGACGGCGGCGACTACGAGACGATCGCGTTGCCCGCCGTCCCGGCCGATCCGCTGAAGTTCCGCGACGAGAAGCGCTACGCCGACCGGCTCAAGGACGCCCGGGCCAAGACCGGGCGCGACGACGCCGTGCTCGTCGGCGCCGGCCGCCTCGAGGGCCTTGTCGTCGTCGCCGGCGTCCAGGATTTCGACTTCATGGGCGGCTCGCTCGGCATGGCCGCCGGCGAGGCGATCGTCACCGGCATGCTCGCCGCGGTCGAACGCTCGGCGCCCTTCATCATGTTCTGCGCTTCCGGGGGCGCCCGCATGCAGGAAGGCATCCTGTCGCTGATGCAGATGCCGCGCACCACGGTGGCGATCGAGGCGCTGCGCGAGGCCGGGCTGCCCTACATCGTGGTGCTGACCAACCCGACCACCGGCGGCGTCACCGCCTCCTACGCCATGCTGGGCGACGTCCACGTCGCCGAACCCGGCGCCCTGATCGGCTTCGCCGGGCCGCGGGTGATCGAGCAGACCATCCGCGAGAAGCTGCCCGAGGGCTTCCAGCGCTCCGAATATCTCTTCGCCCACGGCATGGTCGACATGGTGGTCCACCGCCACCAGATGCGCCCGACGCTGGCCCGGCTCTGCCGCCTGCTCACCGGAACGCGGGCCGAAGCCGCGCCCGCGGCGCAGGCGAGCGCCGCTCCGGCCGACGGCACCCCCGATCCGAGCTGAGGGGCCCGGAACCCCCGCCATGCCGGCTCTCCCCGACATCCTCGACCGCCTCTCGGCGCGATGGCCGAAAGGCTACGACCTTTCGCTCGGCCGCATCGAGCGCCTGCTGGCGGCCGTCGGCGACCCGCAGCACCGCCTGCCGCCGGTGATCCACGTCGCCGGCACCAACGGCAAGGGCTCGACCATCGCCTTCCTCAGGGCGATGCTGGAGGCCTCGGGCCGGCGCGTCCACACCCACACCTCGCCGCATCTGGTGCGCTTCAACGAACGCTACCGCCTCGCCGGCGGGCCGGGCCGCAGCGCCTATGTCGCCGACGCGCCCTTCGCCGACGCCCTCGCCCGGGTCGAGGCGGCCAACGGCGACGCGCCGATCACCCTGTTCGAACTGCTCACCGCCGCCGGCTTCCTGCTGTTCGCCGAGCATCCGGCCGACGTGGTCCTGCTCGAGGTCGGCCTCGGCGGCCGCTTCGACGCCACCAACGTCATCGCCGCGCCGGCGGTCTCCGTGATCACCTCGATCTCGCTCGACCACCAGTCCTTCCTCGGCGACACCGTCGCCGCCATCGCCTTCGAGAAGGCCGGCATCATCAAGCGGGGGGGCAGGGTCGTCGCCAGCGCCCAGACCTTCGACGGGGCCCGCGCGGTGATCGAGCGCGAGGCCGCCGCCCGCGGCGCGGCGCTGATGATGGGCGGCCAGGACTTCACGGTCCACGAGGAGCACGGCCGCCTCGTCTACCAGGACGGCGGCGGCCTGATCGACCTGCCGCGCCCGCGCCTGCCCGGCCAGCACCAGTTCATGAACGCCGGCACCGCCGTCGCCGCCCTGCGCCACGGTGGCTTCGCCCTCGCCGACGCAGACTTCGCCGCCGGCCTCGAGTCGGTCGAATGGGCCGCGCGCCTGCAGCGGCTCGGCGCCGGCCCGCTGACCGGCGGCGCCCCGGCCGGCACCGAGTTC